>JAFRFY010000104.1 GCA_017434085.1 Clostridia bacterium
GCCCAGGCCGACCACGACCACGTCGGCGCTGGCCTCGGCGTAGACGTCCGCGTCGGTGATCTCGGGCTCGGCGCCCAGCCAGTCGTCGCCGCCGGCGGTCGCCTCGGCCGCTTCCTCCTCCACCGCGAGGCCCATAGCCTGCGCGATGCAGCTCGCCGCCGCCTTCTTCACGGCGTTGCCGGTCACGGTCGCGCCGGTCACGCCGTCGATCTCCGCGGCCTGGGCGTTCTTGAGCTGCTCGGCCAGCGTCTCCGCCGCCGCCGCGCCGATCTCCGCGGTCTCGCCGCTGGAATCGACGACCACGTCCACGATGCTCGTCTCGTCAAAGGTCATCGTGACGGTCACCAGGCTCTCCAGCCCCTGCTCGCTGGCGGAATAGGTGCCCGGCGTGTAGACCGCCTTCGCGTCCTCAGCCAGCGCGCCCGCGCCGAATGCCGCGGTCGCCGCCGCCCCCAGCGCGCTCACCGCGGAAACCTTCAAAAAATCACGCCTTGTAACAAACCTGGACATGTGTGATACCCTCCTTCGGTTTATTTTGTTATCACCATTATGGCACATTTTGCTTGACCGGGGAATCACCAATATCTTATAATGTATTCAGTTTTACTAAATACCGGGAGGCGGCGTCCATGCTGAAGCATTCATTGGAGGTATTCGTACAGGTGTGCCGCTCGGGCAGCTTCACAAAGGCGGCAGCCCGGCTGTACGTCACCCCCAGCGCGATCATGCAGCAGATGGACGCGCTGGAGCGGGAATACGGCATGGCGCTTTTGACCCGTACAAAGAAGGGGGCAAGGCCGACCGCCGCCGGCGAATACCTGCTGGAAAAGACGGAGGATATGATGAAGCGGGCCGAGGAGATACGCTCCCGCCTGAACGTCATCGCCCAGGGGGAGGAGACCATCTGCGTGGGCACGTCCATATTGGAAAAGTGCCGCCTGATCTACGATCTGTGGACGCTCTACAGCCAGCAGAAGCCCTCGTGCCGGATCGAGATGGTCAACATCCACGCCGGGGCGGGCATCCCCGGCGCCGTGGACCTCATCGAGAGCCTGAACGGCGGGGTGCCCTGGATGCGGGAGTGGGATTTCTTTGAGATCTGCCGGGTGCCGTTCGGCATCGGCATGGAGAACACGCACGCGCTTGCGCAAAAGGATATCCTCGAGCCCGACGACCTGAGGGGGCACGATGTCGCCTCCTTCCGCGACGCGGCTTACGAGGGATCGTCCCAACTGTATGAGACAATCGAAAAAGCCGGCGCGAAGCTTGTGCTGATGGACGCCCCCTCGCCCTCCGTGTTCTGGGAGTGCGCCTTTCAGCACCGGCTCCTGCTGGCCCCGCTGTGCTGGAGCGACATACTCGTCGGGCTGACGCTCCGCCCCGTGCGCTGGGATTACGCGCTGCCCTACGGCATATTCAGCCGCGCCGCCGCCCGCGACGTGGTCGCGGCGTATATGGATTTCATCCGCAAAACCTACACGGGGGACAACCCGGATGATATCGTCCCCGTTCTGAGCTATTGATATGTGGATTTGATGGGTTCCTTCCAAATCCTGAAAGGGACAGCTGTTTATTGCAGCACAAAGCCGCCGTTGGGGGAGATGACCTGGCCGGTGACATAGGGCGCGGTCAGCAGGTATTCCATGGCGCCGGCGATGTCGGACACGTCGCCGATGAAGCCCTGCGGGATGGCGGCCGCCAGGGCGTTGAGCTCGTCCTGGTTGACGCCGCGCAGCATGTCGGTCATGATCATGCCGGGGGCGATGGCGTTCACGCGCACGCCGCGGCCGGCGAACTCCAGCGCCAGCGCGCGGGTCAGGCCGATGATGCCGGACTTGGACGCGCAGTAGTCCGCCTGGTTGATGACGCCCGTCAGGCCGCCGACGGAGGAGGTGTTGACGATGCAGCACTGATGCTCCTTGTCGGAGTGGTTGATCATGTAGGGCAGCACCAGGTGCGTCATGTGCAAAAAGCTCATCAGGTTGGTGTTGATGACGCGCTCGTAGGCGTCGCGGGTGATATCGATCCAGTTGCAGTTGTTGGTGATGCCGGCGTTGTTCACCAGCACGTCGATGTGCTCGCCGAACTTCTCGACGGCGGCCTTGACCAGCGCTTCGCAGTCCTCATACCGGCTCACGTCCGCCTTGACGACCAGCGTCTTGACGCCGTAGTCCTTCTCCAGCCTGGCGGCGATGTCGTCAGAGAGCGCCTTGGACGATTCGCTGCGATAGTTGATCAGTAACGGGCTGTGACAGTTGTGTGACAAACGCTGTGCTATACTGACCGCGTCAACAAAAAACAACAGCCGCGGCCACCGCGCCGCACCGAAGGAGGTTTTCATCATGAAGAAGCTTTTCGCGCTGGTACTCATCGCAATACTGACCCTGACCACCACGGCCTTCGCGGCCACCTACCGCTATGACGGCGACGACATCGTGTTCAACTACGACGAGAACATCTTCGAGATCGTCGAGGATGATCACACCGACGACGAGGACAGTGTCGTGCTGGCCGCAAAGGACAAAACCTGGGACCAGACCTACGTCCGCATCTATGTGGCCGAGCTGGAGGACGGCGAAAAGTTCCCGACCATGGCGGAATTCGCCGAGATGCCGGACACCACCGTAGAACAGATGGAGACCTGGGCCGGCTTCAAAAACGTGTTCACCTACACGCTGGAGAATGACGACGACACCACCCAGACCTTCTTCATCGCGCCCGTGTACGACGATGACGGCGAGATCGATGACAGCCTGACCGTGGAGATCGGCGTAACGAAGATGGACGACGCGGATAAGGCCATGCTGAGGGACGACGCCATCAGCGAGATACTGGATACGCTCAAGGTGGACGGCTGATCGAATGACCGACGCCCTCCCCGCTCAACCCGGTGTGACGGATATACCGGGAGAAGGCGGGGAGGTTTTTTTATTCGTCGCTCTGTTTCCCCGGAGAAAATGAAGTGTTTACTTCTTGTTATTTCGATGTGGATATGTTACAATAAATAGAAAAACCGCAGGTTTCCCGGGTTGTCGGCAGCGCCGGCAATCAGGGAACAAGGGCGCTGTATGACGCCCCGGGCATCGCCCGGGGCCCAGAGTGTGTTTCTGAATGCCTGAAACGCACTCTAACACCGAGGAGGACGCGCGTATGAAAAAGTGGATCGCCGCGCTGCTGGCGTTTGTGATGCTCTCCCAGGCGCTGCCCTGGACGGCCTTCGCCGCCACGGGCGATGTGATCACCGACGCCGAGCTCAAACGCGCCCTCAGCATCGCGGGCTTCGGGTCGAATCCGGCGGCAGCGGCGGGCTCTTCGGGGCGGATGACGCGCGTCCGCTGCAACTCGAAGCCCGGGAGAGCCGCTATCATGAGGGCATGACCCCGGACGGCACCTGGGACGCCCGGATGATGCTGGACTGGCTGGACGACCAGTTGAAGACGGACATCTATTATGTCAGCACCACCTTCGCGCGGGCGCAGGCCCTCCTCGAGCGGATGAAGACGGAGGACCCCAAGTCGGGCTCGGCGGTGTTCAACGCCAACGAATTTACCTGCGACTTCGACAAGGAAATGGAGCTGTCCCTGGAGGTGGACGCCTCAGAACAGGGCTACCGCAGCTTTTACA
>JAFRFY010000105.1 GCA_017434085.1 Clostridia bacterium
CTCCTTGTTCTGCACCTGGCTGCGCTCGTTCTGGCACTGCACCACGATGCCGGTGGGCAGGTGGGTGATGCGCACGGCGGAGTCGGTGCGGTTGACGTGCTGGCCGCCGGCGCCGGAGGCGCGGTAGGTGTCGATGCGCAGATCCTCGGGCCGGATCTCGATCTCCCCGTCATCCTCGATGATGGGGCTGACGTCCAGCGACGCGAACGACGTGTGCCGGCGCGCGTTGGCGTCGAAGGGGGAGATGCGCACCAGCCGGTGCACGCCGCGCTCGGACTTGAGGTAGCCGTAGGCGTAGTCGCCGGAGACCTCGAAGGTCACGGACTTGATGCCGGCCTCGTCGCCGTCCAGCAGGTCCAGCAGCTTGACCTGAAAGCCCATGCGCTCGGCAAAGCGGGTGTACATGCGGTAGAGCATCTGGGTCCAGTCCTGGGCCTCGGTGCCGCCCGCGCCGGCGTGCAGCGAGAGTATGCAGTTGCAGTTGTCGTAGTCGCCGGTCAGCAGGGTCTGGAGCCGCAGCGTCTCCAGATCGGCCTTTAAGCCGTCGAACTCGGACCGGATCTCCTCGACCATCGACTCGTCGTCGGCCTCCTCCGCCAGCTCCATTAATACCTCGATGTCGTCGGCGCGGGCGATCAGGCTCTCGTAGTGCTTGATGCGCCGCTCCACGGAGCTGGCCTTTGCGGACACCTTCTGCGCCCGCTCCGTGTCGTCCCAGAAGCCGGGGGAGCCCATGTCCTCGTTGTATTCCACCAGCTGCTCCCGCAGGTGGTCGATTTGCAGGGATTCGCCGGCCTCCTTGAGCATGTCGCGCACGGCGTTGAGGTCCTGCTTGAAAACTTCCATTTCTATCATAACATCACATCCTGTTCAGGGAGTAGGGAGTAGGCAGTAGGGAGTAGGGGTTATATTGCGCTACGCCCCGCAGCACTTTTTATACTTCTTGCCGCTGCCGCAGGGGCAGGGGTCGTTGGGGCCGACCTTGACTTCCTTCTTCTTGACGGGCTTCGCGGGGCCGTCGCTGCCGTGGGTGGCGGCGGTGGGCTGGGCCACCTGCTTGCGCTCCTGGGGCTTGGCCAGCACGGTGAAGTAGAGGCGGCGCAGGGTGTCCTCCTGGATGAGGTGCACCATCTCCTCGAACATGTCGTAGCCCTCGCGCTTGTACTCCACGATGGGATTCTTCTGGCCGTAGGCGCGCAGCCCGATGCCGTCCCGAAGCTCGGTCATGGCGTCGATGTGGTCCATCCAGCGGCGGTCCACCGCGCCCAGCAGCGCCACGCGCTCGAACTCGCGCATGTCGAGGTTGGCGTCGGCCCACATCTTCTCCCGCTGGGCGTAGATCTCGTCGGCGCGGGCCTCGATGGCCTTCACCAGGCTGTCCTTGTCCTTGCCGGGCAGGGCGTCGAACAGCTTCCGCACGCCGCCCTTCTCGATGCACAGGTGCTCCAGGTATTCCGAGAGGCCCTCGATGTCCCAGTCCGCCACGCTGGCGTCCTCGGAGATGCAGCGGTTGACGGCCTCGGTGATCAGGGTGTGGCGCATGTCCATGATCCTGGCGTGCATGTCCTCGCCCTCGAGCACCTCGCGCCGCTGGCCGTAGATGATCTCGCGCTGCTGGTTCATCACGTCGTCGTACTGCAGTACGTGCAGGCGGATGTCGTAGTTCTTGCTCTCCACCCGCTTCTGGGCGTTCTCGATCTGCTTGGACACGATGCCGAACTCTATGGCCTCCTCCGGCCCGCCCGCGCCGGACAGCTTCTCCAGCATGGGCTTGAACCGGTCGGAGCCGAACAGCCTCAAAAGGTCGTCCTCAAAGGAGATGAAGAACTGGCTGGAGCCCGGGTCGCCCTGGCGTCCCGCGCGGCCGCGCAGCTGGTTGTCGATGCGGCGGGATTCGTGGCGCTCGGTGCCGATGATGTGCAGGCCGCCCAGCTTCACGACCTCGTCGTGGCCGACCCTGGTCTCCACCTCGTACTTTTGGAGCAGGTCGCGGAACACCCTGCGGGCTTCCCGGACCTCGTCGGACACGTTCTCGTTGAAGCCGATGGCCTCCTCGATCAGCTCGTCGTCGTACTCCAGCTGCCGCATGGACTTGCGGGCCAGGAACTCGGCGTTGCCGCCCAGCAGTATGTCGGTGCCGCGGCCGGCCATGTTGGTGGCGATAGTCACCGCGCCCTTCTTGCCGGCCTGGGCGACGATCTCGGCCTCCTTCTCGTGGAACTTGGCGTTCAGCACCACGTGCTCCACGCCGCGCAGGCTGAGCATCTTGCTCAAAAGCTCGCTCTTTTCCACGGACACCGTGCCCACCAGTATGGGCTGGCCGGTGGCGTGGCGCTTCACGATCTCGTCGATGATGGCCTGATACTTGGCCTTCATGGTGATGAACACCGCGTCGTTCATGTCGTCGCGGATCATGGGCCGGTTGGTGGGGATGGTCACGACGTCCAGCTTGTAGATGCCGTTGAACTCCTCCTCCTCGGTCTTGGCCGTACCGGTCATGCCGGAGAGCTTGTGGTACATGCGGAAGTAGTTCTGGAAGGTGATGGTGGCGAGGGTCTTGGACTCGCGCTCCACCTTCACGCCCTCCTTGGCCTCGATGGCCTGGTGCAGGCCGTCGGAGTAGCGGCGGCCCACCATCAGGCGGCCGGTGAACTCGTCCACGATGATGACCTGGCCGTCCTTGACCACGTAGTCCACGTCCCGCTTCATCATCTTGTGGGCGCGCAGGGCGCCGAGGATGTGGTGGTAGAGCTCCTGGTTGACCGGGTCGGTGAGGTTTTCCACGTTGAAGAAGCGCTCGGCCTTCCTAACGCCGCGCTCCGTCAGCGACAGGGTCTTGTCCTTCTCGTCGCGCAGGTAATCGCCGTCCACCAGCAGGCCGCCGTCCTTGTTCTCCTTGTCCTCCCTGGCTTCCGTGAGGCCGGTGAGTATGAACTGGTTGGCGCGGCTGTAGAGCTCCGTGGACTTTTCGCCCTGGCCGGAGATGATCAGCGGCGTGCGGGCCTCGTCGATGAGTATGGAGTCCACCTCGTCCACGATGGCGAAGTTCAGCTCGCGCTGCACCATGCGCTCCTTGTAGGTGACCATGTTGTCGCGCAGGTAGTCGAAGCCGAACTCGTTGTTGGTGCCGTAGGTGATGTCGGCGGCGTAGGCGGCCTGGCGCTCGGGGGCGTCCAGGTCGTGGACGATCAGGCCCACCGACAGCCCCAGGAAGCGGTACACCTTGCCCATCCACTCGGACTGGAACTTGGCCAGGTAGTCGTTGACGGTGACCACGTGCACGCCCTTGCCGGTCAGCGCGTTCAAAACCGCCGGGAAGGTGGCGGTGAGCGTCTTGCCCTCGCCGGTGCGCATCTCCGCGATGCGGCCCTGGTGCAGCACGATCGCGCCGATCAGCTGCACGTCAAACGCCCGCTGGTTCAAAACCCGCACGCCCGCCTCGCGCACCAGCGCGTAGGTCTCCGGCAGCAGCCCGTCCAGCTCCGCGCCGCCCTGGGCCTTTTGCTTAAGCTCGGCTATGCGCGCGCGCATGGCGTCGTCGGACAGCTTGTGGATCTCAGGCTCTAATGCGTTGATCTGGTCCACCGTCTTGCGCAGCCTCTTGATTTCGCCCTCGTTGGAAGGCGTCAGTATCTTTTTCAGGAAATCAAACATCATGTTCCTCCATGTCGGTATTGAACGATAGAAACGAGCCTTGCGTGAAAACTCAACTTCTATTATAGCACAGCCCTGATCGCCTTTTCAACCGCCGCCGCCGCGCGACGGGCGGCGAATATGGTCATGCGTGTTAAATTTTGCCTTATCCGAGGAGGCGCGTTGCCATTCGGCTGGGGTGGCGGAAAGCGGGGGACGACCTCTTTCGTCCCTTTTGGAGTTCTGGAACAGCTACGATCGTTTATTGAAATGCGCGAAAACATGTGTTATAATGGGAATAATATTTTTGGCGAATTGACAACGCATGGATTAACGGAGATAACAGAGTACAGAGTATAGAGTGCAGTTACGGTTCAAATCCCTCTGACGCTTCGGTTGCGCGATCATCCGTAACCCTATAATCAAAAGAAATCCGCAAGGATTTCCACCAAAACTCCACTCTCCACTCTCCACACTCCACTCTGAAAAACGGAGAAGCCCATGGACTACACCGCAATGGATCAATACTGGATCTGGTTGAGCGGCGTGGAGGACATCGGTCCGAAGCGGTTCTACCAGCTTCTGACGCTCTATGAGGACCCCCGGGCGGTCTGGGACGCGCTGGGGGAATCCGGCACGCCCAGGGAGATGCTGTTCCTGGGCCGCCCGGCGCTCAAATCCCTTCGGGAGGCCCGCAGCGAGGCGTACTTCTACCGGCTGTTCGACCGGCTGGAGCGCAGCGGCATACGCGCCGTCACCCGGCTGTCGGAGGACTATCCCGGCGCGCTGACGACCATCTACGACCCGCCGCCGACACTGTACGTGCGGGGCGACTGTCCGCTGACCGGCGAGCGCATGTTCGCCGTGGTGGGCTCCCGACGCAGCACCCGGGACGGCCAGCGGGCGGCGCGGGAGATCGCCGAGGGGCTGGCCCGCGCGGACGTCACGGTGGTCAGCGGCATGGCCCGCGGCATCGACAGCTATGCCCACGAAGGCGCGATGGCCGGCGGGGGCCGCACCGTGGCGGTGCTGGGCTGCGGCGCGGACGTGTGCTATCCCCCGGAGAATGACGAGCTCATGGCGCGCATACTGGATACCGGCGGCGCGGTGGTTTCGGAGTACGTGCCCGGCACGCCGCCGCTGGCGGGGCACTTTCCCCAGCGCAACCGCATCATCAGCGGGCTTTCCAGGGGCACGCTGCTGGTGGAGGGCGCGAAGAAGTCCGGCGCGATGATCACCGTCAACTGCGCGCTGGACCAGGGCCGGGACGTGTTCGCCGTGCCCGGCAGCATCTATTCGCCCCTGTCCGCCACCCCCAACCGCATGATCGTGGACGGCGCGATCCCCGTGATCTCCCCGTGGGAGATCCTCGAATACTACCGCTGGGCCAGCCGCCCCGAGACCTCCGACGCCAACCCCCACCAGAAGGTGGAGCTGGACCCGGATGCGTTAAAAATTGTGGAACCCCTGCGCGAACAGGAGCTTTCGTTCGAAGAATTAACCCAAATCACGGGTTTTTCCGCGGCAAAGCTAAATTCCCACTTGACAATGTTGGAACTTCGGGGAATAATAATGAAGGTGCCCGGCGGCATGTACCGGGCATACCTGTGACTAATCGGAGGACATTATGGCAAACAAGCTCGTCATCGTCGAATCTCCGGCCAAGGCCAAGACGATCGGCAAGTTCCTGGGCCGCGGCTACAAGGTCGAGGCGTCCCAGGGACACGTGCGCGACCTTCCCAAGAGCCAGATCGGCGTGGATGTCGATAACAACTTTGAACCCAAGTACATCACCATTCGCGGGCGGGGCGAGATACTGGGCAAGATCCGCAAGGAAGCCCGCGCCGCCGGCAAGATCTACTTGGCGACTGACCCGGACCGCGAGGGCGAGGCCATCTCCTGGCATCTGGCCAACGTGCTGGGCATCGCGGAGGACGCGCCCTGCCGCATCGAGTTCCACGAGGTGACCGCCAAGGCCGTCAAGGCCGCGGTGAAGAACCCCCGGAGGATCGATATGGACCTGGTCAACGCCCAGCAGGCCCGGCGCGTGCTGGACCGGCTGGTGGGCTACAAGATCAGCCCCATACTCTGGCAGAAGGTCAAGAAGGGCCTGAGCGCCGGGCGCGTGCAGTCCGTCGCCACCAAGATAATCTGCGACCGCGAGGCCGAGATCGAGGCCTTCATCCCCGAGGAATACTGGACCCTGGACGCGGTGTTCTCCGTCAACGACGCCCCGGTGAAGGCCCGCTTCTCGGGCATCGGGGATGAGAAGGTGGAGCTCAAGACCCGCGAGGAGGCCGACGCCGTCATCGCCCGCTTGAAGGACGCCCGCTATACCGTGGGCGAGATCAAGCAGAGCGAGCGCCGCCGCATGCCCGCCGCGCCCTTCACCACCTCCAATTTGCAGCAGGAGGCCAGCCGCAAGCTGGGCTTCTCCACCCAGAAGACCATGCAGATCGCCCAGCAGCTCTACGAGGGCGTGGAGATCGCGGGCGAGGGCAGCCAGGGCCTTGTGACCTACATCCGCACCGACTCCACGCGCATCGCCGACGAGGCCGTGGACGCCGTGCGCGCGCTGATCCTCGAAAGCTACGGGCCGGACTACCTGCCCGAGAAGCCCAACACCTTCAAGACCCGCAAGTCCGCCCAGGACGCCCACGAGGCCATACGCCCCACCGTGGTGGACCGCAGGCCCGAGAATATCAAGGCGTCGCTGTCGAGGGACCAGTTCCGGCTGTACAAGCTGATCTACGAGCGCTTCATGTCCAGCCAGATGACCCCGGCCCTCTACGACACCCTGACCGCGGACATCGACGCCTCCACCGGCCACCGGTTCCACTTCTCCGGGCAGAAGCTCCGCTTCCCCGGCTTTACCAAGGTCTACGTGGAGAGCCAGGACGACGCCCAGGACGAGGCCGACAACGCCAGCCTGCCCGACATCACAAAGGGCATGCAGGCGGACTGCGGCGGCCTGGACGCCGAGCAGCACTTCACCCAGCCGCCGCCAAGGTACACCGAGGCGTCGCTGGTGCGCACGCTGGAGGAGCTGGGCATCGGACGCCCGTCCACCTATTCCCCGACCATCTCCACCATCACCGGGCGGCGCGGCTACATCGCCAAGGAGAACAAGCGCCTGGTGCCCACGGAGCTGGGGCGGATCGTCAACGACCTGATGTGCAAGAACTTCCCCGACATCGTGGACACCACCTTCACCGCCGGCATGGAGGACGCGCTGGACGAGGTGGAGGCCGGCAAGATGGAGTGGAAGACCATCGTTTCCGACTTCTACGGCCCCTTCGAGAAGGACCTGGAGAAGGCCGAGGCGTCCATCGAAAAGGTGGCCATCGAGGACCAGGTGTCCGACGTGCCCTGCGAAAAGTGCGGCGCCATGATGGTCTACAAGATGAGCCGCTACGGCCGCTTCCTGGCCTGCCCCAACTTCCCCGCCTGCCGAAACACCCTGGCCCTGCCCAACAACATCGGCGTCAAGTGCCCCAAGTGCGGCGGCGAGCTGCTGGAGCGCATCAGCAAGAAGGGCCGCAAGTTCTACGGCTGCGAGAAGTACCCCGAGTGCGACTTCGTGTCCTGGGACCGCCCCGTGAACGACCGCTGCCCCGTGTGCGGCAGCTATATGGTCCTAAAGCGCGGGCCGAAGGACACCGTCTACCACGTCTGCGCCAGCGAAACCTGCCGCCATAAGGTGCAGGTCGAAAATCCCACGGCGGAGGACGGGGAGAACGGGGATTAATTAGGAATTAGGAATGAGGAATTAGGAATTAAAGAATGCCCGGCAATACGATACGTTGCATCGTAGCCTTCAATTCAAAAGGTTTTCAACCGGAATTCCTCACTCCTCATTCCTCATTCCTCATTCCTAACTCCTCATTCCTAATTCCTAATTCCTAATTCATAGCCCGCTTCAACCTCTCACATTGGAGAACACACAAATGCAAGATACCTTTCCCACGGTCGCCGTCCTCGGCGCGGGGCTGGCGGGGTGCGAGGCGGCATGGCAGCTGGCCAGGCGCGGCGTGCCGGTGCGGCTGATCGACATGAAGCCGCTGAAATACAGCCCCGCCCACAAATCCCCCGGCTTCGCGGAGCTGGTGTGCTCCAATTCGTTGAAGGCGGAGCACCTGACCAACGCCTCCGGCCTTTTGAAGGCGGAGCTTCGGGCCATGGACAGCCTGATCCTCTCGGCGGGGGAGGCCACCCGGGTGCCCGCCGGCGGCGCGCTGGCGGTGGACCGCCACCTGTTTTCGGACAGGATCACGGAGGCGGTGCGGAGCCATCCCCTCATAGAGTGCGCGTCGGAGCTCGCGGAGGAGATCCCCGAGGGTCCCGCCATCATCGCCACCGGGCCGCTGACCGACCTGGCGCTTTGCGATGCCATCGCGCGCCATACCGGCGTGAAGGCGCTCAACTTCTTCGACGCCGCCGCGCCCATCGTCACCGCCGAATCGCTGGACATGACGAAGGTCTTTCGCGCCTCCCGCTACGGCCGGGGGTCCGACGATTACCTCAACTGCCCGATGACCGAGGACGAGTACAACGCCTTCTACGACGCGCTGGTCGGCGCGGAGCTGGCGGAGCTGCACGACTTTGAGAAGAAGCTGGTGTTCGAGGGCTGCCTGGCCGTGGAGATACTGGCATCCCGGGGCCGTCAGACGCTGGCCTTCGGACCGCTGAAGCCCGTGGGGCTCGTCGATCCGCGCACGGGGCGGGAGCCCTACGCCGTGGTGCAGCTTCGGCAGGAGAACGCCCAGGCGACGCTGTACAACCTGGTGGGCTTCCAGACGCGCTTGAAATGGGGCGAGCAGAAGCGGGTGTTTTCGATGATCCCGGGGCTGGAGCGTGCCGAGTTCGCCCGCTACGGCGTGATGCACCGCAACACCTACTTAAACGGCCCCGCGGTGCTTGATCAGAACTACGCCATGAAGGGCAACCCCATGCTGCGCTTCGCGGGGCAGCTTTCCGGCGTGGAGGGCTACATGGAGTCCACCGCCAGCGGGCTGACCGCCGCCGTGGGGCTTTACTGCGCGCTGCGCGGCAGGCCCGAGCCCGACTTCACCGGGCGCACGATACTGGGGGCGCTGGCGCGGCACGTGTGCACGCCGAGCCCGAATTTCCAGCCGATGAACGCCAATTTCGGCATACTGGAGCCTCTGCCCTTCAAGGTCAGGGGCAAGCGCAACCGATACGAAAAGCTGTCGGAGCGCGCCATAGAGACATTAAACGAGGTGATCCAGCAATATGAGTTACGCGGATGAACCCAGAAGCCCCTTCCGGGGCACCACGATCTGCGCGGTGAAGCGCGACGGCGTGATCGCCGTGGCGGGGGACGGGCAGGTCACCATGGGCGAGCACACCATCATGAAGGGCACCGCGCGGAAGGTGCGGCGCATATTCTCCGGCAAGGTCGTCGTGGGCTTTGCCGGGTCGGTGGCGGACGCCTTCGCGCTGTCGGAGAAGTTCGAGGACAAGCTGACCCAGTACTCCGGCAACCTGCCCCGCGCCGCCGTGGAGCTGGCGCAGGACTGGCGCATGGACAAGGCCATGCGCCGCCTCGAGGCCATGCTGCTGTGCGCCGATAAGGAAAACCTGATGCTGGTCAGCGGCACCGGCGAGGTCATCGAGCCCGACGACGGCATACTGGCCATAGGCTCCGGCGGCAACTACGCCCTCGCCGCCGCCCGCGCCCTCTGCGCCAACACCGCCCTCCCCGCCCCCGAAATCGCAAGAAAGGCGCTGGAGATCGCGTCAGAGATCTGCGTGTATACGAATGGGAATATTATTGTGGAGACGGTTTGATTGAATTAGGAATTAGGAATGAGGAATTAGGAATTATAGAATGCCCGGCAATATGATACGTTGCGCCGTCACCTTCAATCAAAGAAATCCAAAGGATTTCTACCTGAACTCCTAATTCCTAATTCCTAACTCCTCATTATCCCCCAACCGACAACGCCGAAAGGACAAAGCCATGACTACTCTGACTCCCCGCGAGATCGTGCGGGAACTGGACAGGTTTATCATCGGGCAGGACGACGCCAAGCGCGCCGTCGCCGTGGCCCTGCGCAACCGCTACCGGCGGGCGCAGCTGCCGGACGACATCCGGGAGGAGGTCACCCCGAAGAACATACTGATGATCGGGCCCACGGGTGTGGGCAAGACGGAGATCGCCCGCAGGCTCGCCAAGCTGGTGGACGCGCCGTTTGTGAAGGTGGAGGCCACCAAGTTCACCGAGGTGGGCTACGTGGGCCGCGACGTGGAGGCCATCATACGCGACCTGGTGGAGGCGTCCATCCGTCTGGTGAAGGGCCAGCACACCGAGCGGGTACGCGCCCGGGCGGAATTCACCGTGGAGGACCGGCTGGTGGAGCTTCTCACGCAGTCCGTCAAGCGCAAGCCCGCCAACCCGCTGGACATACTGCTGGGCAACAAGCCCCGGGAGCCCGAGCTCTCCCCGGAGGACAAAAACAAGCTGGCCCTGCGGCAGGAGGACGTGCGCACGCGGCTGCGCCGGGGCGAGCTGGAGCATGAGATCGTGGAGGTGGAGGTCGAGGAGACCTCGCCCCGGGCCGAGATCCCCGGCATGGACATCAATATCAACGACATGATGGGCGGCATACTCCCCAAGAAGACCAAGCTTCGGAAGGTCGAGGTGAGGGAGGCCCGGAAGATACTCCTCAACGAGGAGGAGCAGAACCTGATCGACATGGACCGGGTGTACACCGAGGCCATCGAGCGCGCCGAGCAGCACGGCATCGTGTTCCTGGACGAGATCGACAAGGTGGCCGGGCGCGGCGGCGGCCACGGCCCGGACGTCAGCCGCGAGGGCGTGCAGCGCGACATACTGCCCATCGTGGAGGGGTCCACCGTGAACACCAAGTACGGCCCCGTAAAGACCGACCACATACTGTTCATCGCCGCGGGGGCGTTCCACGTCTCAAAGGTCACCGACCTGATCCCCGAACTGCAGGGCCGCTTCCCCGTGCGGGTCGAGCTCAAGCCCCTGACCGTGGAGGACTACAAGCGCATACTGACCCAGCCGGAGAACGCCCTGATCCGCCAGTACCAGCTGCTGCTGGGGGTGGACGGCGTGTCGCTGGAGTTCGACGACTCCGCGCTGTCGCTGATCGCCGAGTGCGCCTGGCAGGCCAACGAGAACAGCGAGAACATCGGCGCGCGCCGCCTGCACACGCTGATGGAGCGCATACTCAACGACATCGCCTTCAACGCCGGCGGCGGCGACGCGCCGCAGATCAGCGTGAACGTCAACGCCGAGTACGTCCGCGCCCAGCTCACGGAGGACGTGCTCAGGAAGGACGTGCGCAAGTACATCCTGTGACGCGCGCGCCCAGGGACGGATTTTGAGGAGAAAAGAGATGCAGAAAAGCCAACAGACCCACTGGGACACGGTGATACGTCCGCGCAACGGCTGGTTTGACATCGATTTTGCGGGCCTGTTCAAGTACAGGGACCTCATACTGCTGATGGTGAAGCGCAATTTCACCGTGCTGTACAAGCAGACCATACTGGGCCCTGCCTGGGTGGTGATCCAGCCGCTGTTGACCACGCTGGTGTTCACCGTCATATTCGGCAAGGTGGCGGGCCTGCCCACGGACGGCATGCCCATGTTCGTGTTCTACATGGGCGGCAGCGTGTGCTGGAGCTACTTCCAGAACTGCCTGGTCAACACGTCGAACACCTTCATCAAGAACAGCGACATATTCGGCAAGGTCTATTTCCCGCGGCTGTGCATGCCCATTGCCACCATCATCACGGAGCTGATCAACTTCTGCGTGCAGTTCGCGCTGTTCCTGGTGGTGGTGCTGTACTACGCCTCCCGCCTCAAGCCCACCATCACCCCCAACTGGTCGCTGATCGCGCTGACGCCGCTGCTGCTTTTGCAGCTGGGCCTGCTGGGCCTGGGCTTCGGCATCATCGTGTCGGCGCTGACCACGAAGTACCGCGACCTGGCGATGCTGGTGTCCTTCGGCGTGCACCTGTGGATGTACGCCACCCCCGTGACCTACTCCACCTCCATGATCGCCGAAAAGTACCCCAACATGATGGGCATCTACATGCTCAACCCCATCACCCCCATCATAGAGCTGTTCCGCGCCGCCTACCTGGGCACGGAGATCTACTCCTACGGCTACAACCTGCAATCCGTGATCGTCACCATCGTGGTGTTCTTCATCGGCGTGGTGCTGTTCTCGCGGATCGAAAAGACGTTCATGGATACCGTTTGATCGTTCAGTCCGGGTCTGCGTTTCGGCGGGCGATGAGGGCATCGCCCCCGGACTGAACAGTGACGATACCGTTTGATTGAAAGGATAAAATCATGTCAGAACGACTGCTCGAAGTGGACGGCGTTTCCAAGCAATACAGGCTGGGCATGATCGGCGGCGGCACGCTGCACGGCGATCTGACCAGCTGGTTTGCGCGCATCCGCGGCAAGGAGGACCCCAACACCAAGATCGGCATGGAGCACTACGGTCCCAACGAGACCTTCTGGGCGCTCAGGAACGTGAGCTTCTCGGTGGACCGCGGGGACGCCCTGGCCATCACCGGGCGAAACGGCGCCGGAAAATCCACGATCCTCAAGCTGATCTCCCGCATCACCGCCCCCACCGAGGGGGAGATCCGCATCCGCGGCAAGGTGGCGAGCCTGCTGGAGATCGGCACCGGCTTCCACAAGGAGCTGAGCGGCCGGGACAACATCTACTTGAACGGCGCCATACTGGGCATGAACCGGGCGGAGACCACCTCCAAGATCAAGCAGATCATCGAGTTCTCCGAGATCGAGCAGTTCATCGATACCCCGGTGAAGCGCTATTCCTCGGGCATGTACGTCAAGCTGGCTTTTGCCGTGGCGGCGCATTTGGACCCCGAGGTGATGATCTGCGACGAGGTGCTGGCGGTGGGCGACCTGACCTTCCAGCAGAAGTGCCTGCAGAAGATGCGCGACATCGCCCAGGACGGCCGCGCGGTGCTCTACGTCAGCCACAACATGCGCACGGTGTCGCAGCTGTGCAACCGCGGGTTGTTCCTCGAGCAGGGCACCGTCAAGTACGACGGCACCGTGGAGCGCGCCATCGAGATCTACGGCGGCAGCGGCGCCCGCAGCCTGAAGCAGGACCTGGACCACATCCCCCATCCCCGCAACCGCGGCGACACCATGCGCATGCTGGAGATCGAGTTTTTGAACACCCAGGCGCTGGAGTACACCATGGATTCCGTCATGGAGTTCCGTTTAAAGGGCGTCGCGCACCTGGCCGACCCGCACCTGCGCATACGGCTGATCGTCAAGAGCAGCATCGCCTCGCCCATCGCCATGACCCAGACCGAGCCCTTTGAGATCAAAGCCGAGGAGGTCTTTGACCGCACCGTCCGATTCCCGCTGGACGGCATCGCGCCGGGCGAATACGTCATGAAGCTGTCGCTGATCTCCGGCAAGCCCACGGGCACCTCCGTCTACTACGATACCCTCGAGGACGTCAGCCGGTTTATCATCACCGACGACCCCGCCGTCAACGCCGGCTTCCTGTGGCGCGAATCGCTGTGGGGCAATTTCCGGCTGAAACCGCTGGAGTTTATTGATTAAATAAGGCAGGGACGCGCCATGGCGCGTCCCTGCGTCCCTGTGATCTGCGTCACCGCCGGGTGACGACCTGCAGCGCGCTGCCGTCGGAGTACATGCTGACCCGGCCGTTGCGGTTGGAGGCGGTGATGTACACCTTGATGCCGCGCCGCTTAAGCCAGCTCACGTAGGCCCTGGGCGGCAGCTGGTCGGAGCTGGTGGAGAACACCACGATCTGAGGCTTCGCCTTCGAGATGATGTACTTCTGGGGCTTGTCGTGGTGGGGGTTCTTCACCACCGTGGAGCGCATGGCCCCCGGCATGCGCCGGTGGATGTCCACCAGCTCGCCGCCCAGCGCGTCGCCGCTGAGCAGGAAGCTGTTGACCCCGTGGGTGAGCCGGAGCACCAGCGAATTGCGGTTTTCGGGGCCGCCCTCCTCGGTGCCCGCCTTGATGACGTGTATCGGCCCCAGGCAGACCAGGCTCGCGCCGCCCAGCGCGACCGCCTCGCCCGGGCGCATGATGTGATAGTTGGCGGCCCTCGCCGCGGCGCGCTCCGCCGGACCGTGGGCCCAGCGCCTGATCCAGGAGATGCAGCGCTTGTGGGGGACGAGCACCGTGTCCACGTCCAGCCCCTCCAGGATCACCGGCGCGCCGCCGAGATGGTCCTCGTGGCCGTGGGTGCCCACGTAGTATTTGAGGTGGGTGATGCCCCGGCGGAGCAGGTACTTCTTCGCCCGCACGCCCTGGGGATGCTCGCCGGAATCGAAGAAGGCGTACTCGCCGTCGCAGCAGAGCAGTATGCCGTCGTTGTGGCCGATGTTCATGAAGGTGACCTCCAGCCGCCCCTGGACGGCGTTGGGGTCCGGGACATCCACGCGCACCAGGCAGCGGGCGGTCCTGCCGTTGTAGGTCCCCACCGTGACGGTGGCCGTGCCCGCGCCCACGGCGGTGACCAGACCGGTGGCGGGGTCCACCGCCGCCACCCCCGGATTGGAGGAGGCAAAGCGCACCCGGCTGCTGCCCCCGTACACGGTGCAGCCCAGCTGGGCGCTCTCCCCGGCGCGCAGGGACAGGCCGTGCCGGTGCATGTGGACGCGCTTGGGCGCGGCGGTGACCTCCACGGCGATCGGCAGCGCGAGGCCGCCGTCGGAGGTGACGGTGACGGTGCACCTGCCCTTCCTGCGCCCCTTGACGACGCCGTCCGCGGTGACGGTGGCGATCCTCGGGCGGCTGGAGCGGTACGCCAGCGCGCAGGGACAGGC
>JAFRFY010000106.1 GCA_017434085.1 Clostridia bacterium
AAGGGACTTTTCACGTATGGCAGAGGCTAAAACGTCTGAAATCTCTGCCTGCTCGTAGGGGCGCTTCCGCGCTTGCGCCTGCCCTCATCGCCCGATTCCCGTCGGTTCATTTGTGCAGATTGCCCTTAGCGCAACAGCCCCGTTTTGTCCAGTATCTTATGCAGTATCTTATAAAGTGCCATGGCGTCGCCGGAGTCGAGGGGGATGCAGGCCGTCATTTTGCCGGGGATTTCAGCGGCGGCGGCTCTGAGGGCCTCGCCCCTGTCGGTGAGGGTGACCATCAGGTTGCGCTCGTCGCAGGCGTCCCGGGCGCGGGTGACGAGCCCCTTCTCCTCCAGCTTCTTGAGCACCGGCGTCAGCGTGCCGGAGTCCAAATACAGCCGCTCCCCCAGCAGCTTGGAGGTCGCCTGCCGCCGTTCCCACAGCACCAGCATGGTGATGTACTGGGTGTAGGTCAGGCCGATAGCGTCGAGGCAGGGCTTGTAGCGCCGCGTGACGGCCCGGGCGCAGGCGTACAGCGGGAAGCACAGCTGATTGTCCAGCCGGAGGGCGTCGAACCCGTCGCCCTTCATGCTTCGCGCTCCAGTATCGCCCGCGCGAAGGCGGCGGCGCGTTCGCAGTCGTCCCGGTTGGGGCGGCCCTTGTGGAACAGCGTCCACGCCCCGGGGCAGTGGTAGAAGTTCTCGCTGACCTTCACGCCCATGTCCTCCGCGGCGGCCTTGATCCTGCCGAAGGTGGACCTGCCCGTGGCCGAGGTGGACAGCACCACCAGCCGGCCGATGTCGCGGGCGTTCTGCTTGACGAAGGTCATCACCGACTTGTCCGGCAGGCCGCCGTAGACGCTGGCGCACAGAAACACCACGTCGGCGCGGCCGGTCATGGGCTGGTCGACGCCCAGCGGCTTCACGTCAAGCGCCCCGGCCACGGCCTCCGCCAGCCGCAGGGTATTGCCGCCGCGGCTGAAATAGCGCACCTCGACCACCATGTCAGGCACCCGCCTTCGATTCGTCGTAGGCCTTGCGCACGGCCCGGGCCAGCTGGTCCGCGCAGGAGGTGGGCCGGCTGCCGCACAGGTTGCCCTTCAGGTATTCCTCGATCTTCTCCACGGTCCAGCCGTTCACCAGCTTGCTGATGGCCTTCAGATTGCCGTTGCAGCCGCCCAGAAACTCGATGTTGGAGACCACGTTGTCCTCCAGGTCAAAGGATATCAGCTGGCTGCAGGTCATCTCGGTGGGGTAGTTGTAGCGCATCAATATCGCCTCCATATGCCTATTGTATTTGAATCAATTCGATTTGATCAAATTGATTATACCGCGCCCGGAGGGGCATGTCAACGCAGATGACGTTAATTCCGATTTACAGCGGGGCGCACGGGGATAGTGACCACCACGTCGATGTGGTCGGCGCACTCCTCCACGCGGCTTTGCACGTTGACGCCGATGCGGTTGAGCTCCCTGACGGTGTCCATGACGGCGTTGATGATGATGCGGTTGTCCCGCACGCACCGGCTGACGGTGGGCTTGGGCGGCGCGGGCCTGAGCAGGGCGTTGACGCGGCCCTCCAGCTGCTTGACGCTCATGCGCTGCTCGGCGGCCTGGCTCACCAGCGAAAGCTGGGCTTCCTCGTCGTCCAGCCGAAGGAGCGCCCGGGCGTGGCGCTCGCTCAGATTCGTGCGGCGCAGGGCGTCCCGTACCCGGAACGGCAGCTTCAAAAGCCGCAGGCGGTTGGCCAGCGCCGAGGGGCTCACGGACAGGCTGGCGGCCAGGCGCTCCTGGGTGATGGGGTGGCTGTCCAGTATGTGGCGGCAGGCCTCGGCCTCGTCCAGGTAGTGAAGCGCCTCCCGCTGCAGGTTTTCGACCAGGGCGATGAGGGCGCTGTCGCAGTCGCCGGTGGACAGCACCACCGCCTCCGCCTGCGCGCGGCCCAGCAGCCGCAGCGCCATGACGCGCCGCTGGCCCGCGATGAGCTCGTACTGGTCCCCCATTTTGCGCACCAGCACCGGCGAGAGCTGCCCGTGGCGGCGGATGGATTCCGCCAGCTGCTGCACCGATTCCGGCGTCAGGCGGCGGCGGGGCTGGGTCGGGTTCGGGCGGATGGCCTCCAGCGGTATGCGCGCGATGGAGCGTGTCGCCGGGCGGGGCGATGTCTGCATCTTGAACAATGGGACGGCCTCCTGTGAATGTCGGTGGAGATATTATATTTGCGCGGGGCGGGAAATAGTATGGGGAAAGGGATTTTCAATCAAGGCCCGCCGATATCAAAAAATAACCGATTTCTTTTCAAAAATAAAAATAATTGGCCCACGTTTCCCCCGGATTGTCTTGCATATTCCACAAAAACAAGGTATACTGTTAGTTGGAAGACTGTATTATCCACTGATTCCTTTTGACGAAAAGGAGGTTTTATAATGGATTGCAAATTCAACACCGATCTGGGCGTCGTTACCGTCAATGACGAGGTGATCGTCCGCGTGGCCGGCTACGCCGCGCTGGATTGCTACGGCATTGTGGGCATGGCCTCCAAGCGCTCCACGGACGGCATCGTGCAGATGATGGGACGCGAGAACCTGGGCCGCGGCGTGAAGGTGCGCTCCTCCGGCGACAAGGTGGACATCGATCTTTTCATCATCGTGGAATACGGCATCTCGATCTCGGCGGTGGCCGCCGCGATCATCGAAACCGTGAAATACAAGGTGGAGCATCTCACCGGCGTGCCGGTGGGGCGCGTCAACGTCTGCGTCGAGGACATTCGCGTTTGATCGCGCGCTTCGACAGACGCAATTTGGAGGTAAGGAATGGCTATCACGAAGATTGACGGCATGATGCTGAAGGAGATGTTCTCCTCCGGCGCGTCTCTCCTGGTCAACAACCGGGAGCAGGTGGATGCCCTGAACGTATTCCCCGTGCCCGACGGCGACACGGGCACCAACATGTCGCAGACCATCACGTCCGCGATCAAGGAGATCAACGCCAAGCCCTACACCAGCGCCGCCGACGTGGCCAACGCCGCGGCGCGGGGCGCGCTGAGGGGCGCGCGGGGCAATTCCGGCGTCATACTCAGCCAGATACTGCGCGGCTTTTCCAAGGCCGCCGCGGGGCATGAGGAGATCGACGGCGTGCTGCTGGGCCAGATGATGCGCTCCGGCGCGAACACCGCCTACAAGGCGGTCATGAAGCCCAAGGAGGGCACCATACTCACCGTCATCCGCGTCATCGCGGAGGAGGCCGAGGAGGCCAGGGACAAGCAGGGCGACATCGTGGAGATGTTCCGCCTGATCCTCAACGTGGGCGACGCCATACTCAAGCGCACTCCCGAGATGCTGCCGGTGCTCAAGCAGGCCGGCGTGGTGGACTCCGGCGGCATGGGCCTGATGGTGGTGCTGCGGGGCATGTACGCGGCGCTGACCGGCGAGCCGGTGGACGCCATCGTGCCCGAGGCCGCCCCCGACAAGCCCGGCATGCCCGGCGAGTTCGTGGACGACCACGAGAACCTCGACGACAAGTTCGGCTACTGCACCGAGTTCGTCATCTCCCGCCCCAGGGACGACATGAAGGAGTCCGACGTGGTGCGCCTGCGCCGCCGCATGGAGCGCATCGGCGAGCGCGCCCAGGTCATCGCGGACATGAACGTGGTGAAGGTGCACGTCCACACCAACCAGCCCGGCCAGGCGCTGCAGTACGCGCTGGAGCTGGGCGAGATCGACAACATCAAGATCGAGAACCTGTTCGAGCAGCGCCGCGAGCGCGAGGCCAAGGCCGCCGAGGAAGCCGCCGCCAAGGCCGCCGAGCAGAAGGAGTACGGCATCGTGGCCGTGGCCCTGGGCGACGGTCTGGTGGACATCTTCAAGAACCTCAACGTCGATCAGGTGGTCGACGGCGGCCAGACCATGAACCCGTCCATACAGGACCTGGCGCAAGCCTGCGACGCCACCAACGCCCGCAACGTCATCATACTGCCCAACAACACCAACATCATCCTCGCGGCGCAGCAGGCCGTGGAGCTCACGGAGCGCAACGTGATCGTGCTGCCCACCAAGTCGGTGCCCATGGGCATCTCCGCCGCGCTGGCCTTCGACCCCACCCTCTCCCCCGAGGAGAACGCCGAGGCCATGAAGGCCGCCGCCGAGCAGGTGCACACCGCCTCCATCACCTACGCCGTGCGCGACACCAACTACGACGGCCAGGAGATCCACGAGCACGACATCATGGGCATGCTGGACAACAAGCTGACCGTGCTGGGCCAGGATATCGGCCAGGTGGCCAGGGACATCACCGCGAAGATGGTCAACGAGGAGTCCGGGCTCATCACCGTCTACTACGGCCAGGATATCGCCGAAGAGGACGCCCAGGCGCTCTGCGACGCCCTCGCGGAAACCTATCCCGAATGCGACGTGGAGCTCCAGAAGGGCGGCCAGCCCCTCTACTACTACCTCATCGCCGTAGAATAAGCGAATCGTACCACCATAATAATCCCCCGGTTTTGCATCCATATATTACAGCAAAACCGGGGGTTTTATACAACAAAACCTTATGTAGGGGCGGCCAATGGCCGCCCCTACGGAGCCCCAGGCTCCCCTGCGCAGGGGGAGCTGTCAGCGCAGCTGACTGAGGGGGCGCACAATCCCGCGGACGCCATGAATGGCGTCCCTACGACGGGAATGGGTCCCGGGCGATGAGGGCATCGCCCCTACGACGGGGATGGGTTCCGGGCGATGAGGGCATCGCCCCTACAACGGGGATGGCTCCCGGACGATGAGGGCATCGCCCCTACGGTTGCCCCAGGCCATTCCTGTTCCCTGTTCCCTGTTCCCTGTTCCCTCCCCGGCCATTCCTATTCCCTATTGCCTATTCCCTATTGCCTATTCCCTATTGCCTATTCCCTATTCCCCAATCCCACATTTTGACAACATTTCGACTTTTTTGGGGTTGCAAATTTGACCGGCATAAGCTATAATACGATATTGTATAAGTGTCCTCAGAGGAGGCGGAGCCATGCGATCCACGGTGATGAAGGTTTCCACGGAAGCCATCGCCCACAACGCCCGGCTTTTCCGGGAAGCGATACCCGAGAAGGTGCGCATGATGTGCGTCATCAAGGCCAACGCCTACGGCCACGACGGCGTGGCGGTGGCGAAAAAGCTGCTCACGGCGGGGGCGGACGCCTTCGCGGTGGCCATCGTCGAAGAGGCGGAGGCGCTGCGACGCGCGGGCATCGGCTGCCCCATACTGATCCTCGGCGGCGCGGGCGAGGAATCGCTTCGCCAGGCCGTCGCCTGCGGCGCGTCCCAGGCGGTCTACGACGGCTGGATGCTGGACGTCATGCAGCGTGAGGCGCAGCGCCTCGGCGTGAAGGCCAAAGCCCACCTCAAGCTGGACACGGGCATGAGCCGCATCGGCGTCCGGGATATGGCGGCGCTTCACGATCTGCTAACGCACTGGAAGCGCTGCCCGGACGTGATGATGGAGGGCGCGTTCACCCACTTCTGCGTCGCGGACACCGATCCCGGGTTTACCGAGGTCCAGCGGGCGCGGTTCGTGGCCTTTTTGGACGCCGTGCACGCCGCGGGCTATCGCCCCATCGCCCACGCGGCGGCGACCTCGGCGATGCTCAGGCCCGAATTGCAGTTTGACATGGTGCGCCCCGGCATCGGGCTGTACGGCACGGGCGTGCCGGAGCTCGAGGGGCGGCTTCAATACGCCCAGACGCTGGC
Source organism: Clostridia bacterium (assembly GCA_017434085.1). Classification (GTDB taxonomy): domain Bacteria; phylum Bacillota; class Clostridia; order Christensenellales; family Aristaeellaceae; genus UBA2862. The sequence continues at coordinate 5,711 of JAFRFY010000106.1, forward strand.
CGCCCGGCCTATCCGCATACAGCGCATCCAAAAGGGCGACACGGTGGGCTACGGCCGCACCTTCACCGCCCGGCGGGACAGCGTCATCATGACCGTGCCCATCGGCTACGGCGACGGCTACCCCCGCATACTGTCCAACCGCGCAAGCGTGCTGGTGAAGGGCCGCCGCGCCCCGCAGGTGGGCCGGGTGTGCATGGACATGCTGATGGCCGACGTCACCGACATCCCCGGCGTGTCCCTCGAGGACGAGGTGGTGCTGCTGGGTCGACAGGGCGATCAGGTCATCACCCCCGACGAGCTGGCCGAACAGGCCGAAACCATCCCCTACGAGATCATGCTGGGGTTCAGCCCCCGGGTTCCCGTGGAGGTCATAGATTGAGGAGCGTATCATGGGTGTAACAAGCATGTGGTCGACCAACGCCGTCGCGCTGGCCATACTGATCGGGGCGAACCTCGCCGCCAGCTTCGCGGGTGAGGCGCTCTGGCTGCTGATCGGCATCGCGGGGCTTCTCATCATGCTGTATTTCTGCTTCAAGCAGGGCATGGCCACCGGCCACGGCGCCTGCGGCATCAGCGGCACGGTGGAGCGCGCGCGCCAGGCCGGGGAGAGCGTCTACGCACAGCTGGACAAAAAATACCTGTCCCAGGCGTGGAGCCCTCAAAACGCCGTCAAGGGGCTGCTGATCTCGGCGCTGATCCCCTACGTCGCGGGCAGCGCGTTCATCATACTGAATCTGCTGTGGCAGAGCGGGATGATCCCGGAGCTCCCGGTGATCATCGCCCGGATCGCGGCGTGGCTGTTGTCCCTGCCCTACTGGCCGCTGATCATGCACTGGCATGAGAACTTCGTCACCGTCACCCCCGCCATCGCCGCGATGCTGCTGATCAGCCCCTTCGTGCTGCCCGCGGCCACCGCGCTGGGCTACATGCAGGGCCCGAGGCTGTGGGCCAGGACCGAGGACGCCATGAAACAGGGCCGCAGAAGGGCCAAAGCGCGCGCCCGCGTGGGCAAAAAACTGGCCCCGCGCCAACAAAAACCTGAAATTTGACATTTTTTCAAAAAAAAGCTTTGCAAATACATCAATATTATGATATAATCAGTACAATATCATAGGTGGAGTTATGCGCATCATATCGGGCGAGGCGAAGGGGCGCACTTTGTTCGCGCCTCGGGGCCAGGAAACCCGGCCCACATCGGACAAAATACGGGGGTCGGTGTTCAACATCATCGGCCCGCGGGTGATCGGTGCGCGGGTGATCGACCTGTTCGGCGGCACCGGCGCGCTGGCGCTGGAGGCGTTGAGCCGGGGCGCGGCGTTCGCCGTGATCTCGGACAGCTCCCGGCAGGCGATCCAGGCGATCGAGCGCAACGCCCGGAGCGTGCTGAAGGACGATTTCGACGCGCGGGTCAGGATCATGAAGCTGGACTACCGCGCCGCCATCGACCGGCTGGACGGCACCTTCGACATGGTGTTCCTCGACCCGCCCTACCGGCTGACAGACGCCTATGGCGACGCGCTGGCGCGGCTTGAAGGCCGCCTCAGCCCGGACTGCCTGGTGGTGCTGGAGCGGCTCAAATCGGCGGAGGTCACGCTGCCGGAGGGCTTCGCGCGCCGGGATGTGCGCCTCTACGGCGATACCGCCGTGGAATTCATCGAACGGACGGGAATGTGACGGGCGGTGTCCGTCAGACAGGCACTGTCCGCCGAACGGGCGATATCCACCGCCAGAATTTGGATAAATGCCGGACTGTCCGGCAAGACTAATCGGTATACGGCGTCCGCCGGATGCGGAAAGGAAGGACTAAACGATGGAACGCGATCAGGATAGGTTCTACGAAGACGAGGCGCTTGAGTCCCGGGACGATCTCCGGCAATCGCAGAACGAGGACGATATCGACGATATGCGTTATTTCCTCGAATTGCTTAAACATATACGCGCGGCGATCACCGCCGGCACCAGCGTGCCCCTGACCGGCAAGAAGATCATCGACGCCGACAAGTGCCTGATGATCATTGACGATATGGAAAAGAACCTGCCTGACGCGGTGCAGTACGGCATGCAGATGTATTCGGAGCGCGAGCGCATCATGGGCGAGGCGGAGACCCGGGCCATGAACCGCGTCAGCTCCGCGGAGATGCGCGCCAACGCCGCCCTCGAAAAGGCCCGCGACGACGCCGAGCAGCGGGTGCTGGAGGCGGAAAACGAGGCCCGCTCGATACTGCAGGACGCCCAGGAGCGCGCCGACCACATGATCGACGAGAGCGAGATCATGCGCCAGGCCCGCGAGGAGGCCCGCATCATCAAGAACGACGCCCGCGTGGAGGCCAGCGAGATGCGGCTCAAGGCCCAGCACGACGCCTACCAGATGCTCGCCAGCGTGGAGGATCAGCTCACCGAGGCCTGCAAGAGCATCCGCCGCCGCCGCTCCGAGCTGGGCGACGAAAACCAGTAATCGACTTGACCGCACAGCGCGCCGGGGCACAACCCCCGGCGCGCTTTTAGCATCAGAACCTGTACAGCAAGAACCCCACGCTGATCATCAGCACGGCCAGAAAGCCGGTCCACACCCAGTGGGGCACCAGGATCAGCAGCATCAGCGCCCCCGCGACCATCAGCGCCACGCCGATGATCCGCGTGAGCTTCGGCCCCCGGTTCTGAGGCGCGCAGCACGTCTTCATAAACATCCCCCCGGCGCATGATATGCAAAACCGCGCCGGTGATTGACACGTTCCATTCGACGAGGTGACCCATGGACATCGCATTGACCGGAATCAAGGGCATCGGCCCCGCGCGGCTCAAGGCCTTCGAGGCCGCCGGCATCCGCACGGTGCGGGAGCTGGTGATGTTCCTGCCGAAGGAATACCGGGACCTGACCCACACCGTGGCGCTTTGCGACCTGAAGCCCGGCGACACCGCCGCGGTGCGCGTGCGCGTGGCGGGCGAGGCGAGCCAGCGCCGCGCCCGCAGGCTGACCATCACCAAGGTCTACGTCACCGACGGCACCGAGGCGTTGCCGGTGATCTGGTACAACCAGCCCTGGCTTCAAAAGCAGATGACGCCGGACCGGGAGCTTCTGCTGTACGGCAGGGCGGAGATGAAGAGCGGCTGCGTGACGCTTTTAAGCCCGACGATCGAGCAGGGCGAGGGGCTGATCCCCGTGTACCGCAGCATCCCCGGCATCCCGGCCAAGGCCCTGCGGCAGTCGGTGGAGGCGGCGCTTCGGCTGTGCGAGGGCCAGTGGCCCGACGAGCTGCCCGAGGCCTTGCGCCGCCGCCACGGTCTGTGCGAGCGCAACTTCGCCATGCTCAACGCCCACTTCCCCCAGAGCCGGGAGGCGCTGGAAGCCGCGCGGCGGCGCATCGCCTTTGAGGAGCTGCTGCTGTACCAGGTGGCGCTGTCGCTGTTTCGAAACACCGGCCGGGAGGGCGTGCGGATCGACTTTCCCGATCATACCATCGACGATTTCTGGGCCGCCCTGCCCTTTTCCCCCACCGACGCCCAGCGCCGGGTGCTTCATGAGGTAGCCGCGGACCTGCGCGCTCCCCGGGCCATGGCCCGCATGGTGCAGGGCGACGTGGGCAGCGGCAAGACGGCCATCGCCTTCGCCGCCATGGCGCTCAGTCACGCGGGGGGCTGGCAGTCCGCGCTGATGGCCCCCACCGAGGTGCTCGCGCGGCAGCACTACGACGCCGCCGTGCGCCTGCTGGAGCCGATGGGCATGCGCTGCGGCCTGCTGGTGGGCAGCCTGACCCAGAAGCAGCACCGGCTGGCCCACGAGGCCATCGCCGCGGGCGCATGGGACGCGGTCATCGGCACCCACGCGCTGATCACCGAGGGGGTGACGTATCCCCGCCTCGGGCTGGTGGTCACCGACGAGCAGCACCGCTTCGGCGTGCGCCAGCGCACCACGCTCTCCGAAAAGGGCGACCAGCCCAACGTGCTGGTGATGTCCGCCACCCCCATACCGCGCACGCTGTCGCTGATACTCTACGGCGACCTGGACATTTCCATCGTGGACGAGCTGCCCCCGGGCCGCACGCCGGTCAAGACCCGCGTCGTGCCCGAGGCGAAACGCGAGGCGCTCTACGGCTTTCTGCGCCAGGAGGTCAAAAAGGGGCGGCAGGTGTACTTCGTGTGCCCGCTGGTGGAGGAATCCGAGGCCATCGAGGCCCAGCCCGCGGAGCTTTTGTACGAGGAGCTGCGCACGAAAAAGCTGCCCGATTTGAGGATCGAGCTGGTCCACGGCCGCATGAAGGGCGCCGACAAGGACGCGGCGCTGGAGCGCTTCCGCGCCGGGGAGGCGGACGTGCTGGTATCCACCACGGTGATCGAGGTGGGCGTGAACGTGCCCAACGCCACGGTGATGGTGATCGAAAACGCCGAGCGCTTCGGCCTGGCCCAGCTGCACCAGCTCCGGGGCCGCGTGGGGCGCGGGGCGCATGAATCCTGGTGCTTTTTGATGGCGGAGCCCAACCCCCGGCTCAAGTTCCTGTGCGCCACCAACGACGGTTTCAAGGTCGCCCGGAAGGACATGGAGCTGCGCGGCCCCGGCGAGCTGTTCGGCACCCGGCAGTCGGGCGCGCTGTCCGCCGGCATCGGCGCGCTGGCCGGGGACACCGAGCTTCTGAAGCTCACCCACGACGAGGCCCGCGCCCTCATGCAACAGCCCGATTCCCCCGACGCCCGCACCATCGTCGCCCTTGCCCGCGAGCGCTTTGCGGATAGGCTGGAGGAGGTTGGCGTCAACTAACAATTAGGAATGAGGAATGTGGAATGGGGAATGGGGCATTGGGAATTGAGTTGCCGGCTGCCGCGCAGCATACCCGTAGGGTTTATGATGCGCGGCATGCCCGTAGGGGCGATGCCCTCATCGCCCGTAGGGGCAGCAATACGCAACATACCCGTAGGGGCGATGCCCTCATCGCCCGATGGAATCCATCCCCGTCGTAGGGCGGCGATGCGCCGCCCGCCGGGTAGAAACGCGGCGATCTGTAAGGGCAGGCGCCGCATCGGCGCCCCTACGGAGGCTCCCCTGCGCAGGGGGAGCTGTCAGCGCAGCTCACTGAGGGGGCGCGATCCGGCATTCTGCCATTCCTCATTCCTCATTCCTCATTCCTAATTCCTCATTATCACACTTCTCTCACGGAGGTCATCATGAACCAAAAATACATAAAATCGCCCGTCGGGACGCTGCTTTTAGAGGCGGTGGACGGCGCGATCACAAAGCTGGATTTTGTCAATGTGATTGGAAAGGACGATCCCTGTCCCGTGCTGGACGAGGCCGAAAGGCAGTTGAAGGCATACTTTGAGGGGAAGCGAAAGGTCTTCGAGCTGCCCCTCGCGCCGGAGGGCACGGCGTTTCAGCGGCGGGTATGGGCGGCGCTTCGGGAGATCCCGTGGGGCGAGGTGCGCAGCTACGGCGACATCGCGCGGCGCATCGGCCAGCCCGGCGCGACGCAGGCCGTGGGCCAGGCGAACCACCGAAACCCCATCGCCATACTCATCCCCTGCCACCGGGTCATCGGTTCGCACGGCAGCCTGACCGGCTACGGCGGCGGGCTGGACAGGAAGCGCGCCCTGCTGAGGCTGGAGGGTCATGACATATCAGAGCCCGCCGCGGTTGCCGGGCGCTATCAGGACATCAACGCCGCCACCATCGACCGCTGGATCGACGAGGGCTGGGAATGGGGCCGACCCATCGACCACGACACCTTCCTGCGGGCGCAGCAGGACGACTGGGCGGTCAGGCTGACCCCCACGAAGCCGGTGCCCCGGGCGTGGTTCGGCGACCTCAGGGGCAAGCGGGTGCTGGGGCTTGCCAGCGGCGGAGGGCAGCAGATGCCCATATTCGCGGCGCTGGGGTCCGACTGCGCGGTGCTGGACTACTCCGATAAGCAGATCGCGTCCGAGCGCATGGTCGCCGCCCGGGAGGGCTACGCCATACAGATCGTGCAGGCCGACATGACCCGGCCCCTGCCCTTTGAGGAAGAAAGCTTCGACCTCATATTCCACCCCGTGTCCAACTGCTACATCCGGGAGGTGCTGCCCGTGTGGCGAGAGTGCTTCCGCGTGCTCAAAAAGGGCGGCGCGCTGCTCTCGGGGCTCGACAACGGCGTCAATTTCATCGTGGACGACAAGGAAGAAAAGATCGTCAACCGCCTGCCCTTCGACCCCGTCGCCGATCCCGAACAGATGCTTAAACTTCAGGAACAGGACGCCGGGGTGCAGTTCTCGCACACCCTGGAGGACCAGATCGGCGGCCAGCTCCGGGCGGGCTTCCAACTGACCGACCTCTACGAGGACACCAACGGCGAGGGACGCCTGCACGCATTGAACATCCCGAGCTTTATCGCCACGCGGATGGTGAAACCGTGACAATCAGGATTGCGTTTTTCTAAATATATCCCACCCCTGCGTAAAGCCGGTGTAGAGGAACACGGCGACGATGCCCACGGCGATGACGGCGATCATGGCGTAGCGGCCCTTGGTGAGCTTTCTGCGGCCCCGGTCCTCCAGCCAGTTAGGCAGTAAAAGCGCCAGCACGACGGCCACCAGGAACGGCGCGCTCACCCCGGTGCCGCCCAGAAACAGCGCGAACACCGTAAACAGGCCGATGGCCGCGCCGCCGAGGATCTGGTACAGGTCCCATTTGGCGTCGGGGATGGCGTGTATCCGCTTTTCAAACCGGCTGGGCACCCACTCGGTGGGGGCGTCGTCATCGTCGTCGTCGATTTCGGGGGCGGCGTACTTCTGCTCCGGGGGCTGCTCCGCGAGCTTCTTCTCTTCGTTATCCATGTGGCTCTCTCCCAAACACTGTTTTTGGCTATTTTACCATCTTCCCGCGCCACATGCAAGTAATTTCATATTATTGTCCCCGCCGCGCGCGGGACAGCCGCCGCTATATCGTTTATAATCAATTCATACACCTGTGAGAAAATGACAAAAAGGACACGGAGGCCCTCATGTTTCACATACTGGTAGTTGAGGACAACGCGAACACCCGGCGGCTGATGGAGGCGGTGCTGACCCAGCACGGCTACGAGCCCATACTGGCCTGCGACGGCGTGGAGGCGCTGGAGGTGCTGGACCGCAAGCACGTGGACCTGATCGTGCTGGACATCATGATGCCCCGCATGGACGGCTACGAGTTCACCCGCACGCTGAGGGAATCGGGCTGCGACCTGCCGATACTGATGGTCACTGCCCGCGAAAAGCCCGCGGACAAGCACATGGGCTTCCAGATCGGCACGGACGACTACATGGTCAAGCCCGTGGACGAGGAGGAGATGGTGCTGCGCATCGCGGCGCTTCTGCGCCGAAGCCGCATCGCCAACGAGCACAAGCTGTCGGCGGGGCGCACGGTGCTGGACTACGACCAGTTCTCCGTGAACACCCCCCAGGGCGCGCTGGTACTGCCGAAGAAGGAATTCCTGCTGCTGTTCAAGCTGCTTTCCTACCCCGGCAAGATATTCACCCGGCGGCAGCTGATGGACGAGCTGTGGGACATGGACTCCGACACCGACGAGCGCACCGTGGACGTGCACATCAACCGCCTGCGGGACCACTTCCGGGAGAACCCGGATTTTGAGATCGTCACCGTGCGGGGCCTGGGTTACAAGGCGGTGAAGAAGGATTGAATCTCCCCATCAAGCCCCCCAACGGGCAAAACAGCGACACCCCGCGCCGCCGGGACTCGGTGTACATGACGCTATTGGTCTTTTTGATCGGCGTCATCATCACCTCGGGCCTGCTGGCGGCGGCTTCGTATGCCCTTTTGATACTGGTGGGCATACTGGTCAACCCCTACGCCCGGCTGGTGGCTATACCGCTTTTGATGGTGTTCTTCATCACCACCCTGGCGGCCAGCATGGGCCGGGGCAAGCTCAAGCCCATCAACGACCTGGTGCACGCCATGCGCGCGGTGTCCCAGGGGGATTTCTCCGTGCGCGTGGACTGCGAGGACGTCTCCGGCGACATGGGCCGGCTGGTCTCCAGCTTCAACGACATGGCCAGCGAGCTGGGGGGACTGGAGCTGTTCCGCAAGGACTTCATCAACAATTTCAGCCACGAGTTCAAGACGCCCATCGTGTCCATCAAGGGCTTCGCCCGGCAGCTCGAGCGCCCGGACCTGACCGAGGACCAGCGCCGGGAGTACCTGGACATCATCATCTCCGAATCCGACCGGCTGGCCAACATGTCCGGCAACGTGCTTTTGCTGTCCAAGCTTGAGAGCCAGAACATCGTCACCGACAAGACCGTCTACCGGCTGGACGAGCAGCTGCGCAAGTGCATACTGCTGATGGAAAAGCAGTGGACCGCCAAGGCGCTGGAGCTGGACGTGGAGCTGGACGAGATCGAGTTCAAGGGCAACGAGGAGATGGTGCAGCACGTCTGGGTGAACCTGCTGGGCAACGCCATCAAGTTCTCCCCCGAGGGCGGGGCGCTGACCGTGCGCCTCAAGCGGCAGGGCAGCTGGGCCGTGGCCTCGGTGAAGGACGCCGGCCCCGGCATGGACGACGCCACCCGGCGGCGCGTGTTTGAGAAGTTCTACCAGGGCGACACCACCCACTCCGCCGAGGGCAACGGCCTCGGGCTCTCGCTGGTCAAGCGCATCGTCGACCTCTGCCAGGGCTCCGTCGAGGTCGACAGTGCCCCCGGAGAAGGCGCGACGTTTACCGTGAGGCTGCCTTTAGGGAGTAGGGAGTAGGCAGTAGGGAGTAGGGGTTATGTCGGTACGAATCCCATCGTAGGGACGCCGTATTTGGCGTATGGCTCCCGGGCAATGAGGGCATCGCCCCTACGACGCGGATGGCTTCCGGGCGATGAGGGCATCGCCCCTACGGTCGGCTATTCCTGTTCCCTGTTCCCTGTTCCCTGTTCCCTCCCCGGCCATTCCTATTGCCTATTCCCTATTGCCTATTCCCTATTCCCTATTCCCTACCCCCTGATAATCCCAACATCAGCCTTGACACCGGCCCGCGGCGCTGGTATACTTTTTATAGGAAAATAACGGACAAGAGGTGCATCCCATGAGAGTTCTGGTCACCGGCGGCGCCGGGTACATCGGCAGCCACACCTGCGTGGAGCTTCTGAACGCGGGCCACGAGATCGTGATCGTGGACAACTTTTTCAACTCCAAGCCCGCGGCGCTGGACGCCATCCGCACGATCACGGGCAAGGACTTCGCCTTCGTCCAGGCGGACCTTCGGGACCGCGACGCCATGATGAAGGTCTTCGACGACCACGCCATCGACGCGGTGATCCACTTCGCGGGGTTGAAGGCCGTGGGCGAATCCGTCGAGAAGCCCCTGGAGTACTACGACAACAACCTCTACGGCTTCATCGTGCTGGCGGAGGTCATGCGGGCGCACGGCGTGAAGATGTTCGTGTTCTCGTCCTCGGCGACGGTCTACGGCATGAACAACCCGGTGCCCTTCAAGGAGGACATGCCCACCTCGGCCACCAATCCCTACGGCTACACCAAGGTGATGATCGAGCAGATGCTCATGGACATCGCCAAGGCGGACCCGACCTGGCGCGTGTGTTTGCTTCGGTACTTCAACCCCATCGGCGCGCACGCGAGCGGCCTCATCGGCGAGGACCCCAACGGCATCCCGAACAACCTGCTGCCCTACGTGGCGAAGGTCGCCACGGGCGAGCTAAAGGAGCTGTCGGTATTCGGCGACGACTACGACACCCCGGACGGCACCGGCGTGCGGGACTATATCCACGTGGTGGACCTGGCGCTGGGCCATCTGGCCGCGCTCAACTACGTGGCGGAGCACACCGGCGCGATCGCGGTCAACCTGGGCACCGGCCACGGCACCAGCGTGCTGGAGATCGTGCACGCCTTTGAGAAGGCCAGCGGCAGGAAGGTGGCCTATCGCATCGCGCCCCGCCGCCCCGGCGACATCGCCAGCTGCTACGCCAATACCGAGCGCGCCGCGGCGCTTCTGCAGTGGCACGCCGAGCGGGATATCGACGACATGTGCCGCGACGCCTGGCACTTCGCCGAGAACCACGCGCGGTGAGGCTCCCGCGCGGGAATAGACGACAGACCAACGGGCGATGAGGGCATCGCCCCTACACTGTAAACGCTTCATCGTGTAGGGGCGATGCCCTCATCGCCCGTCTTTATTCGCTGCTGGGATCTTCACTTCCTGATATAGATCAGCCCCATGGTGTTCTCCCCGCAATGGCAGGAGATGGTGCTGCCGGCGCGGACCTCCCAGATCTCGTCGAAATGGCCGTGGGCCTCGACAAGGGCGCGTATGGCGGCGATCCGGGCGTCATTTAGACCGGTGTGGGTGATGCATACGCGCTTGCCGTTCCGGGCTTTGGGATCGTGCAGCCGGTCCTCCACGTACTGCTTCACGCAGCGGTCATAGCTGCCGCGGAACTTGCGGCCCACGATCATGCCGCCGTTGACCACCTCGATGCAGGGCTTGAGGTGCAGCACGTTCGCGCCCAGCATGGCCACCATGGAGCAGCGCCCCCCCTTGTGCAGGTAGTCCAGCCGGTTGATGATGAAGGAGCAGTCCACCTTGTCGGTCATCGCCAGGCAGTGCTCGACGATGGCTCGGGGGTCCTCGCAGCCCGCCTCCACCATGTCCACCGCCTCGGCCACCAGCAGGCCGATGCCGGCGCTCAGGTTCCGGGAATCCACGCAGTACACCGGCAGCCCCTTTGAGGCGGCCACGGCGTTGACATGGCAGGAGGAGAACTCCGCGCTGATGGCGAAATGGATGATGGCGTCGCAGGTCCTGAGCGCGCGGGTGAAGGTCCCGCGGTAGTCCTCCACGTTGATGGCGGAGGTCTTGGGCAGCTCGCTGCCTCCGGCCACGGCCTTAAAGATGTGGTCCGGCGTGATGGCCACGCCGTCGTCCGTGTAGGACTTGCCGTCCAGGTTCACCGTAAGCGGTATGACGGTCACGTCGTGCGCCTGCAGATAGGCCGGGCTCAGGTCGCAGGTGCTGTCCGTCATGATGCGAATCTTCATAAAACTACCTCCGTGGAGTCATTCGAGCGCCAACAGCCTCACGTGCTCGACGCCCTCGATGGCGTCCAGCGACTCGATCAGCGCGTCCATGGGTTCAGTCAGCTGGGACAGGTCGACGGACAGCATGATGCTGGCCTTGCCACGTATGGGGAGGCTCTGGGTGATGGTCAGTATGTTGGCGCGATAGGCCGAAACCGCCGCGAGCACCCTCGACAGCATCCCCGCCTGGTGGTTCAGCGTCAGCATCAGCGACGCCTTGCGCCCCACCGTGAGCTGGGAGGGCTCCAGGACCTTGTCCTTGTACTTGTAATAGGTGCTGCGGGAAATGCCCGCCGCGTGCACCGCGTCAATGACCTGCGCGCACGCGCCGGATTCCAGCAGATGCCGCGCCTCGACCACCTTTAAGAAGTAATCCGGCAGCGCGGATTTTTCCACGATCAGATACTCGTTCAGCATTTCGCGCCTCCTCCCGGACGGGATTGCAGACTACCCTCTTTATATTATATGATATGGATAGTCTTTCGTCAATCCCACATCGCCCGGATTGAGAAGATTTTCCCCCGGGTGTTTACAAACCTCCGCCGCCGTGGTATAATACGGATTGCGAACGGGTTTCGATAAAGGGGAGGGACGGAGATATGCCGCAGAAGGGCGTCAAGGTGATCGCGCAGAACCGGCGCGCCCGGCACGACTATTTCGTCCTGGAGACCTGGGAGGCGGGCCTCGAGCTCAAGGGCACGGAGGTCAAGTCCATCCGGCTGGGCAAGTGCAACCTCAAGGACAGCTACGCCGCGGTGAAGAACGGCGAGATGTTCGTCTACGGCATGCACATCAGCCCCTACGAGAAGGGCAGCTACTTCAATACGGACCCCATGCGCCCGAAGAAGCTGCTCATGCACTTATCGGAGATCCGCAAGTGTCACCAGCAGGTCATGCAGCAGGGCCTGGCGCTGATCCCGCTGAGCGTCTACCTCAAGGAGGGGCGCATGAAGCTGGAGCTGGCGCTGTGCAAGGGCAAAAAGCTGTACGACAAGCGCGACGACATGGCGAAGCGCGACGCCAGGCGCGACATCGAACGCACGATGCGCGCCAAGGGATGAGACCGGTCAGTGTCTTTCCCATTCAACGCGGGGCCGTATTTGGTTTCGACGGGGATGCGGAGGGGCAGAGAAGCGAGCGGCGGCCCTGTACCGCCTGACAACGGGAAAAAACAATAACTGACAATACCAATAACATGGTATTCGCCGCTTAAGCGGCGATCGTCGACCCTGAGCGTCCTGCCGCGCAGGTCATCGGCGTCATAGTAGCAGGGAACCAGCGGCCTTAAGCTTTGCGGGTCGCCGGACTTTATGAAGCTACTGATGCCCGTATCCCGTCTGTGGGAGGCGGGCGGAGGGAATGTCAATACGCAGACTGCGCTCGGAGATGCTCTGTTTTTCTGGTCTTCGGACAGGGGTTCGACTCCCCTCGGCTCCACTCATGACGCGCGGCAGGCGAACCCGTGAGGATTCGCCTGCCGCGTTCTCATTTCCCATACCGTCGATAGGGTCATGGCGCTTTTGATATTACCGGCGGTCTGTCTTCATCCCATCCTCTCCCCCACCACCATGCACAGGTAGGCGGCGGCGGCGTCGAAGCGGGCGTCGTGGTAGTGGTCGCCGCCGCCGTACCACTTTTGGCAACGGCCGGCGATGAATTCCCGGGTCAGCCCGAAGTGGTTGCAGAGCTCCTCCAGCCGCGGGGGCTTGAGCACCCGGGGGTTCGATTTGAGCGGGATGTGCGCCTCCTCGGTATAGTGCTTGAGGGTGCAGAAGGTGGGATAGTTGGGCAGCTTCAGACCGTAGCGCTGAAATTCGCGGCGAATGTACTTGATGTCGCCCCCCACGTCGTGGCCTATGATCAGCTTGCAGTCGGCAAAGTCCCGGTAGATCTCGTCCATGTGGTGCTCAAAGCCCTTGCCCTGGGAGAGGTCCCTGAGCATGCCCACGCTCAGGCCGTGCACCTTGCGGGCGTAGCGGTTGATGGTCCGGGCGGGAAAATAGAAGTTCTTGCCCCTGATCCTCCGCCCCTCGATCACCAGATAGGACAGCTGTATGATGTGACTGGGGTGCATGCCGTCCAGCTCCACGTCCACGGCGATCCACTTGTCCGGCTTCCTGAACAGATTCCTGAATAAATTCATCACGGCGCTTGCTCCGAATCTCACATTGTATTGCTCTGACGGCCGTATCACCGCACATTATCGCATAACATCTTGTATTATACACTTATGAATACGATTAATCAAGTTATAAATACGTCATCGAAATCGGCCCGCGGCCCGTCTCCTTCATAATACAGCAGGCCGCCGGGGAAACCGGAAGCGCGGTTTCCCCGGCGGCATGTCGCTGCGCGGCGCGTCAGTTCTTCGACTTGGCGCTGTCGTTGGGCAGCACCGCGTCCTCCTCGCCGCCCACCATGGTCTCGTAGAAGGTGGCGGTGGCGTCGATGGTAACGGATCCGCCCGATTCGACGCTGCATCGCATATCCCCCACCAGGCATCGGTTTTCCCCCTGCAGCAGCTGGGTGATGACATCCTGCGCCGCCTCGTAGTCCGCCGTCTGGAATCGCAGGGAGAAGTTGCGCCGGATCTGGTTGCCGTTGCGGGTGACGCTGCCGAAGTTGATGTTGTACTTCATGGTGATCGCCAGCACGTCGTTCAGGAAGCGCACCTCGGCCTCGCTGTTGTTGTAGCTGCCCATCCAGCCCAGGTTTTCCTTGCCCTCCAGCTCGTCCAGCTTCGAGCGGATGCCGGTGAGGTAGGAAAGACGGTTCTGCACGGCGTCCAGCTCGCTCTGCAGCGCGTTGACCTCGGCCTGGTCGGACATGATGGAGTTGCGCACCGGCATATCCACGAAGTAATAGTACATCAGCCCCAGCAGGATCAGCACCAGCACCAGTATCAGTATCTTCTCACCGGTGGTGAAATCACGGCTCAAAAACTTCACGGCGCGCTCACCTCCTCCGGTTCAGACGCGACGCGGGACGGCCGCGCGGGCTTCCTGGCGCCGGTCTGCGCCGACGTGCCGGACTGATCCTCCTGCCCGGCCTCTTCCGTGGATGACGGCTCCGCCTCCACGTGATCGGGCGCCGCGGTCGCATCGGGCGCGGCGGTCGCGTCGGGCGTCGCCGGATTGTGCAGGTAGATCGTGAACCGCGCCTTCACCGTCTCGGGGCTCAGCGCCGTCAGCGCGTCGGACATGGCCGACAGCACGGAGTCCGCCAGTCCGCCCTCCACCTCCTGGCGGCGCTTCTCCAGCGCCTGCGCCAGGGACTGGCTGGAGGACACGCCCGCGGTGCTGCCCTTATTCATGTCCTTCTGGGCCGTGGTGATCACGCAGGTGTCCACGATCGGGCTCTGCTCGACCTTCCTGGCCAGCTGGTTCAGGCTCTCCAGGGTCTTTCCGCTGACCTCCACGGACATGATGTTGCCGGAGACGCTCCAGCTCCGGGCGCTTCTGTCCGACAGGTACTCCGAGACCATCTCCAGCACCTTCACGCGGTCCACCCGGTTGAGCTCCTCCTTGGTCATGTCCCTGTCGGTCATGTGGGCATAGGCGTCCTCCACGCCCTCGTAGGCCTTCAGCGCCTCTGAGGCCTCCGTCAGCGTCGACTGGACGCTGGTCACCTTGCTCGAAGCCCGGGACATGGCCATCAGCCTGTCCATCACCATGTACTTGCTGAACACCACCGCCAGGGCGATGACCAGCAGGATGCCGGGAAGCGCCTTCACGGGTTTGATCTTTTTTTCGTCGATCAGCACCAGGTTGATCGAGCGCTTTACCGGCATACGGCCTCGGAGACCCTTTTTGGGCGGGCGCTTGCCCTTTGCCGGACGTTGCTTCAATGCTGCCACTTTTTTACCTCCACACTCAGCCCATTGCGATGCCGATCGCCTGCACGTAGCTGTTGCATTCCTCGATCGTCTCGCCGTCGTACACCAGCTCGTCGGCGGAATGCAGCTGTATGTTCAGCATATCGCCGATGGTCATCGCCAGGGGCTGTATCACCGCGCCGCCGCCGCAGAACCACATGTCGCCCAGCGTGCTGTTGGGATTGCTGAAGCGGTAGAAGTTCAGCGCGCGCATCAGCTCCACGGCGATGTTCTCATAGGCGGCCATGCATTCCTCCCGGTAGAGACAGTTCTCATAGTTTGTCATCAGGTAGGTGTGGGCCAGGTGCATATCCACGCCGAAGGCCTCCTCCACCACGCCGTCCAAGCTGGACATGCCGATCTCCAGCACGCGGGTCGCCACGTGCTTGTCCCCCTTGAACATGTACATGCGGATCTCCTTGTAGCCCAGATCCAGTATGGCGTACTCCTCCGAGGGGATGCCCAGCTCATTGCGGCGCGCGCGCAGCAGCGCGATGTAGGCCGACACCGCCGGGGCGGTGATCATCAGGCGCAGGCCCGCCTTGCGGGTGATGGCCTGGGCGTCCTCCAGCACCTCGCGGGTCGTGCCCACCGCCATCAGCTCCATGGTGGTTTCGGGGGGCTCGGGCTCGGCCTCGGCCCCGGCCTTCGCGCCGGCGGCGTCCCCCGCCTCGGGGTTGGACATCACCGCGTAGTCGAACACGGAGTCCTTCAATTCGCAGGTGATGTAGTCG
>JAFRFY010000107.1 GCA_017434085.1 Clostridia bacterium
AGCTGCGTCACCGTGGCCGTGGCCTGCGGCATCGCGGGCGTCATCTGCGGCTGCATCACCGTCACGGGCCTGGCCAACCGGCTCATCAGCGCCATCGTGGGCGTGTCCGGCAACTCGCTGCTGCTGGGCCTGTTCCTCACCATGCTCTGCTGCATCGTGCTGGGCATGGGCGTGCCCACCACGGCCACCTACTGCATCATGGCCTCCACCTGCGCGCCGATCCTGATCCAGATGGGCGTGCCGGCCATCGCGGCCCACTTCTTCGTGTTCTACTACGGCATCGTGGCCGACATCACGCCGCCCGTGGCCCTGGCGGCCTACGCCGGCGCGGCCATCGCCAAGGGCAAGCCCATGAAGACCGGCGTCACCGCCACGCGGCTGGCCATCGGCGCGTTCATCATACCCTTCGTATTCGCGGCCAGCCCGGCGCTCCTGTTCATCGACACCGTGTGGTACGAGGTGATCCTCATCACCATCACCGCCACGCTGGGCATGGTGGGCGTCGCCGCGGGCCTGTCCGGCTACTTCCTGACCGATATGAACCTGCTGGAGCGCGCCCTGATGATCGGCGGCGGCCTGGCCCTCATCGTGCCCGGCACCCTCACCGACTTCATCGGCCTGGGCGTCATCGCGCTGGGCGTGGCGTTCCAGTTTTTGCGTCGCAAGAAAGTACAAACGACATGATTGTAACGCCGAAGATGTACCTCATCGTCCTCCCGCTGGTGTTTCTGGCCTCGGCCATCGACGCCATCGCGGGGGGCGGCGGGCTGATCACGCTGCCGGCCTACACGCTGGCGGGGCTGAACTACGACTTCGCCTCGGGCACGAACAAGTTTTCATCCACCTTCGGCACGCTGACGGCCACGGTGCGGTTCTACAGAAGCGGCAAGCTGCTGATGGTCCCCGCGTTGATCGCCGCGGCGCTGGCGCTGCCGGGCTCCTGGCTGGGCACCCGCGCGGCCATGGCCCTGGGCAACAAGGTCATGCACGGCTTCATGGTGTTTGCCATACCGGTGGTGGGGGCGCTGGTGGCCTTGAAGGGCGACGGCCCCGCGGCCTCGCGCGCCGTCACCCGGCGCGATTACCCCGCCTGCGCCGCCATCGGGCTGGCCGTGGGCTTCTACGACGGCTTCTTCGGCCCGGGCACGGGCACCATACTGATACTGCTGTTCACCACCTTCCTGGGCATGGACATGGTGGCGGCCTCGGCCACCGCCAAGCCCGTGAACCTGTTCAGCAACATCGCCTCCCTCGTCACCCGCATCGCCGCGGGCAACGTGCTGTTCGCTCTGGCCGTGCCCGCCATGTGCTGCTCCGTGGCGGGGGGCTGGCTCGGCGCGAGGCTCGCCCTCACCCGCGGCGCGCGGTTCATCCGCTGGGTTATGCTGGGCGTGCTGGCGCTTCTGACCCTCCGGCTGGCGCTGGACTGGCTGGCGTGAAGTGTAAAATCGGCGCATGCCACTTGACAGCGCCCGTTTTCGTGTGTATAATAAACCATGGTCATGCGGTCGTGGCGGAATAGGCATACGCGCACGTTTGAGGGGCGTGTGGGAGACCGTACGGGTTCAAGTCCCGTCGACCGCACTGAATCAGCCCGAAAGCGATGGTTTTCGGGCTGTAATTTATTATACTGACAGAGCATTGACATCGGAGGTATCTGAAATGGGTGTTTTTTCCAAGTATCATCGCTACCGCGAGGCGGGGGAGGCCGCGAATGTGAACAACGTGGCGCGCTTCGGCGAGCCGGCGTACACGCTGTTTACCACGTCGAAGGTATTTACGCTGCACAAGCACATCGACATCACCGACGCGCAGGAGCGCGTCGTCTACGAGGCCAACACCAAGTTCCCGTCGCTGCACGACAAGACCGACGTGACCGACGCCCACGGCAACCAGGTGGCGCACATCGAGCGCAAGGTGTTCACGCTGCACGAGCGCCACTTCGTCACCATGGCCAGCGGCGAGAGCTTCCAGATCTCCAACGAGCTGTGGCACCTGGTCAAGGATATCACCAACATCGAGGAGCTGGGCTGGCAGCTGCAGGGCAACATCGTCGGGCTGAACTTCGAGCTCTACGACAGGGACGGCAGCATCATCGCCGTGATCGGCCAGAAGATGTTCTCGATCCACGACAAGTACTGCATCGACATCTACAAGCCCGAGCTGGAGCCCATCGTGATCGCCATACTGGTCACGCTCCAGCACATGATCAAGGACCGGGAGGCCGCGAGCAGTGTGTCGTCCTCGTCCTCGTCGGGGGACTGACATCAAAATCAGCGGGGACGGCGCCTTGCTCCAGGGCAGGGCGCCTTCCCCGCGTTTTTTATGCACATATTAAACCCATACATATTCATGCGACGATTACAACTTGCAATTTGCGTAAATCTATTCTATAATATTAAAGAAATAATGTTTTCTGATTCCGTTTGCGGATTCCGCTACTTTTTTGGCAAGTCAGGAGGGGGAGCGAAACTTGGACATTTTCCTTCAAGCGTGTGTCAACGGCCTGTTGATGGGAGGCTTTTATTCCCTGATGGGCATGGGGCAGAACGTGATCTTCGGCGTGATGAAGATCGTGAACTTCTGCCACGGTGAGATGCTGATGGTGGGCATGTATCTGACTTACGTGCTCTCCACTGCGTTCGGGCTGGACCCGTACCTGTGCGTGCCCTTCGTGGCGGTCTTGATGTTCATGCTGGGCGCGGTGATACAGCACACACTGATCACGCCCTCCCTGGGCACGAAGAGCTTCACGAACCTGCTGTTTTTAACGGTGGGCCTGGGGCTTCTGCTGTCCAACGGCGCGCTGGTGATCTTCGGCTCCGAGTACCGCACCATCCCGACGTCCTACGCCCAGACCTACATAAGCTTAGGCCCGGTGAACGTCGCCCTGCCGCGGCTCATCAGCTTCTGCGTGCTGGTGGTGATCTCGGTGGTGCTGTTCGCGTTTTTGAAGTACACCACCACCGGCAAGCAGATCCGCGCCGTGTCCCAGAACCCCGTGGGCGCGGAGGTGGTGGGCATCAACGCCAAGCGCATCTACATACTCACCTACGGCATCGGCACCGCCCTGGCGGGCGTGGCCGGCGCGCTGCTGACCGGCTTTTACACCATCTTCCCCACGGCGGGCGCGTCTTTCGGCTTCCGGGCGCTGATCGTGGTGGTGGTGGGCGGCCTGGGCTCCATTCCCGGCGCGTTCTTCGCGGGCATCTTCCTGGGGCTGCTTGAGACGATGGTCGCCCTCTTCATCAGCCCGTCCTACAGCGACCTGATCGTTTTCATCACCTTTATCGTGATACTGGTGGTGCGTCAGATGATTATCATCAGGAGGAAGTAAACCATGAGCGAAAATGTGAAGGCCGTGCGCGCCTACCGGCGCAACGTGGCGCTGGCGCTGGGGCTGCTGCTTCTGGTGTTCGTGCTGATTCCGGTGTTTGTGAAATCCCCCTACATACTGAACATATTCGTGCTGGTGTTCTACATGTCCACGCTGTCCATGGCCTGGAACCTGCTGGGCGGCATGACCGGGCAGAACTCGCTGGGCCACGCGGCCTACATGGGCCTGGGCGCCTACGCGAGCTGCCTGCTGATCACCAAGGCCGGGGCCAACCCCTGGCTGTCGGCCATATTCGGCATGATCGTGGTGGGCCTGGTAGCCGGGGTGATATTCTACCCCTGCTTCATACTGCGGGGCCCCTACTTCACGCTGGTGTCCATCGCCTTCGGCGAGGCCATGCGGCAGTTCATCATCAATTCCACGTTCTTCGGCCGGGCCTCCGGCGTGGGCCTGCCCTTCGGCCGGGATTCCTGGCTGGACTTCCGCTTCGGCAGCAAGGTGCCCTACTACTACGTGGGCCTGGCGATGGTGCTGCTGATCTACCTTTTGATGAAGAAGATCGAGCGCTCCCGCATGGGCTACGCGCTTAGGACCATCCGCGAGGACGAGGACGCCGCCGCGGCCATCGGCATCAACCCCACGAAGTACAAGATCATGGCCGTGGTGGTCTCGGCGATGGTGGCGGCGCTGGTGGGCTTCTTCTACGCCAGCTACATCCGCTACATCGACCCGGACCTGATGGTGCAGGCCAAGTCCACCGAGTCGGTGCTGCCCGCCGTGGTGGGCGGCGCGGCCTACGTGGAGGGCCCGCTGGTGGGCGGCCTGATCATGATACCGCTGTCGGAGTTTTTGCGCGCCCGCTACAGCGCCATGCTGCCCGGCATCAACATGCTGCTCTACGCCATCGCGCTGCTGGCGGTGATACGCTTCCGCCCCACGGGCATACTGGGCTGGTACATGCACAGCAAGACCAAGAAATTCGTGGACGAAAAGCTGCTCAGGAAGCCGCCGGTGGAGGTCTTTGAGGCCGTGGAGCTCCAGAAGCACAGCGGGAAGGAGGCGTGAACATGAGCAATACGCCCATCATCGAGGTCCGGCACATCACCAAGCGGTTCAAGGGCCTGACCGCCGTCAAGGACGTGTCCTTCTCCATCCGGGAGGGCGCCATCACCGGCATGATCGGCCCCAACGGCGCGGGCAAATCCACCACCTTCAACATGATCTGCGGCTACTACCCGCCCACCGAGGGCCGGATATTCTTCAAGGGCCAGGACATCACCGACAAGAAGGCCCACGAGTACACGAAGATGAAGATCGCCCGCACCTTCCAGATCATGAAGCCCCTTAAAAACCTGAGCGTGCTGGAGAACGTGGTGGCCTCCTGCTACTTCGGCCACGCCGCCGCCAGGAGCGAGCGCGAGGCCCGGGAGCGCGCCATGGAGATACTGGAATTCACCGGCCTGTTCGACAAGCGGCACATACTCTCCAAGGACATGGGCACCCCGGACCAGAAGCGTCTGGAGATGGCCCGGGCGCTGGCCACGAAGCCGGAACTTTTGTTCCTGGATGAGAACATGGCGGGCCTGAACCCCGCCGAGACCGAGGCCGCCATCGAGCTGATTCGGCAGATCAACCGCTCCGGCGTGACCATCTTCCTGATCGAGCACATCATGCAGGCGGTGGTCAGCCTGTGCGAGGAGGTCATCGTGCTGCACCACGGCGAGAAGATCGCCGAGGGCACTCCCGAGCAGGTCATGAACGACCCCTACGTCATGGAGGTCTATCTGGGCACGAAGGGAGGCGCTGCGCATGCTTAAAGTGGAAGGACTCCGCGCGGGCTACGGCGCGATCAACATACTGTGGGACATCTCCTTCAACGTGGACGCCGGCGAGGTGGTGGCCATACTGGGCTCCAACGGCGCGGGCAAGACCACCATGGTGCGCGCCGTCACCGGCATGGTGCGGCCCACCGCGGGCTCCATACAGTTTGAGGGCGAGGAGTTGGCGAAGAAGAGCTCCCGCTACATACTGGACAAGGGCATCGTGCAGGTGCCGGAGGGCCGGCAGATCTTCACCGAGATGACGGTGCTGGAGAACCTGGAGATGGGCGCCTTCAACAAGGCTACCCGCGCGGCGTTTTCCCAAAACCTGGCCGTGGCCTACCGCCACTTCCCGAAGCTTCAGGAGCGCGCCAGGCAGGCGGCAGGCACGCTGTCCGGCGGCGAGCAGCAGATGCTGGCCGTGGCCCGGGCGCTGATCGGCATGCCCCGGCTGCTGATACTGGACGAGCCCTCCCTGGGCCTCGCGCCCAACATCGTCGACGACATACTCGACGTCGCCTCCGGCATGGCCAAGAGGGACGGCATCGCCGTGCTGCTGGTGGAGCAGGACATCACCAAGGCGCTGGCCTGCGCCGACCGGGGCTACGTGATCGAGAACGGCCGCATCGCGCTCTCCGGCACCGCCGAGGCACTTTCCGCCAACGAGCACGTCAAGAAGGCGTATCTGGGCATCTGATTTCAATGATCGGCGCCGTGGCAGTTCGGCGCATCATCATACAACATTCAAGGAGGAACACATCATGAAGAAAATGATCGCTCTTTTGAGCATCCTGGCCATGCTGCTGACGGCGCTGTCCGTGCCCGCCATGGCGGACGAGGAACCCATCCGCATCGGCACCATCTATGCCATGTCCGGCGGCAAGGCGGCCATCGGCGAGAACATACTGCGCGGCATCGACTTTGCCGTCAAGGAGATCAACGACAAGGGCGGCATCAACGGCCGCATGCTGGAGGTCGTCCGCGGCGACCACGCCGGCGACCCCGCCCAGGGCAAGTCCGAGGCCGAGCGCCTCATCACCCAGGAGCATGTGGACGTCATGATGGGCTGCCACATGTCCACCGTCACCGAGATCGTGGCGCAGGTCTGCACCCAGTACGGCGTGCCGATGATCACCGCCATCTCCACCCTGGACCGCCTGAGCGATCCCGACCACGAGGCCATGGACTACTTCTTCCGCCTGTGCCCGCTCAACAGCGTGTACGTGAAGGATATGCTGGAGTACCTGAAGGACTCCGCCGAGCAGACCGGCGAAGAGGTCAAGACCATCGCCATCTTCACCGACCGCGCCGCCATCGGCCAGGAGCTGATCCGCTGCGTCGAGCTGTACAAGGATGAGTACGGCTTCGATCTGGTCGCCACCGTGGACTACACCAGCGACGCCACCGACCTGAGCGCCCAGGTGCTGGCCCTCAAGCAGGCCGATCCCGACGCCATACTGTGCGATAGCTACATCGGCGACGCCACGCTGTTCGTGCAGACCCTCAAGGCCCAGAACTACACCCCCAAGATGATCGTGGCCAAGGCCAACGGCTTCACCGACCCCGCCTTCATCGGCAACCTGGCCAACGTCGCCAACGGCGTGGCCTCCGTCGTGGAGTTCAACCCCGACCTGATCAACGGCCAGGAGATCAACGAGGAGTTCAAGGCTGAGTACGGCGTCAACATGAACGGCCACTCCGCCGAGGCCTACACCGTGGTGTGGATCTTCAAGACCGCCATCGAGGCCGCCGGCACCACCGACGGCGCCGCCGTGCGCGATGCCATCGCCGCGCTGGATATCCAGGGCGAGTTCCCCGGCGGCCGCAAGATCGTGCTGCCCTACGACCGCATCAAGTTCGAGGACTACGATCTGGCGGGCGAGCCCCACTACCGCGACAACATCTACTCCTCCGTGGCCATCGCGCAGGTGCAGGACGGCGAGTGGAAGACCGTTTGGCCCTTCGAGTTCACCGACACCAAGATTCTGTACCCCGCCCCGCTGCAGTAATGCTGCCCGAAACGGAGGTTTGATTTAACTGCCAGGATCCGCGCCGTCCCAATGCCGGGGCGGCGCGGATTATCTAAAAAAAGAAAGGATATAGCCATGAAACGAGCCATACTTGCCGTGAGCTTCGGCACGACCCACGAGGACGCGGAGCGAAGCTGCATTTGCCCGGTGGAGGCGGCGCTGGCCGCGGCGTTTCCGGGCTGGGAGGTTTTTCGCGCCTGGACCTCCCGCATGATCATACGCTGCGTGGCCACCCGGGGCGCGGTGATCGAGGATGAACAGGCGGCGCTGGCGCGCCTGCGGGCGGAGGGGTACGACAAAATCGCGGTGGCGTCTACCCACATCATCCCCGGGCAGGAGTACGACCGCGTGCGCGAGGCGGCGGGCGCGTTGCCGGTGTCCGAGCCGCTCTTGAACGACGCGGCCGACCTGCGCTGGATGGCGGGCCTGCTGTCCGACATCGCCCGGCAGGAGGGGCGCGCGCTGCTGGTGATGGGCCACGGCACCGAGCACCGCGCCAACGCCGTCTACGCGGGCCTGAGGGCTGAGCTGCCGGAGACCGTGAAGCTGGCCTGCGTGGAGGGCGAGTACGGCCTGGAGGGCATCTGGGACGATCTGGAGGCCGTCCCCGGCAAGCGGCTCACGCTGATGCCCCTGATGCTGGTGGCCGGCGACCACGCCAAGAACGACCTGGCCGGGGACGGCGATTCCTGGAAGACCCGCCTGCGCGCCCGGGGCTTCGACGTCAACGTGCGCTTGCAGGGACTCGGGGCGCTGGAGCCCGTGCAGCGGAGGATCGTGGAGAAGGTGGGGAGGATAGTTGGGAATTAGGAAGGAGGACTTAGGAATGAGGACTGAATTGCCCGCTGCCGCGCGGAATATTTGGTTCCTCGCGTTTTGATGTGGGATAGGCACCTCATCCGTCCCGCCTACGGCGGTCCACCGTTCCCTCAAGGCAACTTCGAAAAACCCTGTTTTCGCAAACAATACTTCGCAAAGAACCCTTGTTTTACAGGGTTTTCCGAAGTAAAGTTTGCGGCAAAGTGAGGTTTTTCGAGGTCCCCTTCAGGGGAAGGTGGCAGCCCGAAGGGCTGACGGAAGAGGTCGTAACCCCTCTGCCTCACGCGGACGCCATGAATGGCGTCCCTACGGAGGATTGCGGGATATGCGGACGTCATGAATGGTAACCCTACGATACGGGTTCGGATATCATCCGGGCGATGAGGGCATCGCCCCTACGATATGGGTTCGGATATCATCCGGGCGATGGTGCCCTGGCCCCGGTATCGCCCCTACGATACGGGTTTGGATATCATCCGGGCGATGGTGCCCTGGCCCCGGTATCGCCCCTACGATACGGGTTCGGATATCATCCGGGCGATGGTGCCCTGGCCCCGGCATCGCCCCTACGATACGGGTTTGGATATCATCCGGGCGATGAGGGCATCGCCCCTACGGAATGCGGGTACTGATACCGTTGGACGATGAATGGCATCACTACGCAAAAAACCCGCTCGGCCTCCAATTCCTAACTCCTCATTCCTAACTCCTAATTTCCCATTTCCCATTTCCCATTTCCCATTTCCCATTTCCCATTCCCCATTCCCAATTCAAACACAGGGGGGTAGCCAACCCCTCGCAAATGTGCTATAATACCTCTATCAATCCCACGAGGAGGCAGGAGACATGAACATCATCACCATCAGCCGGGAATACGGCGCGGGCGGTCATTCCATCGGCAAGCGGGTGGCGGAGGAATTGGGCATAGAGTTCTACGACCGCGACATCATCCGCAACACCGTGCGCGAGAGCGGCCTGGACGCGGGCGTCGTGGAGCACGAGGAGGAGGAGATCTCCCGCGCCGACGCCATCTGGCGGCTGATCACCCCCGCCGCCTACACCGACCGGCGCGAGACCATCCACACCATCGAGTGCAAGGTGATACTGATGCTGGCGAAGAAGGGCCCCTGCGTGATACTGGGCCGGTGCGCCGACACCATATTGGAGGAGTTCGACATCGAGAGCCTGAACGTGTTCATATACGCCGACGCCATCCACCGCGCCGTGCGCGTCAGCGAGCTGATCGGCAGCAAGAATCCCTCCGAGATCCAGAAGGCCATGAAGAAGACCGACAACGCCCGCCGCAACTACTACCAGCAGTTCACCGGCAAGCACTGGGGAGATACCAAGAACTTCAACCTCTCCATCGACAGCGGGCTGCTGGGGTACGATACCTGCGTCAAGCTGATCTGCGAGGCCTACCGCGCGGTGAGTGAGTGAGATACATGAAAGAGGGAAGCGGCGCGCGCCGCTTCCCTCTTTGTATATAAAAAAACGGAGCCCTCTCGAGCTCCTTAAAATATCCCGTAGATGCCGTCTGCTTCTGCTTTTTCACCCGCCGCTCAGGCAGGGCGGAGACCTGCGGCTGCTTGCTGCCGTCCACGCGAAGGAGGCATGGCATCTGCAAACCGACCCGGAATCCTTTTGTGAATCTGTGGGTAAAAGCATTGGCTAACGCACAACACAGGATAAATCCTGTTTGATTTCACGTCCTTCCGACACCCTTATTATACCGTTTGCCGGAACGCTTGTCAATGCCCCATTGCAAATTTTATAGCCCTTGATTTAACAATCGGAATATCTAATCGAAGCGTATAAAATTGATTTCGGGCCGCACGCCGACGCGCAGCGGCAGGCGGCTGGCGCCGATGCCCTTGCTGACCAGCACCTGCCCGCTGTCGAGCGGGTGCAGCCCCGCGATGAAGACGGACGCCAGCCGCCGGGCGAACAGCCGCTCGAAGCCGACGGTGTACGGGGTCACGCCCAGCAGGTTGAACTGGCCCCCGTGGGTGTGGCCGCACAGCATCAGGTCGGGCATGGGGTCCACCCGGCACGGGTAGTGCGACAGCAGCAGCCGAAAGCGGTCCGGGGAGGGATGATCGGCATAGAGCCCCGCGGCGTCGGGCGCGCCGTGGCGGTATTCGTCCAGCCCCGCGACGGTCAGCGTCCCGCCGTTGACGCGGAGGGTGCGGGCCTCGTTGATCAGCAGCTCAACGCCCGCGCGGGCCATGGTCCGCCGCAGCCTGTCGATGTCGGGGAAGGCCTCCCGGTCGTTGTTGCCCACGACGCCGAAGCGCCCCAGCGGGGCGGGAATCGCCG
The DNA here is from genome assembly GCA_017434085.1 of Clostridia bacterium. Taxonomy (GTDB): domain Bacteria; phylum Bacillota; class Clostridia; order Christensenellales; family Aristaeellaceae; genus UBA2862. Next base: position 10,326 of record JAFRFY010000107.1, read on the forward strand.
CGAGGCGCTCAAACAGCCTCTCCGCGGGGCCGGGCTTGTCGGAATAATCCCCGCCCAGCAGCAGGAGGTCGGGCCTGAGCGCCGCGGCCTTCTCCTTTAATGCGGTCATGGCGGCGTCGGGGGTCGCGGACAGCGCGTGCACGTCCGCGATGAACAGCGCCGTCACGCCCCGCATGAACGCCGGGGCGGAGATATGATGCCCGGTCACCGCGCAGCGAAGGTCCCCGCAGGGGGCGCAGTAGCAATCGGGCTTTGAGAAGAACTGCCAGGCGGCCATGGGGTCAATCCTCCGCGTGGGTCTTTAAGAATTCGCGGTAGAACGCCAGGTGCCCGGGCAGGGTCTCGTAGGGCTTTAAGCCGTAGGGGCAGCGTTCGGCGCACGCGCCGCAGCGCACGCAGTCCTCGATCTTCTCCATCTTCGCCTGCCATTCCGGGGTCATAAAGCCCTTCCAGGGGGAGCGCGTCAGCAGCTGGGTCATGCGGTTGGCGTCGTTGATGGGAATGCCGGCGGGGCAGGGCAGGCAGTAGCCGCAGGAGCGGCAGAAGGCCCCGGCCAGCTCCCGGCGGTCCTTCTCGATGCCGGCGCGGAGCGTATCATCCAGCGCCGGGGGATTCTCGGAGAGCGCCAGTATCTGTTCAAGCTCGCCCATGCGCTGTATGCCCCATATGGGCACCAGGTTGTCGAACTGCGAAAGCCACGCGAACGGCAGCCGCGCGTCGGTGATCAGCCCGCCGGAGAGCGCCTTCATGCACACGAAGCCCACGCCCTTCTCCGCGCACAGCTTCACCAGCTCGATCTCGCGGTCTGTCGCCAGGTGGTTGAAGGGGTATTGCAGGGTGTCGTAGAGATCGGAGTTGACCGCCTCGAAGGCCCGGTCCACGGAGTGGTTGCTGATGCCGATGAAGCGTATCTTGCCCGCCTCCCGGGCCTTCACGGCGGCGTCGTACAGGCCGTCCGCGCCGCCCGGCACGGGCACGAAGCCCGGGTTGTGGAACTGGTAGACGTCGATCACGTCGGTCTTGAGCGTCCTGAGGCTCGTCTCCAGGTCGCGGTTGAAGCCTTCGGCGTCCTTCGCCGCAGTCTTGGTGGCCAGCGCGTATTCGCCGCGCCGGTGACTGATGGACGCGCCGATCTTGGCCTCGCTGTCGGTGTAGACCCGGGCGGTGTCGATGTAGCTGATGCCGCCGTCCAGCGCGCGGTTCAGTATCCGCCCGGCCTCCTCAAAGCCGATGCGCTGTATCGGCAGCGCGCCGAACCCCGTGCGTGAGATCGTCAGGCCGGTGCGGCCGAGTTGAAGATGGTTCATATCGTTACCTCAATTCGTGTTGAATGAGGAATTAGGAATGAGGAATTAGGAATGATCAATGGCGTGGTAGCGGGCAAATTCAATTCCTAATTCCTAACTCCTAATTCCTATTTCACCAAGAGCGCCGCGCCCACCAAACTGGCGCGATGCCCCAGCTCGGCGGCGAGGAATTTGGCGGGGTATTTCTGGTCCATCAAGGAGTGATGGCGATAGGCGGCGATCATGCGGTCGATGAAGCGGTGGCCGAGGTTGGTGACCCCGCCGCCGTAAACGAACACGTTGATATCGAAGACCTGGTTCAAATTGTGGAACATGCGGCCCAGGTATTCCGCGCCGCGGTTCACGACCTCCAGCGCCAGCGGGTCGTTGACGTTCAGCGCCCGGCCCACGGCCACGGTGTCGATGTTGGAGATGGTGCCGGCGTAGTCCAGTATGCGGCTCTCCTCGCCCTCCTTGATGCGGTCCATGGCGTAGCGGGCCATGTAGAGCCCGGAGGAGATGGACTGCACGCAGCCGATCACCCCGCAGCCGCAGGGATAGCCGATGGAATCGGACACCAGCATGTGGCCGATCTCGCCCGCCATGCCGTGCATGCCCCGGTACAGCTTGCCGTTGAGTATGAGCCCGCCGCCGATGCCGGTGGACAGCTCCGCGTAGATCAGGTTGTCGTAGCCCCGGCCCGCGCCCAGCGCGTGCTCCGCCAGCGCCGCCAGGTTGCCGTCGTTGTCCACATACACCGGCACGCCCAGGCGCTCCCGGAGCATGTCCCGCACCGGCTGGTCGTTTAAGGACATGATGTTGCTGGTCTCCACGCACAGGCCCTTTTCATAGTCGATGTAGGAGGGGAAGGACGCGCCCACGCCCCGTATGTCCTCCATCGTCAGCCCGGAGGCGGCCGCCAGCTTGCGCACCCGGTTGGCCAGCAGGTCCATCATCTCCGTCGCGCCGATCTCCTTGTCCGTCAAAAACTGATTCTCCGCGATGATCTCCGGCCCCTTGAACAGCCCCAGCTGTATCCGCGTCCCGCCGACGTCGATGCCGACTACATACTCCTTCATACGCCATCCCCCTTTGGTATGGATTGGATTAGGAATTAGGAATGAGGAATGAGGAATGATCAATGGCGCGGCAGTAACTGTTCAGTCCGGCGGGCGATCAGGGGATCGCCCCTACGGTTTCCCGCAGTTGTAGGGGCGATGCCCTCATCGCCCGCCGGAAACACATGCCCGGACTGAACAGTTACGCGCGGCAGCCGGTAAATCAATTCCTAATTCCTAATTAAAGACTGATGCTCCCCATCTCCACCTTCCGATACTTCTCGAGTATCGGATCAACCACCTGTGCGATGAAGCGTTCGGTTTGGGCCTCGGCGCGGCCGGTATACTTGTCCGGCGCGAGCAGCGCGGTGAGGGCGTCGCGGTCGATGGGGAAGGCGGGGTCGGCGGCGATGCGCTCCATGAGGTCGCTCTCCAGCCCCTCGGCCTTCATGCGCAGGGCCGCGGCCTGGGAGTGCACGCGCACCCGCTCGTGGATCGCCTGCCGGTCGCCGCCGTTTTTGACGGATTCCATGATGATGTCCTCGGTGGCCATGAAGGGCAGGTTTTCCATCACGCGCTTTTCGATCATCTTCGGGTAGACCACCATGCCGTCGGCGATGTTGGCGTAGAGCTCCAGCACCGCGTCGGTGGCGAGGAACGCCTCGGGCAGCGACAGGCGGCGGTTGGCGGAATCATCCAGCGTGCGCTCGAACCACTGTGTGGCGGCGGTCATGGCGGCGTCCTGATAGACGGCCATCACGTGCCGCGACAGCGCGCAGATGCGCTCGGAGCGCATGGGATTGCGCTTGTAGGCCATGGCCGAGGAGCCGATCTGGTTCTTCTCAAAGGGCTCCTCCACCTCCCGGAAGGACTGCAAAAGCCGCAGGTCCTGGGCGAACTTGTACGCCGACTGGGCGATGCCGGAGAGCGCCCCCAGCACGCGGGAATCCAGCTTGCGGGGGTAGGTCTGGCCGGAGACGTCGAACACCGCGGTCATGCCCATCTTTTCCGCGATGCGCCTTTCCAATTCGTCCACCTTGCCGCCGTCGCCGTCGAACAGCTCCATGAAGCTGACCTGCGTGCCCGTCGCGCCGCGGTTGCCCAAGAGCTTCAGCGACGACAGCGCGAAATCGACCTCCTCCATATCCATCACGAGGTCCTGCATCCACAGCGTGGCGCGCTTGCCGACGGTGGTCAGCTGCGCGGGCTGCAGATGGGTGTAGCCCAGGCAGGGCAGGCCCTTGTGTTCCCAGGCGAACGCGCGCAGGCGGCGCAGCACCTCCGCGAGCTTTTGGCGGATCAACTGAAGCGCGTCCCGCAGCATCAGTATGTCCGCGTTGTCGGTGACGTAGCAGCTCGTCGCGCCCAGGTGGATGATGCCCCGGGCGTTCGGGCACACGTCGCCGTAGGCGTGCACGTGGGCCATCACGTCGTGGCGCACCCGCTGCTCGTGGCGGCGGGCGTTTTCGTAGTCGATGTCCTCGATGTGGGCCTTCAATTCGTCCACCTGCGCCTGCGTCACCGGCAGGCCCAGCTCCATCTCGCTCTCCGCCAGCGCCACCCATAGCCTGCGCCAGGTGGTGAACTTCTTGTCCGGGGAGAAGATGTACTGCATTTCCGGGCTCGCGTAGCGGGAGTTTAGGGGGGTTTCGTATGTGGATTTGTTCATTGTGACCTCCGTATGGATAATAATTGGGAATTGGGAATGGGGAATTGGGAATTACAGATAGTCGCTGCCGCGCGTTTTCATGCTCTCCTTGGTCGTCTTGGTGATGCTTGAGAGTATGTGCTTCAGCTCATTGCAATCCGACCATATGCTACGGTATTGATCGTCATCGAGATAACCCGTGCGATGCAGCAGATCAATCCAATAGCTGGATTCCGAACACTCTTTCAGAGCAATGTACATTTTGTTCAGAAAATCCCTGCGGCTGATGCCGTCGAGCGCTTCCGTGACATTGGCTCCGATGGAGGTCCCGCTGCGCAGCAGTTGTTTGGAAAGCACGTATTCTTTGCGTTCGTCACAGAGGAATTGGTATAAGCGGACAATGCGCACCGCAAAAGCCATGGATTTATCGACAACGGTGTTATTACCCATGAGAATATCTCCATTCAATTACGCGGCAGCCGCATTCTTTAATTCCCAATTCCCCATTCCCAATTCCCCATTTCCATCATCACCGAATGATCAACGCCTCTCTCTCCGCCCCCACGCTGACGTATTTGATCGGGCAGCCGACCTTCTCTTCGATGAAGGTCACGTAGTCCCGCGCTTCCTTCGGCAGCTCGTCCCACGTCCGGCAGCCGGTAATATCGCACTTCCAGCCGGGCAGGGTCTCGTAGACGGGCTCGCAGTCGTAGAGGTCGGGGGTATAGGGGAAGCGGTCGATGGTTTCGCCGTTCAGCTTATAGGCGACGCAGACGGGGATCTCGTCTAAGTAGGAGAGCACGTCCATCTTGGTCAGCGCCAGCGCGGTCGCGCCCTGCAGCCGGGTGCCGTAACGGGTGGCGGGGATGTCCATCCAGGCCACGCGGCGGGGGCGTCCGGTGGCGGCGCCGTACTCGGCCCCGGCCTCGCGCAGGTCGTGGGCGACATTGCCGTCCAGCTCGCCCACGAAGGGGCCCTCGCCCACGCAGGTGGAGTAGGCCTTGGTCACGCCGATGACCTCGTCCACCTTGATCGACGGCAGGCCGCAGCCCACCGGGGCCTCTGCCGCCAGCGGGGAGGAGGAGGACGTGAAGGGGTAGATGCCGTACTGTATGTCCCGAAGCGCGCCCAGCTGGGCCTCGAACATCACTGACTTGCCCGCGTCCACCGCGCCCTGCAGAAGCTCCCCGGCGTCGCAGATGTGGGGGATCAGCTTATCACCCCACTCGTGGATCCATTGTAGGGTCTCGTCGAAGTCGATCTTCTCCTGGCCGTAGCCCTGCACGATCGTGTCGTTCTTCCAGTCGATCAGCCGCTTCAAGTGCTTCTCGAGCGTGGCGGGGTGCTTAAGATCGCCCATCTGGATGGCCTTCTTCATGTACTTGTCGCCGTAGATCGGGCTGATGCCCCGAAGTGTCGAGCCGAAGTGGTCCTTGCCCAGGCGCTGCTCCTCCCACTTGTCCTGGTCGGGATGGATGGGCAGCACCATGATGGCGCGGTCGGAGATCTTCAGGTTCTCCGGGGTGATCTCGACGCCCTTGTCGCGCAGGCGGCCGATCTCCCCGTTGATGTGCTTTAAGTCGATCACCACGCCCGCCCCCAGCAGGTTGACGGCATCCCTGTGGAAGATGCCCGAGGGCAGCAGGTTCAGCGCGAACTTGCCGTATTCGTTGATGACGGTGTGGCCGGCGTTGTTGCCGCCCTGGTAGCGGACCACCACGTCGAACCGGCCCGCGAAGTAGTCGACCATGCGGCCTTTGCCCTCGTCGCCCCAGTTGATGCCCACGATTGCGGTATTAGCCATGTACATTCACCTCAAAATCGAACGTTTATCGTATGCCTGCCGGAAAACATTCGGATATTCGCATCCCATACCGGCTGATATTGCCATTATAACAGGAAATGCGCGCTTTGACCAGCCCCAAAAAGTAAACGATGGAAGAAACAGGCCCCGCGCCGAAGCGCGGGGCCGCATGTAGCGGATACAGACTACTCTTCCTCGACGACCCGGCAGACGCATTGGCCGAGGGTATCGCCGTTTTCGTCCACGACAAGCAGGGTCAGGGTATCGGAGCTCGCGTCAAAGGACTGGAGCTCGTACTGCTCGGCGCAGGCGTCATCGCCGCGCTCCATCCAGCCCATGCCGTCGTTGATGGGCCTGCCCTCCCGATCCAGCACACGGAAGCTCACGGTGTGGTAGGGATCGTCGGACAGCATGTCGTACTCGATGGTGAAGTAGCCGCGCACCCGGCTCAGGTTGATGGTGGCGGATTTGATCCTGTACGCGCCGGGGACTTCGTCCACCTCGGGGATCAGCCTGTACCGGCGCTCCGTTTCCACCGGCGTCAGGGCGAAGGTCAGCCCGTCGAGCTTCACGGTCTCGCCGTTCAGCGTCGTCTCGCCGCTGAGTGCCATCTCAAGGCTGCCGGTCAGCGGCTTTGCGCCGTAGCCGTTGAACCAGACCAGCGCGCTGCCGTCGGCCTGGCCTTCGGCGCGCCGCGCTTCGGCCAGCAGCTCGTCGAGCTGGGACGCGCCCGCGCCGGCGAGACTCAGCGTCAGGCGGTAGTCGATCATCCGCCTGCCGTCCCTGCGGGAGGTGACCTCCATGCCCTGTTCATTTGCCGAGCGCATCACGTCGCCGTCCATGTAGACGGGCAGATCGGCGCTCCTGGCCGCCTCCGCGCTCGCGGGGATTGCCACCTGTTTGTCGCCGACCCACAGCTCCCGGCGGTCGCGCTCGTTGACGACGAGGATCTCCCCGCCGCGCTCCGGGTCAGCGATGAAGCTGCCCCAATACACCCGCTTATTCACCGACGCCTTCTCGTAGACGTCGTCGGGGGCGTCCTGCAGATAGGGGTCGTACATGGCGTTGTGCCCGATATCCTTCGGGGTCAGCCGTATAAGCGCCATGACGCCCTGGCCGTCGTACACGGCCTCCTCCACGGTCAGAACGACGTGCGCGTTCTCCGTCTGGCCCAGATGGGTGACCACCAGCTTATCCGCGCCGTCCAGCGGCACGATGGGGTGCGGTTGCTCCGCGGTCTGCCTGAACAGGTTCAGCTGGCTTACGGCCAGCGCCGTCACGCCCATGACCGCCAGCGCGGCGGCGAGCAGTATGCTGATCGAAATCTTCTTTTTCACGATGCGCTCCTTTCCCTCGGGGAGGGGCGCGAGGGCGGCGTGTACGCCGTCGCGGAGCGATTGGGGAACGGGGGCGTAGAGCCCGCGCAGGTCGTCCCGTGTGATGCGCCTCATTCCAGCGCCACCTCCTCCTTCAATGTCCTCTCAAGCCGCCGCCGGGCGCGGTAGAGCCGGCTCTTCACGGCGGGGATACCGATGCCCAGCGCGGCGGCGATCTCGCGTTCGCCGTACCCTTCCATGTACTTCATCAAGAGCGTAAGCCGCAGGTCCTCCGGCAGCGCGTCGATGGCGAGGGCCAGCTCGCGGTCCCCGGGCGGGGCGCCCCGGTCCGGGATGTCGGGCACCGGCGTTTCGCGCATGCGCCTGCGCTGTATGTTGCGGCATTCGTTGATGACGATGCGGGTAAAGTAGGCGCGCTCGTGCCCCGGCGGCAGCCTGTCCAGCGCCGCCCAGGCCTTCGCTGCCGCCTGCTGCACCGCGTCCTGGGCGTCCGCCGGGTGGCGCAATACGCTCTGCGCCAGCCGGTAGAGGCCCGGCAGCATGTCGAGGTACAGTCGTTCAAAGGCTGCTTTGTCCATCAGGAAGCCTCCCGTTGTGCTCTGAAGATCTTCACTGAATATACGCCTGGGGACGGGGAAAGGTTTTTGGCGTGCACGTAAATGTTCAGTCCAGGCTTGCATCTCAGACGGGCGATGAGGGCATCGCCCCTACAACGGCGTGCGTTCCCGGTTATTTTTTCATCTGCCTCAGTTCTTCAGCCAATTCATCGTACTCCGCGACCAGCGCCTCGGGCTTATCGCCCTTTTTCGGGGCGGACATGCGGGCGGCGAGGGCGGCCAGGCGCATCTCGAGGGCGATGATCTGGAGCTTTCGGGCCTCGGCGTCGCGGTCGCGGGCCTGTTCGGCCGCGTATTGCGAGAGCGTGCCCTCGAAGGCGCGGAGGCGGACGTCCTCAAGGAACACCAGGCGGGTGGCGACGGCCCCGGCGAAGGCCCTGTCGTGGCTGACGAACAGCAGCGTGCCCGCGTAGCCCGCGAGCAGCGCCTGCAGCGCCTGGAGGGTGAACACGTCCAGGTGGTTGGTGGGCTCGTCCAGTATCAGCAGGTTGAAGTCCCCCAGCATCAGTCGGGCCAGCGCCACCTTGGCCCGCTCGCCGCCGGAGAGCACCGACACCGGCTTGAACACCTGGTCGCCGGGCAGGTTCAGCCGCGCCAGCACCGTGCGGGCCACGGATTCCGGCAGGCTGGACGCCGCCATGGCGTTTTGCAGCGCGGTTTTGCCCATATCCAGCAGCCGGGCGTGGTCCTGGTCGAACACGCCCACGCGCGCGCCGGGGTTCAGCCGGACGGTCCCGGCGAAGGTCACGGCGGGGTCTGTGTGCCCCGCGATGGCGCGCAGCAGCGTGGTCTTGCCGCAGCCGTTGGGGCCCAGAAGCGCCGTGCGGGCGCCGGTGGGCAGCTCCAGCCGCGCCTCACGAAGCAGCGTCGCGCCGCCCGCCGTCAAACGCTTGCAGCGCAGGGAGAGGGCGGTTTTGGCCTGAATCGGGCTGCCCGCGCCCAGCGCCATGCGGATGTCCGGCAGATCCCGGGGGCGCTGCTTGACCTCCAGGCGCTCCAGGCGGCCCTGCAGCTTCTGCCTGGCGTGGCTCAAACCGAGCACCGAATCGGTGTACGCCCGGGTGTGCAGCCGCGCCTCGCTGTTGCCCATGCGCTTCGGGGCTTTTTTGACAGAGCTCGCCCATTCCGCCTGCTTCTGCGCCGCGGCCTTGAGGCGGGACGCCTCGGCGCGGTATTGATCGTACTCAAACTGCGCAAACTCCCTGCGGCGCTCGAGCTCCCGCCGGTAGTCGTCGTAATTGCCGGGAAACTCGGCGATCCTGCCGTCCTCCAGGTGCCAGACGCGCCCGCACAGCGCGTTCAGCAGGCTCCGGTCGTGGGACACCAGCAGCAGCGCGCCGCGGCGGGCGGCCAGCCGGTCCCGAAGCCGCGCCACGCCCTCCGCGTCCAGGTCGGTGGTAGGCTCGTCGGCCATCAGCAGCGGCGCGTTCTGCGAAAGCGCCGCGGCGATGCGCCGCCGGGTCAGTTCCCCGCCGGACAGCCCCGCCCGGCCCTCCCGGGCGCGAAATTCGGAGCGCGCCTGGCCGGTGATGGGCGCGTCCGTCTCCCCCTGCTGGCGGATGAGCGCCACCGGGCACAGCCGCCGCACCGTGCCGGAATCCGGGGAGATCGCCCCGGAGAGCACCCCCAGCAGCGTGGATTTGCCCGCGCCGTTTTCGCCGATCAGGCCGATGCGCTCGCCGTCGCGTATGACCAGATGATCGAGGTCCAATACCGTCTGAGCGCCGTGGCGCACGACGATGCCGTTGGCTTCAAGCAGTGTTCTCTGCATAATAAAAACGCTCCTTCCCGCCGCGGAGGAGCGCAACAAAAACACGTCTGGCGTGCAAAACGCAACCTCCAAACGGCGACAAAATCAACCCACCGTCGATGTGGGCATGCTCTTGCGGCCGAGTGTCAGTTGCGGATCTTCATCAGTGGGGTCAAACCTTCCTTTCTTCGATTGTGGATATTATAGCAGGCGCGGCCATGTTCTGTCAAGTGCTTGACAAGGGCTGTTTCGCGGATTATGATGGGAGGCAGAAGGGAGTTTTGATCATGCGAAAGAAAAAGAAGCGCGCGCCGCGGACGGTGGAGCGCATATCGATACTCGCCATCGCGCTGGCGCTGATCGCGGTGAGCTTCGGCGCGGGCTGGTACTTCGGCGTGCAGTCCACCAAATACCGGGGGGACATACTGCTGGTGAACGAGAGCCACCGGCTGTCCCCGGACTACGTGCCCGAGGGGCTGGTGAACCTGTACCAGAGCCGCCACTCCTTCCGGCTGGCCTCCAGCGACATCTGCCTGACCCGAGAGACCTACGAGGCCGCCGAGAAGATGTTCCACGCCGCCGAGGAGCAGAACGTGAACGGCTTCATCATCACCAGCGGCTATCGCAGCTACGACCGGCAGGCGGAGGTCTACGCCCAGTCCGAGCCCGGCAAGGCCCAGCAGCCCGGCGCCAGCGAGCACCAGACCGGACTGGCCTTCGACGTGACCACCGAGACCAGCAGCGGCTTTGAGTCCACCCCGCAGTACGCCTGGCTCAGCCAGCATGCCCATGAGTACGGCTTCATACAGCGCTATCCCGCCAACAAGTCCAACATCACCGGCATCAGCTACGAGCCCTGGCACTACCGCTACGTGGGCGTGGACGCCGCAAAGAAGATGCGCCACACCGGGCAGACGCTGGAGGAATTTTTGGGGGAGAAGTGATGGAAGACGACGGGCGTGCGCCCGTCGTTTTTCACTTTGTCAGCCCCATCTGCAGCTCCCTGAGCGTCAAAAACCCGTCGATGCCCGCCGATCGGATCAGCCCGGACAGCGCCGCGCCGCCCTGGCCCCCGGCGCGGACGTCCTCCACCCGGGCGGCGGCCTGGTTGAGCGCGTCGATCAGCGCGGCGCACAGCGCGTTGTCCTCTGCGCCGGGGATGAAGCCCAGCTTCTCGCTCAGCGCCTTGCCCTCCGAGGCGGACAGCGCGCACAGCGTCAGCGCCGCCTCGGGCTGTATCTCGCCGCGGTCCAGCTGCTGGGCGATGGACGTGAGCTGCCAGACCTGATCCCTCAGCAGGCCGTCGGCGGCGACGATCAGGTCGATCTGCCTGTCCGGGGCGGTGATACGCATGCGCACCGGCTTTGCCGACAGCGCCACCACCTGGGCGGCGACGTCCTCGCCCAGGGTCTCCGCCACCCGCTCGGCCTGCTTGCGGCTGTCGTACATCGCCCCCAGCACGTGCCAGCGCCCGTCGATTGCGCACACGCGGCCCGCCGCGCCCCGGTCGGTGAAGCGCGCCGCCTCCGCCCGGGCCTGGTCGGCGCTGTCCCACCGGCCCAGCGAGACGCACCAGCCCTCCAGCGCGGCGAATTCGATCTCCCGCGTCACCCGCGGCGCGGCGGACACCCGCTCCACCGCGTCCGGGCGGGCGGCCTCCAGCGTCAGCACGTACACCACCAGCATGGTCACCATCAGCGCGATGGACACCGCCAGCGCCGTGGGCCGGTCCCGCCGCACGACCACATGGGTTTTACTCAAATCCAGCACCCCCCGAAGCAGTGTATTCGGCGGGGGAGGCGGGCATGAGCGGGGAGATCGGCAAATCTTGACACAAATGGTATGGAATTGTATAATCAAAGGTAACATCCTTCAAATATATTAAGGAAACGCAACGCATGAAAAAGCTCTTTGTGAAATGCCTGTGCCTGCTGCTGACAATGTGCCTGATGCCGGACATGGCGGCGCTGGCGGAGGACGCGGACGTCCCGGCGGCGGAAGTCGTGCCGGAGGACGTGATCGTCACAGCGGAGGCGATGGACGCCGCGGTGGCGGAGGCGGAGGCCGACCTGGACGCGGCGGACGATGATGAGGCCGTCCCGGAGGAAGAGGTCGACCTGGACGCGGCGTATGAGGGCGACCCGATCGACCCGGCCATTGAGAGCGATCCGGACACCGGGAGCGATCCGCAGGAATATCTGTGGGAGGCCGGGAGCGCCGCGGACGGCGACGCGCTGTTCGCCGGGTACGTGGACCGGTTGTTCGGCCTGGGGCGGGCGCCGCTGTTCGAGGCCCGCAACACGGGCGGCGACCTCACCGGCGCGAAGAGGGCCCTCTACGACGTCCTGAAGGGCTATATTACCGAGGCCGCCGCGGGCGAGCGCGAATCCACCCAGTTTGTATGCCCGTATAACGGCGGCCTGTCGATCGAGGACATACGCGGCGTGATCGACTGCCTGACCGCGGACTGCCCCTATGAGCTGTACTGGCACAACAACCACCGCTCGGTCAAGATCGACAGTGTCTTCAACCGGATCATCGTCAGCATGGGCGTCGGCAGCGGCTACGGCCAGGATTTTACCATCGATACCGCCAAGGTGTCCCGGGCGCAGGACGCCGCGGCGAACGCCCGCGCCATCGTGGACCGGTACGCCGGCACCCCGGATTACGACAGGCTGGTGGGCTACCGCGACGCGATCTGCGACATGACCAGCTACAATGACGCCGCCACCGAGAGCAGCTGGCACGCCGATAATACCGATCCCTGGCAGCTGGTATGGGTGTTCGACGGCGACGCTACCACCGACGTGGTGTGCGAGGGCTACGCCAGGGCCTTCCAGTACCTGTGCGACATGACCGACTTTAACGGCAGCGTGATGTGCTACAGCGTCACCGGCACGCTGGACGGCTGGGGCCACAAGTGGAACATCGTGCGCATGCCCAACGGCAAAAACTACCTGGCGGACCTCACACAGTGCGACCAGGAGCAGACCGGCACCTACGACTGGGTGTTCATGAAGGCGCCCACCGGGGGCAGCGTGTCGGAGGGGTACAGCTTTTCGGTGCGCAACGGCAGCCGGATGATGAACTGCCATTATCAGTACGACGCGGAGGCCCTGGGGGTCTACAGTACGGCGGACCTGACGCTCTCCCCCTACGGCTATGCCGACGAGGCCGGGCAGGGCTCCGTCGAATACGATCTCGACGCGCTGTACACCGACGACGGGCAGGGGAGCGGCGCTTCCTCCGGCGCGTCGGGGGCGGGCGTACAGACCCTCGCCGTGCGCCGCAACGCCAGGGCTACCGTGGCCGTGGGCAGCGCCTTCCGGATCGAGACGGGCGGGGCGAAGGGCACGCGGTTCAAGTCCTCCAACCGGAGGGTGGCCAGGGTCTCCAGCGGCGGGCTGGTGACGCCCAGAAAGGCGGGCAAGGCGAGGATCACCTTCCGGGTGGGCCGAAGGAAGCGCACGCTGACGCTGAAGGTCGTCGATCCCACCGTCCCGGCGTGGGTGGCGCTGAACCTCTCCGGCACCGTGGCGGCGCAGCGCGGGGGCAAGCTGGCGCTGGTCGCCAGCATCCCCGAGGGCACCCGGAGCGGCCTGAAGTGGAAGTCGTCGAACAGGAAGGTCGCCTCCGTCAATAAAAACGGGCTGGTCACGTTCAAAAGGCCCGGAAGGGCAACCGTCACCGTCACCACCAAGCGGGGCAAGCGGAAGGCGCGGGTGACGTTTGTGGTGGGGGGATAGGGATTAGGGAGTAGGGAGTAGGCAATAGGGAATAGGGAAAAGGGAATAGGGAATAGGGAATAGGGAAAAGGGATAGCCCCTGCTTCCTAAACAAAACGGACCGGTCCGCGGGGACCGGTCCGTTTGTGATATCGTCGTTTACTGCAGCCGCTCGGGGTAGTACTGGACGTTGGCCTCCTCCAGCATGGCGGTGGTCTGCTCGTCGTAGTAGGCGTGCTGGCGAATCTCCAAGGCCTGGGACTCGATGGTATCGCGGACCTCTTCGAGCGGCACGTCGCCGGGGGTGACGTCGCTCAGGTACTCCACCAGGTGCAGGCCGGAGGGGCTGCGCAGCGGGGAGGAGACCTGGCCGGGCTTATCCAGTATCATGGCGCCCTGTATGAACTCTGTGGAGAACAGGTAGCTGTTTTCGTTGATGTAGTAGCCCTCGGAGCGCACGGGCTCGGACTCCATCATCTCGTCCTTGCCGTACTGGTCCGCCAGGGACATGAAGCTCTCCCCGGCCTGGAGCTTGTCGGAGATCTCCTTGGCGGTGGCCTCCAGCGGCGCGAACAGCGGGTTCAGCTCCGCCTCGATCTCCTGGATGCGCGCGGCGTCGGACTGGGGGTCCAGCTGGCTGATCTCGTCCATCAGCTCCGTGGCCTTGACCTCGTCCTCGTCGTTTTCAAAGGGGATCAGTATGTCCCGCACGGCGCGGTAGCCCGCGGGCCGGTAGAGTATCAGCGCGCCGTCGGTGTGGGCGAACTCGAACTCCTCGGGGTACTGGGAGTAGTTCTCCCGCTGTATGGCCAGCTGCTCCTGATAGTACTGCTGGACCTCCTCCTCGGAGACGGTGACGTCCTTGACGATCTCCTTATAGTATTTCTGGGCGGGCCAGTCCGCCTTGATCTCGTCGGTGATGGCCTGGAGGGTGATGTTCTCCTCCTCCCGCATGTACTTTTCGGCGTCGGCCCTGACCTCCTCCGCGCTCTTGCCGGGCTGGGCGACGAAGGCGGTGTAGTACTCCAGCTGGTCCGCGTAGGCCTGCTGGGCTTGGGCGTTGATCTGCTTCAGGTCCTCCTCGGTCAGCTGGTCCAGCCCCTGGGCCTGGGCCTTGAGCGCCACCAGCTTTTCCGCGGCCTTGTTGGTCAGCACGGTCTGCAGCACGCTGTCCGCCACCTCGCTGGCGCTGTAGCCGGCGAAGATCTGGGTGGTGAGCTGGTCGTTGAACTCAGGAATAACTTCGGTGGACAAAAGCTGTCCACCGTCAAATTCCGCCACGACCACGGGCTCGGTATTCTCATCCAGCGTGCCGGTCAGCAGGCTCTCGTCGTCCCACAGGTCGGAGAGATCGTCGGACGTGCCGCCGGTGGCCTTGCCGGACAGCTCCTGCTGGGCGCTGGTCTCCGCGGAATCGTCGAACACCCAGTCCTCGGGGTCCTCGTCCATCGGGAAGCCGATCAGATTCAGCGTGTTTTCCAGCTCGATGATCCGCTCGTTGGCCTTCTCCAGCTCGTCGTTCACCGGCGCGGTGCGCCGCGCCACGAAGAAGCCGGCCAGGCCGCCCATCGCCAGCGCGATGATCAAGAGCAGGACCACCAACAGCGTCGGCACCCCGCTCGGGCGCTGCCTTCTCTTTTTGCTCTGCTTCGCTTCGTTTGCCATGCCTGTATCCTCCCAATCCCGCTCGCGGGCTGTGACATTTTCATACATTCTTAGTATAACACGAACCCGCCCCCGTTGCCTATTGATATCGCCAAATTCTCATAAAAAAGATGTATGGATGTCTAAATCAGGCGGGCGATGGGGGCATCGCCCCTACGGTTAGCGAGCGATATTGGCGTACTGGGCGCGGATGGTGTCGATGAACGCCCTGGCGTCCGGCGCGCCGTAGAGGGCGCTGCCCGCCACCAGCAGGGTGGCCCCGGCGCGCATCAGCATGGGCGCGGTGTCGGTGTTGACGCCGCCGTCCACCTCGATGACGGCGTCGCAGCCGGCCCCGTCCAGCATCCGGCGGATCTCCGCGATCTTTTGAACGCAGCCGGGGATCAGCTTCTGCCCGCCGAAGCCGGGGTTCACGGTCATCACCAGTGCGAGGTCGAAGTCCCCCAGCACGTACCTCAAACACTCCGGCGAGGTGGCCGGGTTCAGCGCCACGCCCGCCAGGCACCCGGCGGCGCGGATCTGTTGAAGCGCCCGGTGCAGGTGGTTCGTGGCCTCGGCGTGCACGGTGATGATACTGCACCCCGCCTCCGCAAAGGCGTCCACGTACTTTTCGGGGTTCACGATCATCAGGTGGGCGTCCACCGGCAGGCCGCAGGTCGCCGCGACCTTCGCTACGCCCGGGCCGAAGGTGATGTTGGGCACGAAGCAGCCGTCCATCACGTCGTAGTGCAGGTAGTCCGCGCCGGCGTCGGCCATGCGCCGAATCTCGCCGCCGATATTCAGGTAGTCCGCCGCCAACAGCGACGGTGCGATTTTAATCATAGCGCTCCCTCCACCTCTGTCGCATGTCGTTTAACAGCTCCACGTAGCGCCCGTGGCGCCTGGGGTCGATCTCCCCGGCCCGGACCGCGTCGCGCACGGCGCACCGGGGCTCCGAGGCGTGATAGCAGGGCTTGAAGAAGCAGTTCCCCTCCAGCGGCGCGAACTCCGGGTAGCTGTCCTTGATCTCCACCGGGTCGAACACGTCGGTCTCCAGCAGGCTGAAGCCGGGGGTGTCCAGCACCATGCCGCCGCCAAAGACGGGGATGAGCTCGCAGGAGCGGGTGGTGTTCTTGCCCCGGTCGATCTTGCGGGACAGGTCCCCGGTCTCCAGCGCCAGGCCGTACAGCGCGTTGATCAGCGTGGACTTGCCCGCGCCGGACTGCCCCGCCAGCGCGTGCACCCGGCCCCGCAGCCGCTCCCGGAGCGCCGCGAGGCCCTCGCCGGTCACGGAGGACACCTTGACGGGGTCGCACGCCGCGCCCCGGTACTGATTGATGATGTCGTCCGCCAGGCCCTCGTCCAGGTCGCACTTGGTAATCACCAGCAGCGCGTCGATGCGGCTTCGGCGGGCGTTGAGCATCAGCCGGTCCACCATCATCAGGTCCGGCAGCGGCGCGGCGGCGGCGGCCACGATCACCACGACGTCGATGTTGGCCACCGGCGGGCGCGCAAGCTCGCTTCGGCGGGGGAGTATGCCGTGGATCCAGCCGTCCTCCTCGCCCTCGCCGGGGGTGATCTCCACCCGGTCGCCGATCTTGGGCTTCATGCGCTCGCGCCGGAGCTTGCGCTGGGCCCGCACCTGGTGCACCGCGCCCGCGTCGTCCAGCACGTAGTAGAAGCTGCCGATGCCCTTCAATATGATTCCCTGCATGCGATGACAATCCCCATCAGGCAACTTCGAAAAACCCTGTTTTCGCAAGCATTGCCTCGTAAAGAAACCTTGTTTTACAGGGTTTTCCGAAGTAAGGTTTGCGGCAAAGCGAGGTTTTTCGAGGTCCCCATCATTCAAAGTCGATATCCTGCCGCTCCATCAGCACGCCGTCCATGTAGATCGACACCGCGTGCACGCCGGACTCGGCGCAGGACAGCGCGATGCGGTAGGTGCCGGTGTTGAGCGTGCCGGAGTAGACCTCCTGCACGTCGCCGGAGGACAGCGTGAGCTGTATGCGCACCTGGCTGGCGTTCAGGGGCACCACCACCGACAGCTTGGAGGCGGGGTAGTACACCTGGGGCTGGGCCTGGTTGACGGTGAGGTCCACGGTGGTTCCGGCCAGCACCTGGGTGTCGGCGGCGACGCTCTGGGCCACCACGGTGTTGGGCTTGGCGTCGGCGGAGTAGCCCTCGGCCACCTCGCCCAGCTTGAGCCCCTCGGCCTCAATCAGCGCCCGGGCGCCGTCGAGGCTCAAACCGGTGAGCGTGGGCATCAGTACCCTGAGGCCGCTGGCGGTGATCTTCACCGGGGTCTTCTTGCTCTGGGTGCCGGGCTCGGGCTGGAAGGCCACGACGGTGCCCGGCGGGCTGTCGGACTGCACGTAGCTTAAATCGATGGATTCCACGCCCTCGGCGGAGAGCTGGTCCACCACGTCGGCGGCCTTCATGCCGGTGATGTCGTCCATGTAATACCACTCGGAGCCCAGGCTGACCGTCAGCGTGACGGGCACGTCGTACTTCACCCGCGCCCCGGCCCGGTGGGACTGGTTCATCACGATGCCTTCCTCGTATTCCTCGCTGTAATCGAACTCCACCTCGGTGGTGGCTCGAAGCTGCTCCAGGGTGTCCTGGGCCATCATCTGCTCCTCGCCCACCACGTCGGGCATGCTGTAGGTGTGCACGAAGCGGGACACGAACCACACCGTAAAGGCGATCAGCACCGCGGTGATCAGCGTGGCGGCGGCGATGAAGGTCTGCTGCACGCGGCGGCGGTCCTTGGCGCGCTTGCGGCGGCGGGCCTCCCGCTCCTTTTCGATCTCCTCCGGGGTGCGGGGATACTTCACGAACCCGCCCTCGGGGTTGGTGATGCACTTTCTCAGGTCCGCGGCCATCTCCGCGGCGCTCTGGTAGCGCTTGGTGGCGTCCTTGCACAGCGCGCGCATGACCACCTCGTCCAGCGCCACGGAGATGTCCTCCCTGTGCTCCCGCATGGACTTCGGGGCCTCGTTGACGTGCTTTAACGCCACGGACACGCTGGTCTCGCCGTCGAAGGGCACTTGGCCGGTGAGCATCTCGTACATCACCACGCCCACGGAGTACAGGTCGCTCTTCTCGTCGGCGACCTCGCCCTTGGCCTGCTCCGGGGAGAAGTAGTGCACGCTGCCCAGCGCGGACACGCCGGGCCCCTCCTCCACGGTGGTGGTCTGGGTGGCCTTGAGGCGGGCGATGCCGAAGTCCGCCACCTTCACCCGGCCCTCGGAGTCCACCAGTATGTTCTGGGGCTTGATGTCCCGGTGCACGATGCCGTTGCGGTGGGCGTGGTCCACCGCCGCGAGTATGCGAATGGTCATGCGAATGGCGGTGTCCGGGTTGATGCAGCCCTGCTGGCGGATCATGTCCTTGAGGGTCTGGCCGTCCACGTATTCCATGACGATGTAGCGCACGTCGCCGTCGGTGCCCACGTCCAGCATGTTGACGATGTTCTCGTGGCTCACCTTGGAGGCCGCCTCGGCCTCACGGCTGAACCGGCGCACGAACTCCTCGTCGGATTCGTATTCGGGCCGCAGCACCTTGATGGCTACGATCCGGTTTTTCTTTTTGTCAAAGGCGCGGTACACGACGGCCATGCCGCCCGTGCCGACGATGGCCTGCACGACATACCTGCCCGATATGACGCGCCCGATCATCGGCCGTCCGCCTCCTCATAGATCGCAAACATCGCGGTGATGTTGTCCTGCCCGCCGTCCTCCAGCGCGATGCCGATCAGGTGGCGCAGCTTTTCCTGCCAGCCCATGTCATCGAGCACCGCGCGCAGTATCTCCCGCTCGGGCACGTGGTTGGTCAGCCCGTCGGAGCACAGGAAGAACACGTCCCCGGGCCGAAGGTCCAGCTGGAGCGTGTCGATCTCCACCCGGGGCTCGGTGCCCAGGGCGCGGGTGATGATGTTGCGCTTGGGGTGCACCCGGGCCTCGCGCACGGTGATGAGGCCCTTTAACACCATCTCCTCCACCAGCGTGTGGTCGATGGTGACCTGCATCAGCGCCCCGCGCCGCACCATGTAGATCCGGGAATCCCCCACGTGGGCGATGAAGGCGGTCTTGCCCTCCATGGCCAGCGCCGAGAAGGTGGTGCCCATGCCGCTGACCTCGGCGGATTCCTGGCTGGCCCGGTAGACCGCGTCGTTGGCGCGGGCCACCGCGGCGCGCAGGGCCTCCGCCGTGATCCGCTCCACACCGCGCATGTAGTCCGCATACGTTTGGACCGCCAGCGCGCTGGCGACCTCCCCGGCGTTGTGGCCGCCCATGCCGTCCGCCACGGCGCAGAAGCGCTCGCCCCGCGCGGGCTGGTAGCACGAATCCTCGTTCAGCTGGCGTACCCGGCCGATATCCGTCATAGAGTAGACTTTCATGCGCGATACCTCCGAAAGAGTGTGGAGTGTGGAGAGTGGAGTGTGGAGTTAGGAATTAGGAGTTAGGAGTTAGGAATTAGGAATTGAGTTACCCGGTGCTGCGCGATATGTCCCTACGGTGGGTTTCCGGCATTCTGTAATTCCTCATTCCTCATTCCTCATTCCTAATTCAAATCAAGTACTTTCCTTCTTAATTGCCCGCACGCGCCCTCGATATCCGCGCCCATTTCGCGGCGGACGGTGGCGGAGATGTTTTTGAGGGTGAGGCGTTTGAGGAAGGCGTCCACGTCCTGCTTCGACGGGGCGCGCAGGTTGCGCTCCTTCACGTCGTTTAAGGGGATCAGGTTCACGTGGCACTGGAGGCCCCTAAGCCGGCGGGCGAGCTCCTCGGCCTGTTTGACGTCGCAGTTGACGTCTTTGATGAGCGCGTACTCGAAGATCACCCGCCGTCCGGTCTTTTCCACGTAGTTGCGGCAGGCGGCGATGACCTCGCCGTAGGGGTAGGCGTTGGCAACGGGCATGATCTTGCGGCGCACCTCGTCGTTGGGCGCGTGCAGCGACAGCGAAAGCGTCACCGGCAGGCCCTCTTTGGCGAAGTCGTACATCCTCGGCACCAGCCCGCAGGTGGACAGCGACACGTTGCGCAGCGATATGTTGAAGCCCTCCGGGTCGTTGACGAGCCTTAAGAACTTCACCACGTTGTCGTAGTTGTCCAGCGGCTCGCCGGAGCCCATCAGCACGATGTTGTGCACCCGGCGCCCGGGGTCCTGATCATGGATGTGCCGGTTGGCGGCGGCCACCTGGCCCAGTATCTCCCCCGGCGTCAGGTTGCGCACCCGGCCCTCCAGCGTGGAGGCGCAGAACGCGCAGCCCATACGGCAGCCCACCTGCGTGGACACGCACAGCGTGTCGCCGTGGTGGTAGCGCATCACCACGCCCTCGATCAGGTTGCCGTCGGTCAGGGCGTAGAGGAACTTCTCGGTCTCATCGACCTTCGATTTGTAGGATTCCAGTATGCGCACCGGGTTCGCCACCGCGATTGCGTTCATCCGCGCCCGGAGCGCCGCGGACAGGTTGGTCATTTCGTCGATGGACGCCCCCCGGGTAAGCCATTCCCGGATCTGCTTTGCCCGGAACTTGCTCTCCCGAAGGTCGTCGAGCACGAAGCCCATGAGCTCGTCGTGGTTGAGCCCCAGCAGTTGTATGCGCTCCACCGTCACACGCCCCTTCTGATCATCCGCGCGATGAAAAAGCCCTCGATGCCGTCCCGGTGCGGCAGTATCTGTATCATGCCGCCCTCAAAGCGGGGCCTGAGCGCGTCGGGCAGCCAGCCGTCGTCGGGGTCCAGTTCAAATTCGGGGTGATCGGCGAGGAACGCCCGCACCCGGTCTTCATTCTCCTCGGGCAGCAGCGTGCAGGTGGCGTAGACGAGCCGCCCGCCCACCTTCACCGCACGGGCGCAGGCGTTCAGTATGTCCCGCTGGAGGGGCGGCAGGGCCGCGAGGGTCCCGGCGTTGACGCGGTACTTGATGTCCGGCTTCTCGGCGATGACGCCCAGCCCGGAGCAGGGGGCGTCCACCAGCACGGCGTCCATGGCCAGGCGCATGCTTTCCATGGGCGTGCGGGCGTCGTATACCGTGGCGCGCACGTTGTCGAGCCCCAGCCGCCGGGCGGCGGCGCGGATGAGCTGCACCCGGTGCTCGTGCACGTCCCAGGCGAACACGCGGCCCGCGCCCATCATGCGCTCGGCCATCAGGCAGGTCTTGCCGCCGGGGGCCGCGCAGGCGTCCAGGATCTGCATGCCGGGCTTCGCGCCCACGGCCAGCGCCGCCAGCATGGCGCTCTCGCCCTGTATGGAGAAGAAGCCCCGGCGGTAGCCGTCGGTGTTGGCCGGGTTGCCCGCGTCCGAGAGCACGTAGGCGTCCTCGACGATGCCCCGCCGCCAGGCGTAGTGCCGATCGTCCAGCCACTTTTCAAAGGCGGCGGCGTCCATGCGCATGCGGTTGGGCCGGACGGTCACCGCCCGTCCGCCGCCGCGGCAGGCGGCGATCTGTTCGGCCGTGTCGAGGCCGTAGGCGGCGATCAGCTTTTCCGCGATCACCGGGGCCAGGGAGTGCTTCACCGACAGCCATTGAACCGGGTCGGCCTCCCGGTCGGGCAGGGCCAGCTCCCCCGCGTCCCGGGCCCTGATCAGGTTGCGCAGCACGGCGTTCACCAGCCCGGTCAGCCCCTCGCGGCGCACGGCGCGCACCTGCTTGACGGCCTCGTCCACCGCCGCGTGGTCGGGCACGCGGTCCATGAACAGTATCTGCGCCGCGGCGATGTGCAGTATGTCGTTCACCACCGGCTCGGGCTTGGCCTCCATGAACCGGCCCAGCATGGCCTCGATGTAGAGCCGGTTCTCCACCGCGAAGTAGAACATGCTGGCGGCCAGGCGGCGATCCTCGGGGGAGAGCCGCGCGGCCTCCAGCTGCCGGTCCAGCGCCTGGGCGGCGTAGGCGTCGCCCCGCACCACGTCCTGGAGGGCCTTCAACGCCGCCTGACGGGGGGAGGGACCCGCCGGCTTCGGCGGCTGTTTGCGATTGCCCTTGAAGCCGGTTTTTGGTCCCCTGCCATCTCTGGGCCCGCCTTTGCCCGCGGGCCGGTCGCCCTTGCCGGGACGCCGGTCGCGTTCCTGTCGGTCATTCATGCCTCGATATCCTTTCCGAAGGCGCTGCCTTCGTCGATCCGCTTGCCCGCCAGATAGGCCTTGGCCGCCATGCGCCTGGCGCCCGGGGCCTGCATCTCCAGCACCTCCAGCGCGCCCGTGCCGCACTTGACCACCAGCCCCGCCTTGGGGGAGGCGGTGAGCACCGTGCCGGGGGCGGCGTCGGAATCGGTTTCAATGGCCCGGGCCAGGTAGATCTTCAGCCGCCCGCCGGGCATGTTTGTGGCCGCGCAGGGCCAGGGGTTCAGCCCCCGCACCTGGTTGGCGATCAAGCGGGCGTCCCGGGTCCAGTCGATCTCGCCCATCTCCTTTTTGAGCATGGGCTCGTAGCTGGCCAGCGCTTCGTCCTGTTTTTGCGGGACGATCCCGCCGGACAGGTATTTTGGCAGCGTCTCCCGAAGCAGCTCCGCGCCCAGCACGGACAGCCGTCCGGTCAGTTCCCCGGCGGTCTCCATGTCGCCGATGGGGACGGCGCGACTGGTCAGCATGTCGCCGGTGTCGATGCCGACGTCGGTGAGCATGAGGGTGACCCCGGCCTCCCGATCGCCGTTCAATATGCACCAGTTGATGGGGGCGGAGCCGCGGTGCCTCGGCAGCAGCGAGGCGTGCACGTTCACGGTGCCCCGCGCCGGGATGTCCAGGAGCTCCCGGGTGAGGATCTGCCCGAAGGCGGCGGTGACCATCACGTCCGGTTCAAGCGCCCTCAGCTGCTTAATGCCCTCGGGGGCCTTGACCTTCTCAAACTGAAATACCGGAAGCCCCCGTTTAAGCGCCTCGAGCTTCACCGGGCAGGCGGTCAGCTTTTTACCGCGGCCCGCGGGACGGTCCGGCTGGGTGAACACGCCGACCACGTCGTAGCCCGCGTCGCACAGCGCCCGAAGCGACGGCACCGCGAACTCCGGGGTGCCCATGAAAACCACGCGGGTCATTGCGCATCGCCTCCGTTCTTCTGCCGCATCTCCTCGGTGGCGTCCTCGATCATCTTGTCCACGTACAGTATGCCGTCCAGGTGGTCGAGCTCGTGGCACAGGCACACGGCCAGCAGGCCCTCGCCCTCGACCTCGATGGGTTCGCCGTCGCGGTTTTGGGCTTTGACCTTCACCTTCTCCGGGCGCACCACCTTGCCCGCGCGGTCCGGCACGGACAGGCAGCCCTCGATCACGGTGACCTCGCCCTCGGAGGACACGATCTCCGGGTTGACCAGCTCGATCAGCCCCTCGCCCACGTCGATTACGCAGCAGCGCTTCAACACCCCCACCTGGGGCGCGGCCAGCCCCACGCCGTCGCCGGCCGCCATGGTCTCGGCCATGTCGTCAAGCAGCGTGTGCAGCCGCTCGTCAAATTTCTCCACCTTCCGCGCGTGCTTGCGCAGAACGTCGTCCTGATCGATGATCCTGATGCTTCTGATTGCCATAGCTCATTCGGAAAGCGGCTTTTCCGCTTTCTCTTCCTCCTCCAGCCTGTCGGTGACGTCCTCGATCATCTTGTCCACGTACAGTACCCCGTCCAGGTGGTCGATCTCGTGGCACAGGCAGCGGGCCAGCAGGCCCTCGCCCTCGATCTCAAAAGGCTTGCCCTTCCGGTCCTGAGCGCGCACCCGCACCTTCTCGGGCCGTGCCACGGTGCAGCGGCGGCCGGGCACGGAGAGGCAGCCCTCCACGTCCACCACCTCGCCCTCGGCGGACAGTATCTCCGGGTTGACCAGCTCGATCAGCCCCTCGCCCACATCGATCACGCAGCAGCGCTTGAGTATGCCCACCTGCGGCGCGGCCAGCCCGACGCCGTCGGCCTCCAGCATGGTGTCGGCCATGTCCTCCAGCAGTTGGCCGAGCCGCCGGTCGAATTTGTCCACCCGGCGCGCGCGCTTGCGCAGTATGTCGTCCGTTCCCATTTCAACGATCTTGCGAATTGCCATTGTGCTTCTCATCCTTTATATCATGTTCACCGGATTGATCTCCAGCTCGCCCCGGGCGCCCTCGGGCGCGGCCTCGGCGATCTCCAGCATTTTGCGGGTGACGGCCTCCACGTCGGCCTTGAAGTAGAGCTTCACGAAGAGCTGCCAGCGGTATTCGCCGCGCAAAAGGACGATGGGGGCCTCGCAGGCGCGGCACTGGAGCGCCTCGTCCCGCTGGCCGGTTTCGACGAGGTACCGGTTCAGGGCGTCCTCCGCCGCCAGCGCCGCCTCCCGGGCCTTCTGGGCGTCCTTCGAGGTGAACACCACCCGGGCGATGACGGTATAGGGCGGGTAGAGCGCCAGCTTGCGGCTGGCGGCCTCCCGGGTGTAGAAGGCCCGGTAGTCCTGGGCGGCGGCGCAGGCGATGCCGTAGTGCTCCGGCTCGTAGGTCTGCACCACCACGCGCCCGGGCGCGTCCGCGCGGCCCGCGCGGCCCGCCACCTGGGTGATCAGCTGGAAGGTGCGCTCCACGCTGCGGTAGTCGGGCAGGTTCAGCGTCATGTCCGCCGCCACCACGCCCACCAGGGTCACATTGGGGAAATCCAGCCCCTTGGCGATCATCTGGGTGCCCACCAGCACGTTGGTGTCGCCGCGGCGGAAGGCGTCCAGTATTTTCTGATGCGCATCCTTGCCCTGGGTGGTGTCGATGTCCATGCGCCCCACCCGGGCCGCGGGGAACAGCCGTATGACCTCCTCCTGCACCTTCTGGGTGCCCGTGCCGAAGTACTTGATGTAGGCGCTTCCGCAGCTGGGGCAGGTCCTGGGCGGGGGCATGGTCTTGCCGCAGTAGTGGCACCGGAGCGCCTCGCCGTCGCGGTGGTAGGTCATGGAGACGTCGCACCGGTCGCACTTGACCACGTAGCCGCACTTTCGGCAGGACACGAAGGACGAGTGCCCCCGGCGGTTGATGAACAGCATGGCCTGGCGCCCCCCGTCCAGGCACGCCTGCAGGGCCTGGGCCAGCGCGCCGCTGAATATGGAGGTGTTGCCGCGCTCAAACTCCCCGCGCATGTCCACCAGCTCGACCTCCGGCAGCGGGCGGTTCATGACCCGCTGCTTAAGCTCGATGAGCTCCAGCTTGTTCTCGGGGCGCACCCCGGGCATGGCGCGCATGTAGGTGTCGATGGAGGGCGTGGCGCTGCCCAGCACCAGCACGGCGCCGTGGTCCGCCGCGCGCCGCCAGGAGATCTGCCGGGCGTCGTAGCGGGGCCGCCGGTCGGACTGGTAGCTGGATTCGTGCTCCTCGTCCACGATGATGCAGCCGATGTTTTGAAGCGGCGCGAATATGGCGCTGCGCGCGCCGATCACCACCCGGGCTATACCGGAGCGTATGCGCCGCCACTCGTCGAAGCGCTCCCCCCGCGAGAGCGCCGAGTGCAGCACCGCCGCGTCCGCGCCGAAGCGGGCGTGCAGCCAGGACACCATCTGCGGCGTCAGCGCGATCTCCGGCACCAGCACCACGGCGGTTTTGCCCCGCTTGAGCGCCTCCCGGATCAGCCGGATGTACACCTCGGTCTTGCCGCTGCCGGTGACGCCGTGCAGCAAAAACCGCCCGCCGGTGGAAAGCGCCGCGGTGAGCCGCTCGACGGCCCGCGCCTGCCCCGGCATCAGCACCGGGTCGGCGGCGCGGGCGTCATCCGACAGCGCAAGCGGCGTGCGCCGTGTTTCGTGGGTGACGATCTCCACCGCGCCCTTGTCCGCGAGCGCCCGGAGCGCTCCGCTGTCCAGCCGGGGGGTCTCGATGTCCCCTTCGGTGAGCCTCTGCAATATCTCGATCTGCTTTTTCGCCCGCGGGTGCGCCTCGATAAAGCCGGGGATATCCTCCGGGGAGAGCTTCAAACGGGCGTAGCGCAGCGTCTTTTCCCGCACCCGGCCGCCCCGCATCTCCGCGGGGATCATCAGCCGCAGGGCGTCCACCAGGTTGCACAGGTAGCGCTTGTGCATCCAGTCGGCCAGCGCCATCAGGTCCGGGAGCACCACCGGCTCCTCGCGCGCCGCGCGCAGCACGGGCCTGATCTTCGCCGAATCGAGGCTGCAACGGTCGGTCAGGCTGACCACGAAGCCGTCCAGCGTGCGCGGGCCGAAGGGCACCGTCACCAGCATGCCGGGGGAGAGGTCCATGCCCTCGGGGATGGCGTAGGTAAAGCGCCTGTCCACCGCCTCGGCGGACAGGTCCACGATCACTTCCGCGTACCGCATGTCAGCGCCCCATCAGCTCGGCCACGCGGTCCAGTATGCCGTCGGCCACCGCCCGCTTGGACTGAAGCGGCAGCTCCCGGGCATCGTCCCGGGTGATCAGCGTCACGGCATTGGTGTCCACGCCGAAGCCCGCGTCCTTCCGGGAGACGTCGTTGGCCACCACCATGTCGGCGTTCTTTTTGTCGAGCTTGCCCCGGGCGTTGTCCAGCACGTCGTCGGTCTCGGCGGCGAAGGCCACCAGCACCTGGCCCGGGCGCTTGCGCTTTCCCAGCTCGGCGGCGATGTCGGTGGTGTTCTCCAGCTCGAGCATCATGCCCGCGCCGGTCTTTTTGATCTTGCCCGACGCCACCCTGGCCGGGCGGAAGTCGGCGGGCGCGGCGGCCTGGATCACCACGTCGGCCCGCTCGCCCCGTGTGAGCACCGCCTCGCAGAGCTGGGCGCTGGACTCTATGGCCACCACCTCCACGCCCGCGGGCTTGTCGAGGTTCACCGGGCCGGACACCAGCGTCACCGCCGCGCCCCGGTCCCGGGCGGCCTCGGCGAGGGCGTAGCCCATCTTGCCGGTGGAGCGGTTGGTGATGTAGCGCACCGGGTCGATGCGCTCCACCGTGGGACCCGCCGTGACCAGCACCCGCACGCCCTCGAAATCCCGCTTCGGGTTCATCAGCGCCTCGATCGCCTCGACGATCTCCCGGGGCTCCGACATGCGGCCAATGTCGTCATCGCCGCAGGCCAGATGTCCCCGCGCCGGGCCGACGAAGTGCGCGCCGCGGGCCGCCAGCGTGGCCAGGTTGGCCTGGGTGGCGGGGTGGCGGTACATGTTGGCGTTCATGGCGGGGGCGATGAGCACCGGGCAGGCCATGGCCAGCGCCGCGGTGGACAGCAGGTCGTCCGCGATGCCGCCCGCCAGCTTGGCCAGGCAGTTGGCGGTGGCGGGGGCGATCACGAACAGCTCCGCCCACTTCGACAGGGCGATGTGCTCCATCTCGGCGCGGGGGGCGAAGGTGTCCACGCAGGCGGGGTTGCCGCTCAGGGTCTCGAAGGTCAGCGGCGGCACGAATTTCGCGGCGTGCGCCGTGAGCACCACCCGCACCTGCGCCCCGGCCTTTTTTAGACGGCTCACCAGCTCGCAGGCCTTGTAGGCCGCGATGCCGCCGGTGACGCCCAGCACGATTCGCCTGTCCCTGAGCATGTTTTCGCCCTCCCGGTCGTTTGGAATGTAAAACAGTGCAACAAGCGAAAGCCAACGTTTTGTGTCGGTTTTCGCCCTGTCGCGCGGCTATTCAGTTCGGTGACGCGATGTCAGATCTCGTCATCCTCCGCCTCTTCATTGCGGGAATAGGTGATCAGCCGGCGGTTGATCTCCTCAATGGCGATGGAGAGGGGCTTGGTCTCCTTGGTTTCGATCAGCGGCAGGCTGCCGCCGATCAGCTCGCGGGCGCGCTTGGACGCCTCCACGGCCAGCGTGTAGCGGCAATCCACCTTTTCCAGCAGCTCGCCGATGGGGGGTTCGGTCATCATAGTGCATATACCTCCTGATTAAGCTTTGAGGGAACGGTTGAGTTCATCCAGGAAGGCCAGGTTGCTTTGAAGCGCCCTGCGCCGGGCGGTGATGATGGCGTAGACCTGCTCCGCCGCGATCTCCAGCGCGTCGGGCGCCACCGACCAGTCCTGGTGGATGATGATGTAGTGGTATTTGTAGGCCGTGGCGCACTCCCTGGCCACGTTGTTGAGCCGCACGCGGATGGATTCCTCCGTCTCGGTGCCGCGGTTGCGAAGCCGCGCCTCCAGGTTTTCCCGGCTGGGCGGGCACACGAATATGCCGGTGACGGTGTCGTCCTGGGCCATGGCCTGCAGGCAGCCCTGCACGTCGATTTCGAGAATCAGGTCGCGCCCGGCGTCCAGCTCCTTGCGGACGACCTCCTTCAATGTGCCGTAGCGGTTCTGGTGGACGTGGGCCCACTCGTAGAAGGCGTCCTGGCTGACCAGCTCGTCGAAGCGGGCGTCTGAGACGAAGTGGTAGCTTACGCCGTCCACCTCGCCCGGACGGGGGGCGCGGGTGGTGCAGGACACGGACAGCGACACATCGGGGTGCTTTTTCAGCACCGTCTTGACGATTTCGGATTTTCCCACACCCGCGGGACCGGAGATGACAAACAGTCTGCCGCGTTCAGGCATTGGTTTTCTCCCCTTTTTCATTTGTTGATGGCGCCTGTTCAGTACGGCGGGCGATCAGGGGATCGCCCCTACGGATATCGCGCTGTCGTAGGGGCGATGCCCTCATCGCCCTTGTGAAGCGCGGACCCGGACTGAACAGCTGCTGTAGAATAGCGCCAAGCGAACGGTCACTCCACGTTTTGAAGCTGCTCCCGGAGCTTTTCGATCTCGGCCTTCATGTCCACGGCCAGCCGGGTGATCGGTATGTCCTGGGACTTGGAGGAGATGGTGTTGACCTCCCGGTTCAGCTCCTGGACGATGAAGTCGATCCTGCGGCCGATGGGCTTTTGATCCTCAAACAGCTTGCGCAGCTGGGAGACGTGGCTCTTGAGCCGCACGATCTCCTCGGCGATGGCGCTGCGGTCGGCCATGAGGGCGACCTCGGTCAAAAGCCGGGCCTCGTCCACCTCGGTGTCCGCGAGGAGCTCCTTCACCGCGGCGCGCAGGCGCTCCCGGTAGGCGCTCACCGTCTGGGGGTAGCGGGCCTCGATCTCGCCGGTGATGCGCTCGATCTCGTCCACCTTGTCGATCAGATCCCGCTTCATGGCTTCGCCCTCCCGGGCGCGCATGGCCACGAGCTGGTCCAGGGCGGCGTTCATGGCCCGAAGCATCAGGTCCGTCACGGCGTCCCGGTCCTCCTCGGCCTCGGTGACCACCAGCACGTCCGGCATCTTTGCGATGGTCATGAGGCTGCGGTCGTCCATCACCCCGACGTACTTGAGCCCCTCCAGCGCCTTGGCGTACACCTCGAACAGCGCCCGGTCCGCGATGACGGTCTTGGCGTCGGCGCGCAGGTTGCGGTAGGTCACGAACACGTCCACGTGGCCCCGGCTCAGGCGCGCGCCGATGGCCCTGCGGGCCGCGTCCTCCACAAACATCAGGTTTCGCGGCATGCGAAACGCCAGGTCGAGAAAGCGATGGTTGACGCTTTTCAGCTCGATCGTCATCTGCCGCCCGTCGATTTCGCAATCGCCGCGGCCATATCCCGTCATGCTCTGCATGGTCACAGCCTCCAAGGATACTCATTTTCCTATTCTATTATAGCACATCCTGCCGCGCTTGCCTATGCGGTATCAGAAAATTAAAAAAACGCGGGCGTTGAAAGCACACCCGCGGTTGATGATGCCGTCCGTCACAGCTTGGAGTACCCGAAGCTGTTCACCAGGGCGTCCAGCTTTTGCCCGGCCTTGCACAGGGGGCAGGCGGTGGCGTCGTGGGACTGGTAATCGGGCAGGTCGTGGGGGTTGAACAGGCTCGTGACGGGCAGGCCGCCCAGCCGGTCGATGGTGGCGAATATGGAGGCGATGCCCACGGTGTTGCCGCCGTAGTAGGCCACGGCCTCGATGGCGGATTTCGCGGTGTAGCCGGTGGAGACCGACGCCATCAGTATCAGCACGTTTTTGCCGGTGATCAGCGGCGCGGTGTTTTCGCGGAATATGAGCTGGCTGCCCACGGTGCGCTCCGGGGTGACCACGTTCATGTCCGTGTGCTGGTTGATGTTCATATAGCCCGCCTTGGTCATCTCGCTGGCCATGCAGGCGGCGATCACCTCGGTGCCGTCGAGGCACAGTATGGTGTCGATCAGGGTGTCCATCTTGTATTCCTTCGCCAGCTCCAGGGCCACCTTGCGCGCCTCGGAGAGGCAGAATTTCTGGGCCGTCACGTCGATATAGTAGTTGATGTGGCTGTGGCCGGTGGCGAAATGGCCCCTGCTGACCTTCAGAACGATGTCTTCCTTTGAAGTCGGGTGCCTGATGGGTTCCATG
Organism: Clostridia bacterium; assembly: GCA_017434085.1. Taxonomy (GTDB): domain Bacteria; phylum Bacillota; class Clostridia; order Christensenellales; family Aristaeellaceae; genus UBA2862. Next base: position 40,440 of record JAFRFY010000107.1, read on the forward strand.
CGTCAATCCCCCTTCCAGAATGTTATGGTTATATTATATCTTAGCGAAATGGGTTTGTCAATCGGTATTCGGAAGGCTTTGACGCAAACGAAGGGCCGTGACGGACTGCGCCGTCACGGCCGTTTGTCTGCGATATTCCCGTCACGCCGAGGGCTTGGTGGTCGCGCGGGTCTTCTTGGGCTCGGGCAGCGCCTTTTCCGCGCCCAGCTGGTCGGGCTGGGCGAAGATCAGGCGGGGGCGTTCGCCGTCCACCACGGCCTCGCGGGTGATGATGCACTTCTTGACGCCCTCCATGCTGGGCAGCTCGTACATGGTGTCCAGCATGACGCCCTCGATGATGGCTCGCAGGCCGCGCGCGCCGCTCTTGCGGGTCAGCGCCTGCCGGGCGATGGCCTGGAGCGCGTCGGGGGTGAACTCCAGCTCCACGTCGTCAAAGCTCAAAAGCTTGGCGTACTGGCGGGTCAGGGCGTTCTTGGGCTCGGTGAGTATCTTCACCAGCGCCTCCTCGTCGAGGCTGTTCAGCGTGACCAGCACGGGAAGGCGGCCGATGAACTCGGGGATCAGGCCGAAGCGCAGCAGGTCCTCCGGGCGCACCTGGGACATGATCTCGGCGTTGGTGTGCTCGTACTTGCCCTTGATCTCGGCGCCGAAGCCCATGACCTTCTTGCCGATGCGGCTCTCGACGATCTTCTCGATGCCGTCGAATGCGCCGCCGCAGATGAAGAGTATGTTGGTGGTGTCGATCTGTATGAACTCCTGCAGCGGGTGCTTGCGGCCGCCCTGCGGGGGAACGGAGGCGATGGTGCCCTCCAAGATCTTCAGCAGCGCCTGCTGCACGCCCTCGCCGCTGACGTCGCGGGTGATGGAGGGGTGTTCGCTCTTGCGGGCGATCTTGTCGATCTCGGCGATGTCTATGTTGCCCAGCTGGGGCAGCGCCACGTCGAAGTCGGGGTTC
>JAFRFY010000108.1 GCA_017434085.1 Clostridia bacterium
CGCTCCCCGGTTCCCCGGCTCTTCGCATCTCGGCTCGATGTCCTTTTTCTCTCTTCTCTGTATCGTTTTCAAGGTTCGCGCCGCCTTCGTGAGCCCCCCGCAAGGGTGTCTCTCGCTGACAGCTTGATCAGTATATCAAACCGCTTTTTATTTGTCAATACACTTTTTTGTAAACAACAAACACATAACTTACCACCGATTTTTCACGGCGAAATCCCCGCGTTTTTCCGTAGATTCCCCATTCCTTCCGATATAAATGTTCGGAAATGATATATAACCGAAAATGACTTGTGCATTACCGGCATTTCTATTATAATAACCGCATATTCCCAACCGTAAGGAGTGAATCGACATGAGAAAGAGCGGCGTACTGCTGCACATCACCTCTCTGCCCAGCCGCGGCGGCATCGGCACGCTGGGCCAGGACGCCTATGAATTCGTGGATTTCATCGTGTCATCGGGCATGAACATCTGGCAGATGCTGCCCATCGGGCCCACCGGCTACGCGGAATCCCCCTATCAGAGCATCTCGACCTACGCCGGCAACCCGCTGATGATCGACTTCGACCTGCTGGAGGAAGACGGCCTGCTCCCCGCGGGCAGCTACCATCCTCTGCGCTCTTCCGACGCGGTGGACTTCGAGGCCGTGAAAGCTCAGAAGCGCGAGCTGCTTCACAAGGCCTTTGAGTTCAGCTTCGACAGGTGCGCCGACGCCGTCGCCGCCTTCAAGCAGACCCATCCCTGGGTGTTTGACTACGCCCTGTTCCGCGCAGTGAAGGCCTACTTCGGCGAGGCTACCTGGATGGCCTGGCCGGACGACGACATCCGCCTGCGCAAGCCCGAGGCGCTGGCGAAATACGCGGCGCTGCTTTCAGAGGAGATCGACTATTATATCTTTGAGCAGTACCTGTTCTTCGACCAGTGGAACCGTCTGCACGACTACGCCCGCCAGAACGGCGTCGAAATCATGGGCGATCTGCCCATCTACGTGGCGGAGGATTCCGCCGACGTGTGGCTGAACCCGGACCTTTTCGAGCTGGACGAGGACTGCAAGCCCATCCGCATCGCGGGCGTGCCGCCGGACTATTTCCAGGCGGACGGCCAGCGCTGGGGCAATCCCCTCTACGATTGGAAGAAGCACCAGGAGACGAAGTTCGAATGGTGGGTGGGCCGCCTGCGCACGCTGAGCGAGCTGTTCGACATACTGCGCATCGATCACTTCATAGGCTTTGCCAACTACTACGCCATCCCCGCCACCGAGGAGACCGCCCGCAACGGCAAGTACGAGCTGGGGCCGGGGCGGAAGCTGTTTTCACGCATCCGCAGGGAGCTGCCCGGGCTGCGCATCGTGGCGGAGGACCTGGGCGTGGTCAGCAAGCGCGTGCGCAAGCTGCTGGACTACTGCGGCTATCCGGGCATGAAGGTGATGCAGTTCGCCTACGACAGCGAGGAGAACGTGGACCTGCCGGAGCATCACGTCCCCAACTGCGTGGTCTACACCGGCACCCACGACAACAACACCACCCTCGGCTGGTGGAACGCCGCCTCCGAGGAGACCAAAGCCCGCGCCCGCCGGAAGCTGGGCATGGCCGAGAACGGCGAGGATATACTGCCCTACATCATCAAGGCCGCCTTTGAGTCCGTGGCGGACACGGTCATCGTGCCCATGCAGGACTGGCTGGGGCTGGGCGCCGAGGCGCGCATGAACTTCCCCGGCACCGTGGGCGGCAACTGGCAGTGGCAGATGCGACCCTGCGACTATGAATCCATCGCCCACAGGGTGCGCCGCATGAACCGGCTGGGGCATCGCGGCACGCTTACGCACATGACCGCCGCCGAGCTCATCGCCGCCGCGGAGCGCATCGCCATGTGCGACTACCACACCACGCTGCAAAACGCCAGCCCCAGCATGCTCCACGACGCCATCGCCAGGGCCGCCATGCTGGACATCGCGCCCCAGTGGGCCGACGATTTCGCCGGCCACATGGACGTGCGCCACGCCGTGTATCTGTCCGCCGAATACCTGGTAGGCCGCGCGGTGTACAACAACCTGCTGAGCATGGGCGTGCTGGAGGAGGTCGACGACCTGCTCTCCGCGAAGGGCGTGAACCTCGCGGACATGGAGGACGTGGAGGACGCCGCCCTGGGCAACGGCGGCCTGGGCCGGCTGGCCGCCTGCTTCCTGGACAGCGCCGCCACCCACGACATCCCGCTGGACGGCTACGGCCTGCGCTACAAGTACGGCCTGTTCAAGCAGCGCTTTGACGAGAACGGCGCGCAGGTGGAGGAGCCCGACGACTGGACCCGCCTGGGCGATCCGTGGAGCGTGCGCCGGGACGACCTGGCCCAGCTGGTGATCATGAAGGACCTGACGGTACGGGCCGTGCCCTACGATATGCCCGTGATCGGCTATGGCCGTAAGAGCATCGGCACGCTGCGGCTGTGGCAGTGCGAGAGCATGAACGAGTTCAACTTCGACGCCTTCAACGATCAGGATTACGCCGCCGCCTGCCGGGAGAAGAACGCCGCCGAGGACATCACCAAGGTGCTCTACCCCAACGATACCATGAAGGCGGGCAAGCTGATGCGACTTCGCCAGCAGTACGTGCTGGTCAGCGCGTCGCTGCAGGACATGCTGGATCAGTACGCCGCGCATCACACCGAGGCATACGAGGCCCACGGCTTTGAGCACTTTGCCGACCTGCACGCCATACAGCTCAACGACACCCATCCCACCATGGCCATCCCCGAGCTGATAAGGCTTCTGATGCTGGACGACATGGACTTCAACCAGGCCTTCGACATCGCCCGGAGGACCTTCCGCTACACCAACCACACCGTCATGCGCGAGGCGCTGGAGTGCTGGGACCTCAAGCTGATGAACGACCTGTCGCCGGATTTGGTGAAGATCATCAAGCGCATCCAGGCGAAGCTGGCCCGCGAGCTCAAAAAGGCGAAGGTGGAAGCGCCGGAGTCCATGTACATCATCGACGCTAACAAGCGCGTGCACATGGCGAACCTGGCGGTCTACGGCTCCAGCTTCACCAACGGCGTGGCGGCCATCCACAGCCAGATCTTGAAGGACGACGTTTTCAAAGAGTGGTACGCCCTCTACCCCGAGCGCTTCAACAACAAGACCAACGGCATCACCCAGCGCCGCTGGCTGGGGCTGTGCAACCCCGATCTGACCGAGCAACTGCGGGACCGCCTGGGCGGCGACGGCTTCATGACCGACCTGTTCGAGCTAGCGGCGTTGAAGCCCATGATCGACGACGATCTCGCGCGCGACTTCATCGCGGTCAAGGCTGAGAAGAAGGCCCAGCTGGCCGAGCTGATCTATAAGCGCGAGGGCGTGCAGATTCCGGAGCACTTCGTTTTCGACGTGCAGGTCAAGCGGCTGCACGAGTACAAGCGGCAGCTGATGAACGCCCTGTCCATACTGGATATCTATTACCGCATGAAGGACGGCGAGCTCAACGACCTGCCCGCCACGGCCTTCATATTCGGCGCGAAGTCGGCCCCGGGCTATCGCCGGGCCAAGGCGGTGATACGGTTCATCAACCACATCGCCAGGCTCGTCAACAACGACCCCGAGGTCAGCGACCGTCTGAAGGTGGTGTTCGTGCAGAACTACAACTGCTCCTACGCCGAGCACATCATCCCGGCGGCGGACATCTCCGAGCAGATCTCCCCCGCGGGCACCGAGGCCAGCGGCACCGGCAACATGAAGCTGATGCTGAACGGCGCGGTGACCCTGGGCACCTACGACGGCGCGAACATCGAGATCTTCGAGCAGGCGGGCATCGAGAACAACTACGTCTTCGGCGCGACCGTCGAGGAGATCAACGCCATCAAGGCCGACTACGACCCCGTGGCGATCTACGAATCCGACCCGCACCTCAGGCGCGTGATCGACGCCCTGGGCGATGGCACCTTCGAGCCCGCGGACGCCCCCATGGAGGAGGGCGAGCTTGTGGAGCTCAAAAAGGCCCTGCTGGAGGGCGCGAGCTGGCACCAGCCGGACCACTACTTCCTGCTCAACGACTACGCCTCCTACATCGAGGCCAAGCTCACCGCCATACGCGACACCCGGGACGAGGTCGCCTTCGCCAAAAAGTGCCTGCACAACATCGCCGGCGCCGGCAAGTTCTCCTCCGACCGCACGATCCGGGAATACTGGGACGATCTGTGGCGGCAGTAAGCCCCCGCAATAACATTAAGCCCCTCCGGTCCGTCATCGGATCGGAGGGGCTGATCATTTATATATCGTCATTCCCACAGCTTCTCCGGGTACTTCCCCGCCGCCTTCATGCCGCTGATGGCGGCCTTGACGGCGTCGATATCCTCCCGGTAGGTCATGCCGTACCAGCGCTCGTCGGTATCCAGCACCCTGACCCGCGCCTTGCCCGCGGCGATCATGGCCTTGGGCACGTAGGGCAGGTAATACTCCGCCTTTACGGGGTTGCCGGGCACGGTGTTTTTGAGGAAGTCCTCGAAGCCCTGCTCGAAGGCGGGCACGATGCCCCGGCGGAAGGCCCAGAGGTTCATGGACACCGGCGTCCCGGCGGGGATGAAGGTCCAGGTCGCCCCGTCGTCCTCGGTGTAGGCGGCGCCGCCCTCGCGGGGCTCGATCTTCGTGCGCTCGTCGATGCTGACCAGATAGCCGTCATCGTCGGTGACGCACACGCCGCGGGACACGGAGCCGTTCTCGGTCAGCGTGTTCTCCACGCGGTAGCCCACCATGGCATGCTCGTTATCGTCCCCCGGGACCGTCAGGAAGTCCGCCGCGGCCCTGAACGCGCCGAAGCCGTAGAAGTCGTCGGCGTTGATGACGGCGAAGGGACCGTCCACCTGGTCCAGTGCGCACAGCACGGCGTGGGCGGTGCCCCAGGGCTTGACCCTGCCCTCCGGCACGCTGAACCCCTCCGGCAGGCGCCCGACGCTCTGGAAGGCGTAGCGCAGCGCCACCTTTTCGGCGATGCGGTCCCCGATAGCGGCGCGGAAGCCCGCCTCCATCTCCGGCTTGATGACGCAGATCACCCGGCCGAACCCGGCGCGAACGGCGTCATAGATGGAAAAATCGATGATGATGTGCCCGGCGTCGTCCACGGGCGTGGTCTGCTTGCTGCCCCCGAAGCGGCTGCCCATACCGGCGGCCATGATGATCAATGCGGGTTTGTTCACGGTTCAAAACACCTTTCATTTCCGGTCGAAAAACGGATTCTTGCCCTTCACGGACAGCGGTATGGCCATCACCATACGGACGTCCTCGCCCATCAGCCCGAGGGACATGGCGGCGCGGCCCGCGGAGAACAGCACGCGGTTGTCCACCCTGCCGTCCGCGGCGGCGGCCACGGCAGAGCCTATGGCGATGCCCAGGTCCATGGGGTCGTACACGCACACGCCGCCCTTTGCGGCGCAGTCCGCGCAGTTGTCGAAGTGGCAGTGGCGGCAGCCCTCGTTCAGGCCCCGCTGCCCCTCCCGCACGCCGATGAGCACCAGCGCCTGGGCGGCGCGGACGTTCCCGGCGTCCCGCAGGAAGAACTGATAGTGCAGCGGCTCCGCGAGGCGCTCCAGCTCGGCGGCGATTTTGTCCTTGTCCCCGCCCACCAGCACCATGGTCTCGATGTGGTCGACGCCCTTGGCCTTCGGCGCGGTGCGGGCCGCGGCGCACATCCGCCAGGCGGTGTCCAGCACGGCCTCCATCTCGGCGGCGTCGGAATGATAGATCATAGGGATAACCTCCTCCTAATCGTCGGCGAATATGCGCTCGGCGGCGGCCAGGTCGTCGTGGTTGTCGATCTCAAACCAGCGCCCGTTCAGCGGGCAGGCCTCGAAGGCCACCTCGCCCAGTATGGCGTCCAGCGCCACCTCGCTCCACAGCTTCTTCTCGCCCTTCTCCTCGATGTACTCGGCGCACTTGCGGAAGAACGCCGCGCCACCCTCGGCGGAGAACTTGTACACGTCGATGGACGCGCCCAGCGCCTCCGACTGGGGGATCTGCTTGGAGATGTGGGTGATCCTGCCGTCCACCTCGATGACCTTCATGGATTCCTCCAGGTAGAACCCGATGTCGGTCACGATGGCATTCTCGCCCGAGAAGTGCAGAAGCGACTCGATCACGCTGGCGTCCATGAACACGTCCGCGTTCATCATCAAAAACGGCTCCCCCGCCATGGCCTCCCGGGCCAGGTACGCGGAGTACATGTTGTTGGTGTCGCGGTAGTCCGCGCTCTCTATGATGTTCACGTCCCGGAAGCAGTCGTGCACGGCGGCCTCCAGCATGTTGGCGCGATAGCCGGAGATCACGGTGATGTCGGTGATGCCGTTCTCGTACAGGTTTTCGATCTGCTTGAACAGTATGGGCTTGCCGTTGACCGGCACGAGGCTCTTGGGTATGGTATCCGTCAGCGGCGCCAGCCGGGAGCCGAACCCCGCCGCCAGAATCAATGCTTTCATGTTGATCCTCCTAATCAAAGTCCTGTGTCCTATTCTATCACATTTTCACGCAAATGGCACGTACTTAACAATATGTTTATATAAATATCGCCCCTGACGGCCGCTTCGCCATCAGGGGCGCGTATAATCGCTCAAATCTCCAGTCCGGTGAAGCGGAAGCCCGCCTCCACCACCTTGTCGGGCAGCTTGTTGAACATGGCGTTGATGGATTCGTAGTTGTAATAGCGCATGATGGTCTCCGCGAACATCGGCGCGACGGACACGGTGCGGAACTTCTCCTCGCCGATGATGTTGGGGTTGTACACGGTGTCGGTGGAATAGACCATCTTGATGGGGCTGTTGTTGATCTTCTCGATGCCCCGCCGGGAGATGATGTTGTGGCTGAGCATGGCGGTGATGTCCTTCGCGCCGCGGGACTTGAGCGACTCCGCCAGGTTCACCAGCGTACCGCCGGAGATGGTGAAATCGTCCACGATCAGGCAGTTCTTGCCGTCCACATTGCCGATGACCTCCAGCACGGCGGCGTTCTCGGTGTGGTCGGAGCGGGTCTTGTCGCCGATGGCGATGGGCAGCCCCAGTATGTCGGCGAACTTGCGGGCCTGCTTGGCGTACCCGGCGTCCGGGGAGACGACCACCATGTTCTCGGTGCCCACGTGCCGCTTGACCACCTCGGTCAGCATCGGCAGGGCGTAGAGGTGATCCATGGGCTTTTTGAAGAAGCCCTGCAGCTGCTGCGCGTGCAGGTCCATGGTAGCGAAGCGGTCCGCCCCCGCAAGCTCCATGCACTCCGCGCACACCCTGGCGCGTATGGACACGCGGGGCTCGTCCTTCTTGTCGCCCTTGCCGTAGCCGAAGTACGGCATGACCAGCGTGACGGTGTTGGCGTTGGCGCGCTTGAAGGCGTCCATCCAGAAGAGGATCTCGACGAACTCGTCATTGGAGCGCATGCCGATGGGCTGCACCAGTATGACGTCGCGGTCGCGCACGGATTCGTTCACGCGCACGAAGGTGTTGCCCTCGGAGAAGGTGATGATCTCGCAGGAACCCAGAGGCTTGCCCATGTAGCTGCACATCCGCTCGGCAAACACGTGCCCGCCGCTGCCGGCGAATATGGATACGTTCGCAGTTTCAAACATGACCCCAAACACTCCTTTTCTTTGGTGGACGGTGAGTATTCTGTCCGTCGGGCGATGAGGGCATCGCCCCTACAACCACACGGATTCCGTAGGGGCGATGCCCTCATCGCCCTGTCGGAGCATGGACCCGGATTGAACAGCCGCGGTCGTCAAAGCCCGGCCCTTCGCCATCATTACAGCTGTTAATACCAGTATAACCGTTTTTTGTTAAACTGCATGCTTTATGGCATGAAAATACCGTTATTTCTGCAAATGATCGGGAAAATTGGCATAAAAAACAGCCGCCTCGCCATGAGACGGCTGTTATCATGTTTACGTCCACTCCACGGGCTCGGCGGTGGTCTCCACGCTGCCGTCCAGGTTGTGCACGCCGCGCCAGTAGACGTTGACGCCGGGCGAATACACATCGTGGTTGACCTGCACGCGGCTGACCTCCTGCTTGGTATCCCAGTCGTAGGAGACGATCCACCCCTCGCTCTCGCAGCTGCCGTGGCCCTCCTTGTACAAGACCGGCGGATCGGTGGTGTAATAGACGTACTTGCCCTCCTCGTCGTCCTGGTAGCCCACGCGCTCGGAGGGCTCCTCGTGGACGATGACGCTCTCCAGCCGGCTGAAATACTCGGGGCGCGTGCCGTAGATGGTCACGCTGGCCAGCTCCTTGGTCACGTTGGTGTAGATATAGATGGCGTGGCCGGTGTCGTTGCGGAACACCAGGTCCTTCTTGCCGTAGTTGACGGCGGCGTCCTGGCTGGGCTCCACGTAGGAGACCGTCATGGTGTGGCGGTTGCGCTCGATGATGGTCATGCCCGCTTGTATGATGGCGTTGTACAGCGTGGTGGACGCCTGGCACACGCCGCCGCCGATGCCCATCTCCTCGTTGCTGCCGGCGTACTCCGGAGCCTTCATGAAGCCCGCCGCCTCGGTGCGCGGCCCGACGACGTCGTTGAAGCTGATGGTGTCCCCCGGATACACGGCGAACAGGTTGAAGTGCTCCAGCGCCACCCGCACGTTGGTGCGGCTGGGACGCCCGCGGAAGGTGACGTCGGTCTCGCACTTGGCGATCACGCGCATCTCCATGTCCTCGGAGGTGATGGTGGGCTGCACCTCGTTGACCGGCAGGTTGAAATCGGTGTTGCCGGTCTCAATCAGCTGCACCAGGTTGTCCTTGAGCTGCGCCTGGTCCAGCTTCCAGCCGTTGACGGACGCCCGGGTGATCACGGGCTTCAGCTCCGTCAGCGTGACCTCGGCGTCGATGGGCTCCACATCCACCTGCGTGGCGATGTCGGCCACGAATTTATTAAGCGCCGCCTCGTCGTAGGTGGGATCGCTGACGAACTCCGCCGGGGCCAGCTTGAGGCTCTCCACGATCATTTTGCGGTCCGCGCGGCTGCCCACGTGGCCCAGGCTCCAGGCCTTCTCCAGCTGGTCGTCGAAGTTCAAATCCGCCTTGACCTGCGCCGGGGAGAAGTCCCATCTCTTGTCCTGGAAGGTCAGGGTGCTGGTCTGGTTGAGCCACTTGTCCCTCAGCTCCAGCATGTAGTTGACACCCTCGTCCTTCGTCATGCCGGTGAGCTTGACGCCGTTGACGTACACGTTGTCCGCGAAGCGCTCCACCGAGGCGTCGCTGATGCCGCCGACCAGCTTCACGCCCAGCAAGATCAGCAGCGCCGCCGCCAGAACGAGCGCGCCCAGCTTCACCCCCGCGGGGAGGCCCCTGCGGCGGGGCGACGCGGCGGCCCTGCGGCCCTGCGGCTGTCCG
>JAFRFY010000109.1 GCA_017434085.1 Clostridia bacterium
AAGGGACTTTTCACGTATGGCAGAGGCTAAAACGTCTGAAATCTCTGCCTGCTCGTAGGGGCGCTTCCGCGCTTGCGCCTGCCCTCATCGCCCGATTCCCGTCGGTTCATTTGTGCAGATTGCCCTTAGCGCAACAGCCCCCTTTTGGAAACGTTGCCCTATGCCTTCCCCTTCAGGGGACCTCGAAAAACCTCACTTTGCCGCAAACCTTACTTCGGAAAACCCTGTAAAACAAGGGTTCTTTGCGAAGTATTGTTTGCGAAAACAGGGTTTTTCGAAGTTGCCTTCAGGGGAAGGTGGCGCGCAGCGCCGGAAGAGGTCGTAACCTCTTTTCCCTGTTCTCTGTTCCCTGTTCCCTGTTCCCTGTTCTCTGTTCCCTGTTCCCTGTTCCCTACCGCACCTGCCCGTGCCCCCGCACGACGTACTTGTAGGTGGTCAGCTCCTCCAGCCCCATCGGGCCGCGGGCGTGCAGCTTCTGGGTGGAGATGCCCATCTCGCAGCCCAGGCCGAACTCGCCGCCGTCGGTGAAGCGCGTGGAGCAGTTGAGGTACACCGCCGCGCTGTCCACGGAGCGCGCGAAGGCGTCCAGCACATCGGGATTTTCGGAGATCACGGCCTCGCTGTGGCCGGTGGAGTGCGCCGCGATGTGCGCGATGGCCTGCTCGGCGCTGTCCACAACGCCCACGGCGAGTATGTAGTCCAGAAATTCGGTGTCGAAGTCCTTTTCCCCGGCGAGCGTGCCGTCGATGATCCGCGCCGCGCGCGCGTCGAGCCTCAGCTCCACGGGGACCTGCCCCTTCGCAGCGCGCGCGTCCGTAAGCCGCGCCTTCAGTTTCGGCAGGAACGCCTCCGCCACGGCGCTGTGCACCAGCAGCACCTCCTCGGCGTTGCACACCGAGGGACGGCTGGTCTTGGCGTTTTCGATGATGTCCAGCGCCATGGCCTGGTCGGCGGCGGCGTCCACGTAGACGTGGCAGATGCCGGTGCCGGTCTGTATGCAGGGCACCTTGGCGTTCTCGGTGACGGCGCGTATCAGCCCCGCGCCGCCCCGGGGGATCAGCAGGTCCACCAGCCCCACGGCGGTCATGAGGTCGTTTGCGGACTGCCGGGTGGTGTCCTGCACCAGCTGCACCAGGTCGGCGGGCAGGCCCACGGCCCCGAGGCCCTTCTGCAGCGCCGCCACGATGGCGTTGGCGGAGCGGAACGCCTCCTTGCCGCCCCGGAGCACGCAGGCGCTGCCGGCCTTGAGGGCCAGCGCGGCGGCGTCGGAGGTGACGTTGGGCCGGCTCTCGTAGATGATGGCGATCACGCCCATGGCCACCCGGGTGCGCTCGATCACCAGCCCGTTGGGCCGCTCCACCCGGGAGATCACCGCCCCCACGGGGTCGCTCAGCGCGGCCACCTCGCGGATGCCCTGGGCCATGCCCGCGACGCGCTCCGGCGTCAGGCGCAGGCGGTCCAGCATCACGTCGCCGATGTGTCCCTTCGCCGCGTCCAGGTCCATGGCGTTGGCGGCGAGTATGTCCGCCTGGCAGGCGATCAGCTGGTCCGCCATGGCGCAAAGCGCATCGTTTTTCAATTCGGTGCTCGCGCCCTGCAGCGCAGGCCACGCAGCCCGGGCGTGTCTCAAGATGTCGATGGTGGTCATATGTCTCTCCTCCCGATGAATCGCGTGCCGACGGGCCTGCCGTCGATGATGTCGTAGAGCCTTTCGGGCTGCGCGCCGTTGGCGATGACCATGTCGATGCCGGACGCCATGGCGATGCGGGCGGCCCGCAGCTTGGTCACCATGCCCCCGGTGCCCAGGGACGTGCCGTTGCCCCCCGCCAGCGCCTCGATGCCGGGGGTGATCTCATCCACCCGGTCGATCAGCCGGGCGTCCGGGTCGCTCCTGGGGTCGGCGGTGTGCAGCCCCTCGATGTCCGACAGCAGCACCAGCAGGTCGGCGTTGACCGTGGCGGCCACGATGGCGGACAGCGTGTCGTTGTCGCCGATGACGATCTCCTCGGTGGCGATGGTGTCGTTTTCGTTGATGACCGGCAGGGCGCGAAGCTCCAAGAGCCGGTAGAGGGTGTTGTGGAAATTCTCGCGGCGCACCGGGTCCTCCACGTCGCTGCCGGTCACCAGCAGCTGCGCCACGGTGTGGTTGTACTCGGAGAACAGCCGGTCGTAGGTGTACATCAGCTCGCACTGGCCCACGGCGGCGGCGGCCTGCTTGGTGGGGATGTCCTCCGGGCGGCTGGACAGCGACAGCTTGCCCACGCCCATGCCGATGGCGCCCGAGGACACCAGGATCACCTCGTGCCCGGCGTTCTTGATGTCGGAGAGCACCTTGCAAAGCGCCTCCACCCGGCGGATGTTCATGTGCCCGGTTTTGTGGGCCAGCGTGGACGTGCCCACCTTCACCACGATTCTCATGGTTCCATCACCTCTGGCTCTGATTTTAACACGGGAAATCAGCCGGGACAACGGATTGTGTGTAAATCTTATCCCACACCATCCATACAACATACTTCCGCCCCAAATTCGTCATTTGTCATGGGCGCGGGGGTGTGGTATAATATTGTTACCAATTATAAAGGGGACTGTATGACTATGAAGAAACTGATTGCGATATTGCTCGCGGCGATGCTTTTGAGCCTCGGCGCGCTGGCGCAGGACGGCGCCCAGGACGCGGCTGACGGCTCGAAGCTGCCCGCGCCGGAGGTGGTGGCCGAAATGGAGGGCGCGGCTTCCGACGCGCCCGCGGCGGCGGAGGCCGACGCGCCGGAGGATGCCGTCGAACCCGAGACCGCCGAAGAACCCGAGGCGACCGACGCGCCCGAGACCGACGGCGAACCCGAGGCGGATACCGCCGACGCGCCCGAGGCGACGGACATCCCCGAGGCCGAATCCACGCCCGAGCCCGACGCCGGGGCCACATCGGAGCCCGACGCCGAGGCCACTGAGCAGCCCGCCCCGGAGACCTGCGCGGTCTGGTTTGAGGAGGGCTTCGGCCTGAGCGTGCCCGGGGACTGGCTGAGCTACCCGGTGTCCGACGCGGACCGCGCCGCCGGCATACGCTACGCCCTGGGCGACGCCGCGGGCGCGAACATGCTCTACATTCAATTCAAGCCCACCCGCATGACGGACACCGACGCCCTCTCGGAGGCCGTGGAGAGCACCGACGGGCTGGACAAGACCGGCACCCTCACCTTCGGCGGCACGAATTTCGTGACCTTCATCGACTCCCGGCAGAACGCGAGCTGCTGCGCCACCCTCTGGGGCGACGCGCTGGCGGTGTTCGCCTTCACGCCCCAGTCCGATTCCGGCTTCATGCTCACCGCGTCGCAGCTGATGGAGTCCTTCAACACGCTGTAATATTTCCGAAATAAATAATCCCTTCAAAACCGGCGTTATCTGGATTTATGATCCAAATGACGCCGGTTTGTACTATGTTCTGTAATATCTGCAATCAAATTGTTAGAGATAAAAACCCTTTCTGAACACTTTTTGTGCTTTACAAATCATGATTAAAATGCGACAATTATAAGACCGGAAATCGTGACAGAGGTAGTTACAAAAAGATGAAGCGCTTGTCTGTTCTGATTATTATCGTACTCGTGGCGGGTCTCATCAGCGGATGCCGCTATGCCATAATTGAAGAGGACTCCAGGCTGGTCAGCGGCTGGGCCGCGCTGGCGGAGAGCGAGGGGCAAACCCTGTTCCAAATCGATGACATCAACACCGATTTCTTCGACAACGCCCCGCCCGTCGATTTTACGCCCAAGCCCACCGACACCCCCAAGCCCACCCGCGAACCCAAGCCCACCCCCACGCCGGACCCCAACGCCACCGAGCCCCCCATCGGCCTGCACAGCCGGGACGAGGAGGGCGAGACCGCCGTGCGCAAGCTGCAATCGGAGCTGGTGGAGCTGGGCTATCTGGACGACGACCCCGACGGCAACTTCGGCTCCCGGACCCTCAAGGCCCTCAAGCGCTTCCAGAAGGACCACGGCCTCAAGCAGAGCGGCGTGCTGGACGAGGCCACCGAGGCCCTGCTGTTCCCCCAGCCCGCGGTGACCACCGCCCCCGAGGACGTGCTCTTCTCCGAGGGCTCCTCCGGCCGCGACGTGCGGGTGATGCAGCGCAGGCTCCGGCAGTACGGCTTCTACACCCGCAGCATCAGCAGCATCTACGACGAATACACCGCCGATCAGGTGCAGGCCTTCCAGGAGTACGCCGTGGAACACTACGGCACCGAATACGACGATCCCATGCCCTCTGAAGAAACGCTCACGGCGCTGGACGCCGGGGCCGGCGACGGCGCTTCGACCCTGGACATCGCCATCCCGGAGATGCCCACGCTGGAGCCGGAGGCCACCCTGCGGCCGCATCACGCGCTGGACGGCGTGGTGAGCGAAAACCTGTACCAGTATCTGCTGGAGGACCGCTTCCCCACCTACCGCCTCACGGTGCAGCGCGGGGATACCGGCATCGAGGTGGAGCGCGTGCAGCGCCGCCTGACCACGCTGGATTTCTACTACGAGGACATCACCGGCGAGTACGACAAGCCCACCGCCCAGGCCATGAAGAGCTTCCAGAAGCGTAACGGCCTGCAGGACACCGGCATCGCCGACGAGGAGACCCAGCGCCTGCTGTTCTCCGAGGACGCCGCCGCCAGCGAGCAGGTGGCGCAGCCCTTCTACATCAAGGTCTCCCTCGACGACCAGCGGGTGTACGTGTACCGCTGGTCCGACGGCGGCTACAACCAGCTCATCAAGACCATGATCTGCTCCACCGGCTACGGCACCACCACCCCCAAGGGCGTGTTCGTGTCGCCGGGCCAGAGGGACGCCCGCTGGCACTACTTCGCCGAATACCAGTGCTGGGCCCAGTACGCCTTCATCATCAAGGGCAACATACTGTTCCACTCGGTCATCTATTCCGGCAAGAACGAGGCCTCCCTGCGCCGCAGCACGCTGGCCAACCTGGGCCGCAAGGCCTCCCACGGCTGCGTGCGCCTCAAGGTGGAGGACGCCAAGTGGATCTACGAGCACTGCGGCGAGGGCCAGGTGATCGAGATCTACTGATCGGGCTTGCGAAACACGGGCGATGCGGACATCGCCCGTCTTTTTCCGCCCGCGCCTCAAATCGCCTAAAATATGACCAAATCTGTAACATATGTAACAATAAACACATAATTCGTAAAAAATTAATCCTTACGCCACATATTCCAACGCATTATGGCGTATAATAAGAACAGTCATTATCAGGAAGCATACTATTATATACCTGAGACGGGAGTGTATACATTGATTAAACGCATCATCGTCGCCGGATTGATTCTCGCCCTGCTGTCATTATCGACGGCGGGCCTGTGCGAAGACGGCATGTCCGCGGGCGAGGCCCTGTTTGGCCCGGGCAACTACGGCACGCAGCTGGAGGGCGGCGCGACGGACGCCGACATGTACGGCGCCGACGACACCGCCTCCGCCAGCAACTACCCCACCCTCCGGCTGGGCGACAGCGATTCCAGCGACGGCGTGGCTTACATCGTATTTCTGCAGAACCGCCTGATCGAGCTGGGCTATCTGAACGACGACGCTGACGGCACCTACGGCGTGAACACCGAGGTGGCCGTGCGCGAGTTCCAGAAGAACAACGGCCTGCAGGCCACCGGCATCGCGGACCCCTACACCCAGGAGATGGTGTATTCCAACAACCCCGGCATCGTGGCCGCCACGGTGGACAACACCGTGTTCGGCAGCGACACCATGCGGGTGCAGAACGCCATGTCCCAGTGGGGCTTCATGTTCTCCAAGGTGGACGGCAAGATGGGCGAAAACACCCGCACCGCCATCAAGAGCTTCAAGGAATACATGGCCACCGTCGATCCCACCTACGGCGTCACCCCCACCCCGGAGCCCACCGAGGTGCCCGAGATCAGCACCACCACCACCTTCGGCGACATGCCCGTGGCGATGGACGTGCTGCTGGAGGGCGCGAACCCCATCATCGTCAAGGCCGACGGCGAGATCGACGCCCCCCTGCTGGAGTACGTGGACGGCGAAAAGGTCTTCCAGGTGTTCCGCCAGGTGGTGCGCAACGGCGACAGCGGCGACGAGGTAATGCGCGTGCAGAAGCGCCTGAAGGCCCTGAAATACCTCTACACCGCCGACGGCAGCTTCGGCAGCATGACCGAGAACGCCCTCAAGTACTTCCAGCGCAAGAACAACCTTGCGGAGACCGGCATCGCCGACCAGGACACCCAGATGCAGCTGTTCTCCGCCGCCGCGCTGCCCTCCGAGGAGTACGTGTTCCCCTACAAGATCATCGTCGACATCGGCGACCAGCGCGTGTACGTGGGCAAGTGGAACGGCTCCTCCTACAAGGACCTGGTGAAGAAGTTCAAGTGCTCCACCGGCAAGGACCACACCCCCACCCCCACCGGCACCTACCAGGCCGGCGGACACGCGGGCGGCGAGTGGTACTACTTCAAGGACTTCAACTGCTACGCCAAGTGGGCCACCCGCATCGTGGGCGGCATACTGTTCCACTCCGTCACCTACAACTCCCACAAGCGCCCCTCCGGCTCCGTCAGCGGCCTTGGCCGCAAGGCGTCCCACGGCTGCATCCGCTTAAGCGTCGAAAACGCCAAGTGGATCTACGATAACTGCCCCAGGGGCACCACAGTGGTCATCCAGAAGTAGGCTTACATTGTCAGCGTTCATTTCGGCGGGCGATGAGGACATCGCCCCTACGGATGACACGCAGTTGTAGGGGCGATGTCCTCATCGCCCGGATATGAAAAGGCCGCCGGAATCGGTTCCGGCGGCCTTTCGCGTGGGTCGTATTATTTCGCCACGATGGTATAGATCCTGCCCTTGACGTACTTCTCCATAGCGACCTTCTTGCCCTCGGTGGCGCGCTGTATGCCGGCAAGCTGCCAGACCTTCCCGCGCACGGAGGCGTCGTCCTCGTCCAGGGCCACCTGCACGGTGCCGCGCACCTTGCCGTTGACCTGCACGGCGATCTCCTTGAGGTCCTCCCGGGCCTCGTCCTCGGAGTAGGTCGGCCAGGGCTCGTAGGCGATGGTGTCGCTGTGGCCCAGCACCTGCCAAAGCTCCTCGCCGATGTGGGGGCAGATGCAGGAGAGCATCTTCACGAAGCCCTCGGCGTAGGCCCTGGGGCACTTGCCCGCCTTGTAGGCGGCGTTGACGAATATCATCATCTGGCTGATGGCGGTGTTGAAGCGCAGCTGCTCGAAGTCGGAGGTGACCTTCTTCACCGTCTGGTGATAGATCTTGGTCAGCGCGCCGTCGTCGCCCGCGGTGATGTTGCCGGGCTCGGCGAAGAAGTTCCACACGCGGTTCAAAAACTTGCGCGCGCCCTCGACGCCGCTGTTGGACCAGGGCTTGCTGGCCTCGATGGGGCCCATGAACATCTCATACAGCCGCAGCGTGTCCGCGCCGTAGTCCCGCACGATGTCGCTGGGATTGACCACGAACTCGGGGAAGCGCTTGCCCATCTTGATGCCGTTGGCCCCCAGGATCATGCCCTGGTGCACCAGCTTCTTGAAGGGCTCCTTGACGGGGCTCAGGCCCTTGTCGTACAGGTAGCGGTTCCATATGCGGGAGTACATCAAATGGCCCACCGCGTGCTCCGGCCCGCCGATGTACAGATCCACGGGCATCCAGTGCTTCAAGAGCTCGTAATCGGCGAATGCCTTGTCGTTCTGCGGGTCGATGTAGCGCAGGAAGTACCAGCTCGACCCCGCGGAGCCCGGCATGGTGGAGGTCTCGCGCTTGCCCTTCACGCCGTTGTGGTCGTAGCGCTTCCATTCCTCGGCGTTCTCCAGCGGTGCCTGGCCGTTCTTGCCCTTGTAGTCGTCGAGCTCCGGCAAAATCAGCGGCAGCTCGTCGTCGTCGAGCACGTGGATCTTGCCGTCCTCGGTGTGCACCACCGGCACGGGCTCGCCCCAGTAGCGCTGGCGGGCGAAGATCCACTCGCGGAAGTGGTAGTTCACGGTGCGCTTGGCGCGGCCCATGGCCTCCAGCTTGCGGGTGATGGCCTCCTTGGCTTCCTCCACGGTCAGGCCGTTGAACTCCTCGGAGTTGACCAGCACGTACCCCTTGCCCAGGTAATCGCCCTTCTCGAAGGCGTGTTCGCTGACGTCCACGTGGGCGAGCTTTTCGCCGTCGCCGTCGATGACCTGCAGTATCGGGATATCGTACACCTGCGCGTACTCGAAGTCGCGCTGGTCGTGGGCGGGCACGGCCATCACCGCGCCGGTGCCGTAGTTGGCCAGCACAAAGTCGCCGATGTACAGGTCCGCCTCCCTGCCGTTGACGGGGTTTACGCACTTCAAGCCCTTCAGGCAGCAGCCGGTCTTTTCCTTGTTGAGCTCGGTGCGGTCCATGTCGTTCTTCTGGCGGGTGGCGGCGATGTACGCCTCCACCTCCTCGCGGTTCTGGACGCGGGGCAGCAGGCTCTGCACCAGCTCGCTGTCCGGGGCCAGCACCATGAAGGTGATGCCGTAGATGGTCTCGATGCAGGTGGTGAATATGGAAAATTCGCCGCCGCCCACGATGTCGAAGCGCACCTCGACGCCCTCAGACTTGCCGATCCAGTTGCGCTGCATGTCCTTGGTGGACTCGGGCCAATCGATCTCGTTCAAGCCCTCCAGCAGCTTCTCGGCGAAGGCGGGCTGGTTGATGACCCACTGCTTCATGTTCTTGCGCACCACGGGATAGCCGCCGCGCTCGGACTTGCCGTCGATGACCTCGTCGTTGGAGAGCACCGTGCCCAGTTCCTCGCACCAGTTCACCGGCATGTCGATGTACTGGGCGTAGCCGTCCAGGTAGAGCTGCTTGAAGATCCACTGGGTCCAGTGGTAGTAGTCCGGGTCGGAGGTGGCGATCATGTGGGAGAAGTCGTAGTCGAAGCCCAGCTCCTTTAATTGCTTGGTGAAGGTCTCGATGTTCTTCTTCGTGAAGCCCGCGGGGTGGTTGCCGGTGGTGATGGCGTACTGCTCCGCCGGCAGGCCGAAGGAATCGTACCCCATGGGGTGCAGCACGTTGTAGCCCTGCATGCGCTTCATGCGGGAGACGATGTCCGTGGCGGTGTAGCCCTCGGGGTGTCCCGCGTGCAGGCCCACGCCGGAGGGATACGGGAACATGTCCAGCACATAGTATTTCGGCTTGGAAAAGTCCCGAAGATCGGTCCTGAAGGTGTTGTGCTCAGACCAGTACTTCTGCCATTTGGGTTCGATGTCCCGGGGAGAATAGCCCGCCATATTGATATCACTCCTATGTCGCGTTGTATAATCCGGGGTTTGCCGTTGTCACGAATGGGTATATTCTATCGCAGCAACGTTAAACCGTCAAGCGTTTGCCCGATATAAACAGGAAAAAAGCCGGGAAGGAGATTATAATTACGGCTCCATTCCCCGCCCCGTCGCCAAAGCGCCACGCCGCCGCCCTTTCGGACGATGGCGTGGCGCTTTCCACAGGCAGCGCGGCGCATTCCCGCCGCGATTTATACGATGATCGAGGGACGATCACTCCCCGAACGCGGCCACCGGCGGGGTGAACACCACGTCGGCCTTGGCGATGGTCACGGTGAGGGTGGCGACGGTCTCGGTCGCGGCATCTTCAACCGCTTCCTGCGCTTCTTCCTCGGCGGCCGCTTCATCGGCTTCTTCGCCGGCGTCCTCCGTTGCCTCCTGGGCGGGTTCCGCCGGTGCGGTCATCTTATAAAACACGGTATACTCCCCCGCGTTGACGC
>JAFRFY010000008.1 GCA_017434085.1 Clostridia bacterium
CAGGACAAAATCGTGACAGCTTGTTTCTTATACCCTTTTTTCATGTATTATTATGTGCTTTACCTCGTTTCCTGTTCTGTTCTTGGAGATTTGACCATATATAAGGGGTTGCTGCACTTTTCGTTAGTGCAACAACCCCTTCTATTGTAGTGTCTACTTCCAAGCCCGAAAACACCTTATTTACAGGACAATTCACATGAAGTATGGTATAATAGATGCAAGGATAAGAGCGAGAACCTACTAAAAACCTTGCATCTGGAGGCAACGATGTACAAGCGAAAGCTGAACCAGGTCAGCGTATTTGACAATCCGGCGATGTTCGGAGGGATAGGGCTGAATCCTGAGAACGAATGGGTAAAGCTGGCGAAGATCATTCCGTGGTGGGTGTTCGAGAAGAAATACGCGGAGCTATTTCAATCGAACATGGGACAGCCGGCATGCAGCCTTCGCCAGGCGCTCGGGTCGCAGATCATCAAGGAGAAATACCAGTTTTCCGACGAGATGACGGTCGAGCACATCGTGATGAATCCATACCTGCAGTACTTCATCGGGCTGACAGAGTACAGACAGACAGCGCCATTCGACCCCAGCATGATGTCACGGTTCCGGCAGCGCCTGACAGTGAAGATGATGCAGGATGTCAACGACGTGATCACGGGCCGCAAGACAGCGGAGCAGATCGCAGCGGAGTTGGAAGATCACGACGAGGGTCATGATGACGACTCGGGAGAGGGGTCCGGAGGAAGCGGCGGTGAAGGCAGCGATTCAAGAACAAAGGATGAGCCAAACAAGGGCACGCTGATACTGGACGCGACATGTGCGCCGCAGGCGATACGGTTTCCAACGGATACATCCCTGCTGAACGAAGCGCGGCAGAACACCGAGGGAATCATAGACGCACTACACGCAGCAGGGCTCACGGACGGCAGGAAGCCCCGAACCTACCGCATCGTGGCAAAGAAGCAGTACAACGGATTCTCCAGGAGCCGCAGGAAGACCAGGAGAAGCATCAGACAGACCAGGAGACAGCAGCTCAACTACCTCCGCCGCAATCTGAAGCACATTGATACGGTGATCCAGAACCATCCCGGCGAATGGGAGAACGCCCTGACCCGGTGGCAGCGTGAACGACTGGCGGTCATCCGCACGCTGTACGCCCAGCAGCGCGAGATGTACGAATCTGGCAGCCCCCGGATCGATGATCGCATTGTCAGCCTCAGTCAGCCCTGGGTGCGTCCCATTGTGAGGGGGAAGCAAAACGCCCCTGTTGAATTCGGCGCAAAGATCGGGATGAGTGACATTAACGGATTTTTGAGGATCGAGCATCTCAGCTGGGACGCGTTCAATGAATGCCACACGCTTCAGGATTCGGTGGAGGCCTACCGCAAGGCCTATGGGCACTATCTCGAGCGCGTGCTGGCGGATACCATCTACCGCACGCGGGACAATCTGCGGTACTGCAAGGAACACGGCATCCATCTCAACGGTCCACGACTCGGCAAACCGTCGAAGGATTCTGCGATTCGGAAGCAGGAGCTTCACCTTGAATGGCTGGAATCGGGCGAACGCGGCGATATTGAACGCCGCTTCGGAATCGGCAAGCGGTGCTATTCCCTGGGACGGATCACTGCGAAGCTGAAGCACACCAGCGAAATCATGATTCATATGTCTGTTCTGGCATTGAATTTGCAGAAGAGGCTCAGGCTTCTTTTGCGCTTCGTTTTCGCTTTTTACGGGCGCTTTGCGGATCGCTTGACTTGTGCATGAAACACTATTGTAAAGGAAAGGTTTACGCGCTTGAAACGCGGGCTG
Source organism: Clostridia bacterium (assembly GCA_017434085.1). GTDB lineage: Bacteria > Bacillota > Clostridia > Christensenellales > Aristaeellaceae > UBA2862. The sequence goes on from JAFRFY010000008.1 coordinate 1,813, forward strand.
CGTTGTGATATTATAGGATATGGTTTTTTATACCCTGTGGTTTTACTGAAAGGAAGGTTCATCGATGAAGAAACTGATGCTGGGCAATCAGGCGGTGGCCCGTGGGCTGTACGAGGCGGGCTGCCGTTTTGTTTCGTCCTATCCGGGCACGCCGTCCACGGAGATCACCGAGCAGGCGGCGGGATACGGCGAGGTCTACGCCGAGTGGGCCCCCAACGAGAAGGCGGCGGCGGAGGCCGCCGTGGGCGCGAGCCTGGCGGGGGCGCGGGCGTTCTGCGCCATGAAGCACGTGGGCTTCAACGTGGCCGCGGACCCGCTGTTTACGGCCTCCTACACCGGCGTGAACGGGGGACTGGTGGTCACCGTGGCCGACGACCCGGGCATGCACTCCTCCCAGAACGAGCAGGATTCCCGCCACTACGCCGTCGCCGCGAAGCTGGCCATGCTGGAGCCCTCCGATTCCCAGGAGTGCAAGGATTTCGTGGCCGAGGCCTACGCCATCTCCGAGACCTACGACACCCCCGTGATGCTGCGCACCTGCACCCGCGTGGCCCACAGCCAGAGCCTGGTGGCATTGAAGGACCGCGACGAGCGCGCGCTCAAGCCCTACGCGCGCAACCCGCAGAAGTACGTCGCCGCCCCGGCCAACGCCGTGAAGCGGCACGTCGAGGTGGAAAAGCGCATGCTGGCGCTTCAAGAACTGGCCGAGACCACCGCGCTCAACCGGGAGGAGATGGGGGAGACCGACATCGGCTTCGTCACCTCCGGCACCTGCTATCTGTACGTGAAGGAAGCCTTCCCCGACGCCAGCGTGTTCAAGCTGGGCCTGGTGAACCCGCTGCCCGTGAAGCGGCTTGCGGACTTCGCCGCGAAGGTGAAGAAGCTGATCGTCGTGGAGGAGCTGGACGGCGTGATCGAGAATCACATGCGCGCCCACGGCATCCGCGTGGACGGCGGCAAGGACCTGTTCGGGCTGCTGGGCGAGCTCTCCCAGAACAAGATCAGGGCCCGCGTGGGCGCGGCGCTGCCGGCGTTCGACAGCTATGACGAGGCCGTGCCGGGGCGTCCCCCGGTGATGTGCCCCGGCTGTCCCCACAGGGGCCTGTTCACGGTGCTCTCGAAATTGAAGCTCACCGTGCTGGGCGACATCGGCTGCTATACGCTGGGCAGCGGCGCGCCGCTCAACGCGGTGGACAGCGTGCTGTGCATGGGCGCGTCCGTCGGCATGGCCCACGGCTACACCAAAATGCTGGGCGCGGAGGCCGCCGCGAAGACCGTGGCGGTGATCGGCGACTCGACCTTCATGCACTCCGGCATGACCGGCATCGTCAATCTGGTGTACAACAAGGGCATCGCCACCGTGCTGGTGCTGGACAATGCCATCACCGGCATGACCGGCCACCAGCAGAACCCCACCACCGGGCTGACGCTTCAACACGAGCCCACCTACCCGATCCGCATCGAGGACTTCTGCCGGGCCGTGGGCGTGAAGCGCGTGCGCGTGGTGGACCCGCAGGACATGGCCGCCACCGAGGCCGCCATCAAGGAGGAGATCGCCGTTTCTGAGCCCTCGGTGATCATCGTTCGCAGGCCCTGCGCGCTGCTCAAATACGTCAAGCACAACCCGCCGCTGTCCGTCGATCCGGACAAGTGCAAGGGCTGCAAGAGCTGCATGAAGATCGGCTGTCCGGCCATACGGTTTGCCGACAAGAAGGCGTCCATCGACCGCACCATCTGCGTGGGCTGCGGCCTGTGCGAGCAGATGTGCAAATTCGGCGCGTTTGAAGGGGGTGCCGCGAAATGAAGACCACTTCCATCATGATCGTGGGCGTCGGCGGGCAGGGCACACTGCTGGCTTCCAAGCTGCTGGGCAACGTGCTGTTGAAGCAGGGCTATGACGTGAAGCTCAGCGAGGTGCACGGCATGTCCCAGCGCGGCGGCAGCGTGGTCACCTACGTGCGCTACGGCGACAAGGTGTATTCGCCCATCGTGGATCAGGGCGAGGCGGACTACATCCTGTCCTTCGAGATTTTGGAATCCGCCCGCTGGATATCCTATCTTAAGAAGGGTGGCAAGCTGATTACCAACACCCAGAAGACCTGGCCGATGCCCGTCATCACCGGGGCGATGACCTATCCCGAGGGCATCGTGGAGAAGCTGTCGCAGATGGCCGACGTGCGCGCCGTGGACGCGCTCAAGCTGGCCACCGAGGCCGGTTCCCCAAAGGCTGTAAACGTGGTGTTGATCGGCGTATTGTCCAAAATCATGGACATCCCCGAGGCCGTGTGGCTTCAGGCCATCGACGAGACCGTGCCGCCCAAGTTCCTGGAGCTCAATAAAAAGGCGTTCGCGCTGGGCCGAAACGCATAGATCATTTTGACGGGCGCTCACCGAGCGCCCGTTTTCACAAGGAGGAAACCCCATTGGACTTTATCGCCATACTCGCCCGGGAATTCAAGCTGCGCGAAGCACAGGTGCGCGCCGTGATCGAGCTGTTGGACGCGGGGAACACCATCCCCTTCATCGCCCGCTACCGCAAGGAGGCCACCGGCTCGCTGGACGACCAGCTGCTGCGGGAGCTCTCCGAGCGTCTGGAGTACCTGCGCAATCTGGACAAGCGCCGCCAGGAGATCGAAAAGGCCCTGACCGAGCAGGGCGTTCTGACCCCGGAGATTCAGAGGCAGCTTTCAGAGGCGCGGACGCTGTCGGAGCTGGAGGACATCTACCGCCCCTTCCGGCCCAAGCGCCGCACCCGCGCCACCGTCGCCCGGGAGCGCGGGCTGGAGGGCCTGGCCGCGTGGCTGCAAATGCAGCCGGTGAAGGGCGATCCCATCATGCAGGCGGAGCGGTATATCGATCCCGAAAAGGACGTGCCCGACGCCGAGGCGGCGCTCTCCGGGGCGCGGGACATACTGGCGGAGACCGTCAGCGACGACGCCGCGCTGCGCAAGTCGCTGCGGGCGCTCCTGAACCGTGAGGCCGTGCTGGAGACCCGCCCCGCAAAGGAGGAGGACAGCGTCTACAGCATGTACTACGACTTCCGGGAGCCCGTGCGGACCATCGCGCCGCACCGCGTGCTGGCGATAAACCGGGGCGAGCGGGAGGGCTTTCTGAAGGTCGGCTTATCCGTCCCGGAGGAAAAGGCCCTGGCCGCGGTGAAGGCGCTCTACGTGCGCGGCACGTCCAAGGCCGCCGAACAGGTGGCCCTGGCCTGCGAGGACGCCTGGGACCGGCTGCTGTTTCCGTCCCTGGAGCGGGAGATCAGAAACGCGCTCACAGACCGGGCCAATGTCTCCGCCATCAAGGTGTTCTCCCAGAACCTGCACCAGCTTCTGATGCAGCCGCCGATCAAGGGCAGGGTGACGCTGGGCGTCGACCCCGGCTTCCGCACGGGCTGCAAGCTGGCGGTGGTCGATGAGACCGGAAAGGTGCTGGACACCGGGGTGGGGTACTTCACCCTGCCCGGCAAGGAGGCGGCGAAGGAGGCCGCGGCGCGGCTGATCAAGGGCTTTGTGAAAAAGTACGGCGTCACGGCCATCGCCATCGGCAACGGCACCGCCAGCCGCGAGAGCGAGCAGTTCATCGCGTCGCTGCTGCCGGAGCTGCCCGGGGTGGCGTATGTGATCGTGTCCGAGGCGGGAGCGTCGGTGTATTCCGCCAGCAAGCTGGCCGCCGAGGAGTTCCCGGACTTCGACGTCACCCAGCGCAGCGCGGTGTCCATCGCCCGGCGCATGCAGGACCCGCTGGCGGAGCTGGTGAAGATCGACCCCAAGGCCATCGGCGTGGGCCAGTATCAGCACGATTTGAAGCAGAACGAGCTCACCGCCGCGCTGGACGGCGTGGTGGAGCAGTGCGTGAACCGCGTGGGCGTGGAGGTCTCCACGGCCTCAGCGGCGCTTTTGAGCCACGTGGCGGGCATCGGGTCCGCGCTGGCGAAGAACATCGTGGCGTACCGCGAGGCAAACGGCATTCCCTCCCGCGCCGCGCTGAAAAAGGTGCCCAAGCTGGGGCCGCGGGCTTTTGAGCAGTGCGCGGGCTTTTTGCGGGTGATGGACAGCAAGAACCCGCTGGACGCCACCGCGGTACACCCCGAGAGCTACGACGCCGCGAAGGCTCTGCTGGATGTGCTGGGCTACGACCTCAAGGCCGTGAAGGGCGGCGGCATCGCGGACATCGGCAGCCGCGCGGAACGCTACGGCCTGGAGAAGCTGGCCGGGGCGCTGAACATCGGCCTGCCCACGCTCAGGGACATGCTCTCGGAGCTTCAAAAGCCCGGCCGCGACCCCCGCGACGACCTGCCCAGGCCGGTGCTCAGGACCGACGTACTGGACATCGCGGATTTGAAACCCGGCATGGCGCTGACCGGCACCGTGCGCAACGTCATCGACTTCGGCGCTTTCGTCGATATCGGCGTGCACCAGGACGGGCTGGTGCACATCTCCCGCATGGCGGACCGCTTCATACGGCATCCCTCCGAGGTGGTCAGGGTGGGGGATGTGGTGAAGGTGTGGGTCGTCAGCGTGGACGCGCGGAAAAAGCGCATCGCCCTGACCATGGTGGAGGACAGGATGTGATCACACCCGCCGCCCATTATTGATAACAATTTGTAATGAATGGCCCAAACCGGTTGACACCCCCGCTGAAATGTGCTATAATTCTTCTTGTTGCGGGGTTATAGCTCAGTTGGTCAGAGCGTTACGTTGACATCGTAAAGGTCGATGGTTCGAGCCCATTTAACCCCACCAAAAGATCACTCAGCAGTGAGTGGTCTTTTTTTATAGTGCCGTTCAGTTATGCTCCGTGTTTGAGGCGGGCGATGAGGGCATTGCCCCTACAACCCACGCGATACCGTAGGGGCGATGCCCCATATGCACTAACTTAGTGTTGACTTCTTTGCGCCTGTATGATATACTCCAGACACAGATATCAGTGGAGGTACTGTGTAATGGAGATGATTGGTGTAGCAAGTTTACTCAGAGTAATGCCGAC
>JAFRFY010000110.1 GCA_017434085.1 Clostridia bacterium
ATAATGTATTTGCTGTTCTTGTTTCATATCAGTTACATTATACAGCAAAAAGCGGAGTTGTTCTACTCGAACTTCTCCGCTTCTTTTGTTGTTCTCCGCTTCTTTTGTTGTTTGATGCTGATTGTTAGTGCAACAGCCCCTTTTTGTGAGCAGGTGCGTGGGATAATCGAACCCACTTGACAAAGTCAACATGGTTCGGCGAAGCCGCGGCATTCAGTTATGCAGGATACTCTCGCACTGTTCCTTCGATCCTCATGGATACAGCCTGACTTCATCCCTGCGAATCCGGGAGATGAAATTCTGGTCCGCGCCGTCCAATGTCACCAGATCGAGCTCCTTTCCCAGCCCTTCCGCGAGATCGGCGTACAAGCCGCCCATCTGAAAAGCGGTTCGGATCGCGCCCTCTCAATCAGGATATCCACATCGCTGTCCTCGGTCGCTTCGCCTCTGGCATAGGAGCCAAACAGGGACATGCTCTTTATGTCATACGCAGCGGCGATGGGGGTTGCTATCGCCCGAATCTGATCGGTCGTATAGACCATGGAAAATCACCCCTCTCTGGCGATGATCAAATCACTTCCACCTTAATGAGGTTGGTATTGCCGGACTTGCCATTGGTGACGCCGCCGGTGATGACGATCTTATCGCCGGGCTGTAGGCCCAGCTTTTCGCGGGCGAGCTGTGTGGCGACGTAGAACAGCACGTCGGTGGAGGTATACTCCACGGACAGGGCGGGCACCACGCCCCAGGAGAGCGCCAGCTGCCGCATGGTGCGCTCGCTGGTGGTGGAGGCGAGTATGTCCACGGGCGCGCGGAAGCGGGAGATCATGCGGGCGGTGCGGCCGGAGAGGGAGCAGACCACGATGGCCTTGGCCCCGATGTCGATGGCCATGCCGCACACGGCGTGGGAGATGGCGTCCACGGTGTCGTGGGTGATGAACTCGGCCTGGTGGAAGCGCTGGGCGTAGTCGATCTTGCGCTCGGTGGCCTCGGCGATCCTGGCCATGACGGCCACGGCCTCCACCGGGTGCTCGCCCGCGGCGGTCTCGCCGGAGAGCATCACGGCACTGGTGCCGTCGTACACGGCGTTGGCCACGTCGGAGATCTCGGCGCGGGTGGGCCGGGCGTTGTGGATCATGGATTCCAGCATCTCCGTGGCGGTGATGACCCGCTTGCCGATGATGCGGCACTTGTCGATCAGGTGCTTCTGCACGGCGGGCAGCTCCTCGTAGGGGATCTCCACGCCCATGTCGCCGCGGCCGATCATGATGCCCTCGCAGGCCTGGCAGATGTCCTCGATGTTGTCGATGCCGGACTGGTTCTCGATCTTGGCGATCAGGCTGATGCTCTGGCCGCCGTGGGCGTTCAAAAACTCCCGCACGTCGATAAGGTCCTGCCTGCGGGACACGAAGGAGCAGGCTACGTAGTCCACGCCGTGCTCGATGCCGAACAGCAGGTCGGACTTGTCCAGCTCCGACAGGTAGATCTGGTTTAGGACCTTGCCGGGGAAGGACATGCTCTTTCGGTCGGACAGCTCGCCGCCCACCGCCACGCGGCAGCGGATCTCGCCGCCCTTGATCTCCACCACGTCCAGCGCCAGCAGGCCGTTGGCCAGCAGCACGCGGTTGCCGGGCTCCAGGTCGTCGGCCAGGCCCGCGTAGTTGACGGACACGCGGGTCTCGTCGCCGGGCACGTCGTCCACGCACAGCGTGAACATCTGGCCCTCCTCCAGGGTGATCCTGCCGTTCTTGAAGGTCTTGATGCGGTATTCCGGGCCCTTGGTGTCCAGCATGATGGCGATGGGCTTGTCCAGGCGCTCCCGCACCTTCTTGATGTTGGCGATCTTCTGGGCGTGCTCCTCGTGGGTGCCGTGGGAGAAGTTGATGCGGGCCACGTTCAGGCCCGCCTCCATCATCGCCGAGAGCGTCTCGGGCGCTTCGCTGGCGGGGCCGATGGTGCAGATGATCTTGGTTTTGCGCATGGGGATTGCCTCCTTTGTGGCGGTCAGCCGTTGTCGGGCATGTCAAACTGGCCGATGGCGTCGGTGATGGTGCGCGCAGCGTCCATCTTCTCGTACTTGGCGAATTGCAGCTTGTTTTTCTGGCTGTGGCTTAAACACGCGGGGCCGCCGATGCAGCCGCCGTCGCAGGCCATGCCCTCGATGAAGTTCTCCTTCAAAACGCCCTTGGAGGCCTTGAGCAGCGCGGCGTTGCACTCCGAAAGCCCGTTGCAGGAGACGGCCTTCAACTCAAATTCGGTGTTGCCCATCTCCCGTATGGCCTCCGCCACCGCGTCGCCCAGGCCGCCGCAGCGGGCGAAGCCCCGGCCGTAGGAGGAGGAATGGGTCAGCTTCACGCCCTTGAGCGCCTGGAGGTCCACATTGGCGGCGTCGAACCAGGCCTGCATCTCCAGGAAGGTGATGGCGCAGTCCACCACGTTCTTGGTCTGGGTGTAGAGCGTCTCGTACTTTTTGGCGATGCAGGGGCCGATGAACACGATCTCGGCGGTGGGGTCCTTCTTGCGGATGGCCTGGGCCATCATGGCCATGGGGGAGGGGTTGTGGGACACGTGCTTCGCCACGGCGGGGTAGTTCTTCTGGGCCAGGCTGACGAAGGCGGGGCAGCAGGAGGACGTGAGGAAGCCCTCCTCCACCAGCTCCTGCGCCTCGTGGTAGGCCACGGCGTCCGCGCCCCAGGCGGCCTCCTCCACCCGGTAGAAGCCCAGCTTCAGTATGCCCTCGTAGACCTGCTCGGCGGTGATGTTGGCGTACTGCGCGCCGATGGAGGGCGCGACCACCGCGTAGGTGTGGTAGACCTTGTTGTCGAAGGAGTTTTTGACGATCTCTATGGCCCTGGTGATGAAGGACTTGTCCGAGATCGCGCCGAAGGGGCACTGGTACACGCACGCGCCGCAGGACACGCACTTTTGAAGCTTGATTTTGGCCTTCTGGGTGTCGGGATCGATGGAGATGGCCTTGGTTTTGCAGGCCTTGATGCAGGGCCGCTCCAGCCGCAGTATCGCGCCGTAGGGGCAGGCCTGGGCGCAGCGGCCGCACTCCACGCACTTGTCCTTGTCGATGGCGGCGTGGCGGTTGACGATGCGTATGGCGTCCTTCGGGCAGGCGTTCATGCAGTGGTGCGCGATGCAGCCGCGGCAGGCCTGGGTGACGGTGATGCCGTCCACCGGGCACTCGTCGCAGGCGATGGGCAGCACCTCCACCACGTTGGGGTTGCGCGCGTCGCCGCCCAGTGCGAGCTTCACCCGCTGGTTGATGATGGCCCGCTCCTTGTAGATGCAGCAGCGCATGGTGGGCCTGGCGTCGTCCGGTATGATCCGCTCGGCGATGGTCATGGTGTTCTGCGGCGTGAGCCGGTCTTGAAGCGTCAGCGACGCGACCTCCCGGAGCACCTTGTATTTCAGCTCCTGGACATCGGTGTCGAACAGCGGTGTCATGGGCATCCCTCCCTGCATTAGTATTCTCTAATAATGAAATTATAACATAACACAAATGAATTAGACAAGCCTAACTCGCTTTGATTACCGCATACCGTTAAATTTTGACGAGCCGGCGGATAGCCCTTTACTTTACCGTGTTAGTGTGATATCTTATACGTACACCCTATAAGCACTATGGAGGAAATGTAAAATGAAGCGTATTGTAGCATTGATGATCGCCCTGATGTTGTGCGTGTGCATGGCGGCCCTGGCTGAGGACAGCGATATGGCGTATGTGAAGGCCAACGGCAAGCTGGTGGTGGGCATCACCGACTTCGCGCCCATGGACTACAAGGACGAATCCGGCGCGTGGATCGGCTTTGACGCCGACATGGCCAAGGCCTTTGCCGAGAGCCTGGGCGTGGACGTGGAGTTCATCGAGATCGACTGGGACAACAAGATCATGGAGCTGGACAACAAGTCCATCGACGTGGTGTGGAACGGCATGACCCTGACCGAGGACGTCAAGGCCGCCATGGAGTGCTCCAACGCCTACGCCAACAACGCCCAGGTGGTGATCGTGCCCGCGGACGTGGCCGATCAGTACCAGACCCCCGAGAGCATCGCCGAGTTGAACATCGCCGTGGAGAACGGCTCCGCCGGCGAGGAGGTCGTGACCGGGCTGGGCTACACCGTCACCGAGGTCGCCACCCAGGCCGACGCGCTGATGGAGGTCGCCGCGGGCACCTCCGACGCCGCCGTGATCGACAGCCTGATGGCCGCCGCCATGGTGGGCGAGGGCACCGGCTACGCCAACCTGACCTACACCGTGGGCCTCAACAGCGAGGAGTACGGCGCGGGCTTCCGCAAGGGCTCCGACCTGGCCACCGCGCTGAACGATTTTATGAAGGCCGCCTATGACGACGGCACCATGATGGCCATCGCCGAGACCTACGGCGTGCAGGCCGCGATGATCGCGCAATAGTACGATCACAGCATTACCGAATACCGGAGGCCGTTTGAGACAGAACGGCCTCCGGGTGTTTTGCGTAAGCGGAAATATATGAGAGTGAAGAGTGAAGAGTGAAGAGTGGAGATAAAGAGTGCCCGGGAACGAAACAACGTGATTTCCTGTCGCAAGACACTTTTATTCGCGGGAACATTTGGCTGTTATTCCCGCGATGCTATGTGCGCGGCTAACTATAACTCCACTCTCCACTCTCCACTCTCGGTCGAAACCCGACATCCCGTTTATAGGTACTACCGAACCATTACCAACAGTACAAATCAAAAAGGCCGTGAACCCATGCAGTTATTCCTCGAACAATTTCCCATCGTCGTGCGCTCGCTGAACGTGGGCTTTATGCAGACGCTGAAGCTGTTTTGCGTGACGCTGATCGGCGCGCTGCCCCTGGGGCTGGTGATCGCCTTCGGGTCCATGTCGAAGGTGAAGCCGCTGAGCATATTCACCCGCATCGTAGTGTGGATCGTGCGCGGCTCGCCGCTGATGATACAGCTTCTGATCATATTCTACTTCCCCGGCATCGTGCTGCACAAGACCCTGTGGGGCGGCGGCGAGGCGGGGCGCTTCGCGGCGGCCTCCACGGCGTTCATCATCAACTACGCCTGCTATTTCTCCGAGATCTACCGCGGCGGCATACAGTCCGTGCCGGTGGGGCAGGAGGAGGCCGGGCTGGTGCTGGGCATGACCAAGGCGCAGATATTCTTCCACGTCAAGCTGTCTCAGGTCATCAAGCGCATCGTGCCGCCCATGTCCAACGAGATCATCACGCTGGTGAAGGATACCTCGCTGGCGCGCATCATCGCGCTGCAGGAGATCATCTGGGCGGGGCAGGCGTTCATGAAGTCCAGCCAGGGCATCTCCGGCGCCATCTGGCCGCTGTTCTTCACGGGCGTGTACTACCTGGCGTGCAACGGGCTTCTGACGCTGCTGTTCGGCTGGGTGGAGCGCAAACTGGGATATTATAAGGTGTGATACGCTATGGCGATACTGGAAGTGCAGAATATACGAAAGAGCTTCGGCAGCACGGAGGTGCTCAGGGACATCAGCTTCAGCATGAAGAAGGGGCAGGTGGTGTCCATCATCGGCTCCTCCGGCAGCGGCAAGACCACGCTGCTGCGCTGCCTGAACTTTCTGGAGCGGCCGGACGGGGGCAGGATCGCGGTCAACGGCGAGACGCTGTTCGACGCCGCCGACCCCGCCACCCAGCGGGAGCGCGAGGTGCGCCGCAAGCGGCTGCGGTTCGGGCTGGTGTTCCAGTCCTTCAACCTGTTTCCGCAGTACACGGCGCTGAAAAACGTGATGCTGGCCTGCGAGCTGCTCTCCCGCGAGCGCCCCGACTACCGGGCCAACCGCCGCGCGATACAGGCGCAGATCGAGGCCGAGGCCAAGACTTTGCTGGACAAGGTGGGCCTCGCCAACCGCATGCAGAACTACCCCTGGCAGCTCTCCGGCGGCCAGCAGCAGCGCGTGGCCATCGCCCGGGCGCTGGCGCTCAAGCCGGACATACTCTGCTTTGACGAGCCCACCTCCGCGCTGGACCCGGAGCTCACCGGCGAGGTGCTCAGGGTCATACGCAGCCTCAAGTCCGACGACCGCACCATGATCATCGTCACCCACGAGATGGCCTTCGCCCGGGACGTGTCCGACCACATCATTTTCATGGACGGCGGCGTGATCGTCGAGCAGGGCAACCCCTATAACATCATCAATAACCCCCGGGAGGAGCGCACCATACAGTTCCTCTCCCGGTATCAGACGCAGCAGGAATCCTAATTACCCTTTCCCCGTGCTGCCGAAGCCGCCTGTGCGGACGCCGTCGGCGTGATCGTCCTCGGTGATGCCGAAGGGCAGGAAGACCCCCTGTGCGAAGGCCTCGAGCGCCTCGACGCGCAGGGGTTTTTCGCCTGCGTTGGTGAGCTTTATGAATATGTGGCCCTCGTTGCGGGCGCTGAAGTAGTCCGCGTCCACCACGCCCACAGTGTTGTTGAGCTGCATGCGGTACTTGAAGCCCAGCCCGCTGCGGGGGAACAGCATCAGCACCCAGCCCGGGGCGATTTGCGCCCGTATGCCGGTGGGGATGCGGATCGTCTCGCCGGGGTTCAGGGCGAAGGCCAGCGGGGCGTAGAAGTCATAGCCCGCCGAGCCGGCGGTGGCGCGCCGGGGCAGGCGCAGCACGTCGTAGGGATTGGGCAGCAGGGGAAAGCACTCCCGCCAGTCGGCGTCGAAGCGCTCCGGGCTGACCTTCATAAATCGGGCGATTCTCTCCATGACGCATCCTCCTCGGTATAGCGCTCGTGCAGGCGCAGGTTCTCGCAGATCGCGCGCACGTCGTCCATCTCATGAGCCTGATTCAGGCTGTGAAAGCCCGACTCGCCCACCAGCAGAACGTCCAGCAGCTCCACGCGCACCGCCTGCAGCGTGACCGCCAGGCTGTTCAAGAACTCCCGCTCCTCCGGGGTGAGCCGCAGCGGCTCCGGGCCGGTGAAGCACACCAGGAACGCCCGCCGGGCCTGCAGCGCCAGCGCCTCCCGCAGGATCTGCTGGGCGATCATGGAGTCCGCCCAGCCCAGGGAGTCGCACAGCACCGAGCGCATCAGCAGGCGGTCATCGTAGTCGGTGTAGAGCATCCAGGTCTGGGGCGCGGGCACGTCCCGCCAGACGGAGGAGACGAACCCGATCAGGTCCTTTGCCCGCCATATGCGCAGCTGCGGCGCGGCGGTGGCCGCGGCGAAGCGCCGGGTCAGCTCGCCGGTGCGGATGATCCAGTCCGCCGCCTGCCGCTTCATGCCCGGCACGGCCAGCAGCGCGTCCCGCGGGGCCGACAGCACCGCCCCGATGGTGCCGAAGCGCCCGATCAGCGCCCGGGCCTGCTCCGCCATGTCGGCGCGCAGGTCGGATTGATACAGTATCAGCTCCACGATCTCATAGGGGTGCAGGGCCTCTATGCCCACCGTGCGCGCCTTCTCCCGCAGGCGCGCCCGATGGCCCAGCCAGTATTGTTCCGCGTCGTTGGGCATAAGATGAGTCTCCTTATCGTTTCTTTTGTAAGAGTGTGGAGTGTGGAGTGTTGAGAGTGGAGTTATAGTTTGCCGCGCACATTACACGGCGGATAATTAACCTATGGTTACCGCGATTAATGGGATTATGTCGCTAACCTGACACGACCGTCTTTAACTCCACACCCTCTATCAGACCAGCGGGCGATGAGGGCATCGCCCCTACTATGATTGCGTGAGCGATGAGGGCATCGCCCCTACTATGATTGCGCGGGCGATGAGGGCATCGCCCCTACTATGATTGCGCGGGCGATGAGGGCATCGCCCCTACTATGATTGCGCGGGCGATGAGGGCATCGCCC
>JAFRFY010000111.1 GCA_017434085.1 Clostridia bacterium
CGTCACCGGCGCGGCGGCCCCCACCCGCAGCGTGGATGAGACCATCCCCGGCAAGCGGCCCCAGCGCCAGCTGGTGACCACCGCCGCGGCGGGCTACAGCAGCTACGGCAACCAGATCGGCCTTGCCACGGGCCTGGTGGAGGAGATCTATCACGACGGCTACGCCGCCAAGCGCATGGAGATCGGCGCGGTGGTGGGCGCGGCTCCGGCCTGGGAGGTGCGGCGCGAGGTGCCCGCCCCCGGCGACGTGGTGATATTGCTGGGCGGGCGCACCGGCCGCGACGGCTGCGGCGGCGCGACGGGCTCCTCCAAGGCCCACACCGAGGCGAGCCTCGAGACCTGCGGCGCGGAGGTGCAGAAGGGCAACGCCCCCGAGGAGCGCAAGCTGCAGCGGCTGTTCCGGAATCCCGCGGCGGTGCGGATGATCAAGCGCTGCAACGACTTCGGCGCGGGCGGCGTCAGCGTGGCTATCGGCGAGCTGGCCGACGGCCTGGATATCGACCTGAACGCCGTGCCCCGCAAGTACGAGGGCCTGGACGGCACCGAGCTGGCCATCTCCGAATCCCAGGAGCGCATGGCCGTGGTGCTGGCCCCGGAGGATGTTCATGCCTTCATGGCGCTCTCGGACGGGGAGAACCTGGAGGCCACGGCGGTGGCGACGGTCACCGAAAACCCCCGGCTGGTCATGCGCTGGAACGGCAGGGTCATCGTGGACGTGGCCCGGGATTTCTTAAACTCCAACGGCGCGCCCAAGCATACCGACGTGGTGGTTGAGCTGCAGGACAAGGCGCAGGCTTCCGCGCGTGCGGAATTTGAACCGGGCATGCGGGAGATGGTCTCCGACCTCAACCTGTGCTCGCAGCGGGGCCTGTCGGAGCGCTTCGACAGCACCAACGGCGCGTCCTCGCTGCTGATGCCCTTCGGCGGGAAGTGGCAGCGCACGCCCGTACAGGCCATGGCCTCCCGCGTGCCGGTGGAGGGCGCGGAGAGCGACACCGCCAGCGTGATGGCCTACGGCTTCGACCCCGAGATCAGCGAAAAGAGCCCCTGGCGCGGCGCGTACCTGGCGGTGGTGGATTCCATCGCCAAGCTGGTGGCGACGGGCAGCGGCACGGGGAACGTCCACCTGACCTTCCAGGAATACTTCGAGCGCATGACCGGCCCGTCCGCCTGGGGCAAGCCCCTGTCGGCGCTGCTGGGCGCGCTGGAGGCGCAGCTGGACTTCGGCGCGGCGGCCATCGGCGGCAAGGACAGCATGTCCGGCTCCTTCGAGGACCTGCACGTGCCGCCGACGCTGGTGTCCTTCGCGGTGGGCGTGTGCCCGGCGGGGAACGTCAAATCGGGCGAGTTCAAGCGCGCGGGCTCGAAGATCGGCTGGCTCAGGCCGGAATACCGCTTAAACGGCACCCCGGACCCGGACAGCCAGAAGGCGCTGTTTGACAAGGTGGATGCCGGGTTGAAGGACGGTTCTATACTCGCCGCCCGCGCGGTGGGCAAGGGCGGCGCGGCGGCGGCGGCCTTCCGCATGGCGCTGGGCAACGGTTTCGGCGTGTGCTTTGACGAGGATATCGACCTGTTCGCCCCCGTGTACGGCAGCTTCCTGGTGGAGTACGCCGGGGACGGCGATGCGATCATCGGCCAGACCACCGCGGCGCGGGCGTTTGCCTGCGGCGGCGCCAGCATCCCCGCCGACGAGCTGGAGGCGCTCTACGAGGGTCGACTGAACGGCGTGTTCCCGGCCACGGTGAACAAGGCCTACCCGACGCCCCGGGCGTTTGAATATCATGCCGAAAAGCGCTACGCCCCGGCGGTCCGCGCAGCGAAGCCGAAGGTGCTGATCCCGGTGTTCCCCGGCACCAACTGCGAATACGACACCGCCCGCGCATTCCTCAAGGCCGGGGCGGTGCCGGAGATCATGGTGATCCGCAACATGTCCGCCCGGGCGGTGGCGGAGTCCGCGGCGGCGTTCGCGGAGAAGATCGACCGAAGCCAGATCATATTCATCCCCGGCGGCTTCTCCGGCGGCGACGAGCCCGACGGCTCCGGCAAGTTCATCACGGCGTTCTTCCGCAATCCCGTGTTGCGCGACAGGGTACACGACCTGTTGAAGCGGCGCGACGGCCTGATGGGCGGCATCTGCAACGGCTTCCAGGCGCTGATCAAGCTGGGCCTGGTGCCCTACGGCGAGATTCGGGAGGCGGACCAGTGCACCGAGACCACGCTGACCTTCAACGACATCGGCCGCCACCAGTCCCGGCTGGTGCGCACCCGCGTCGCCTCCGACCTGAGCCCGTGGCTGATGCACACCCGCGTGGGCGACGTGTACATGGCCCCGGTATCGCACGGCGAGGGGCGGTTCATCGCCTCGGACGCCTTCATCGAGAAGCTGGCGGCGAACGGCCAGATCGCCACGCAGTATTGCGATATCGACGGCAAACCCTCCATGGACATACTCGACAATCCCAACGGCTCCTGTGCCGCCATAGAGGGCATCACCTCCCCGGACGGCCGGGTGTTCGGCAAGATGGCGCACTCCGAGCGCGTGGGCTTTGACGTGCCGCTGTATGTCAACGTGCCCGGCGACTACGACAACGGCATGTTCCGCGGCGCGGTGGATTACTACCGGTGATTGGTGATTCTATTAAAAGCAGGACCTCTCCACGCAGCGTAGGTTGCCAGCCATGCCTCCCTGTGCTATATTGTTCGCACAGGGAGGTGATTTTTATGGACAGATACGTGACCGGCGCGATGATCCGCAAGCTGCGCGAGGGCAAGGGCCTGACGCAGGAGGCGCTGGCGGAGCGCATATTCGTCAGCGGCAAGGCGGTGAGCAAGTGGGAGACGGGCCAGGGGTTCCCGGACATCAGCCTGCTGGAGCCGCTGGCGGGGGCGCTGGGGGTGTCCGTGATCGAGCTGCTCTCCGGGGAGGACATCCGCAACCGGAACCGGTGCGCCAACATGCTCCGGGGCAGGTTCTACGTGTGCCCCGTGTGCGGCAACGTCATCGGCGCGACGGGGGAGGCGCTGGTCGGCTGCTGCGGCATCACGCTGCCGCCCCTCGAGGCCGAGCGCCCCGACGCGGCGCACGACCTGCGCGTGGAGGTCGTGGAGGATGAATATTACGTCACCGTCGACCACCCCATGACGAAGGACCACTGTATATCGTTCCTCGCGGCGGCGTCGGACCACGGCGTGCAGCTCGTCAAGCTCTACCCCGAGGGAAACGCCGAGGCGCGGTTCAAGATCGACGGGGTCCGGCGGCTGTACGGGTACTGCAACCGGCATGGGCTGTTTGGAAAATGACGGGCAAATTCACATCTTTCCATTGTAAAAAGCCCGGGCATGTGGTAATATGAATTATGGGCTGCTTCGGACGCGGAAAGGGTGATGACAGATGATGGCGGTTCAGGGATACTACGACGGCGCGACCATCCGGCTGCTGGAGCGCATTACCGCGAAGCCCAATCAGCGGGTGATCGTGACGATCATGGATGAATTTGTGGAGCCCGCAAAGGGCGTGCGCAAGAAGAGCATGCGCGGGGCGCTGGCCCAGTACGCCGACCCGGCGTTGGCAGAAAAGGAAAAGGGCGCATGGGAGCGCGCCATGGTGGAAAAACATGGTGATGCTTGACGCGAACATGATACTGCGGTATCTGCTCAACGATAATCAGGAAATGGCGGACAGGGCCGAGAGCTACCTGGAGGACGGAGACGTGATCGTCACCATTGAGGTCGTCGCGGAAGTCGTCTATGTCCTCAAGGCAACTTCGAAAAACCCTGTTTTCGCAAACAATACTTCGCAAGGAACCCTTGTTTTACAGGGTTTTCCGAAGTAAGGTTTGCGGCAAAGTGAGGTTTTTCGAGGTCCCCTCAAAGGGGTTTATTCGATGCGCCGTGACAGCATCGTCGATACTGTCAAGGGTTTCCTGGAGCTGGTGAGGTGCCAGGAGATGGATGTGCTGAATTGCGCGCTGGATACCTACGGTGAACGCAGCCTCGATTTCGTCGATTGCGTGCTGTACGGATATCATGCGGTTAAGGGCGTGGAGATTGCCACATTTGACAAAAAGCTGCTGAAGCTGCTGGGGTGAACCTGGCGGCAATGAAGCGCCCCCGGCTTTCGCAATGAAAACCGGGGGCGCTTCATATGAGACAATCAGCCGATGCCCATCTGGTTCTGCATGATCTGCTGCTGTATGATGGACGGGTCCTGCAGGTTGGCGGCGGCGTTTTCCAGCGTGGGCTGCTGGGTGACGGTGGGCACGTTGACGGTGGCCGGGGCGCTGCGGGCGGCCTCGGGGGTGAGGTCCTCGGGCTCGGAGGTATCGAAGCCGCTGTCGGTCAGGGGCGCGGCCACGCCGGGTTGCACCGTGGCGGTCTGCGCGCCGATGAGCGCCGCGCCGGCGTCGGCGGGCAGGGCGTTATCGATTTGAGACGCGCCGGCGGCGGCATTGCCGGACACCTTCACGGGCTCCACCACCTGCCCGGCCAGCACGGTGAAGTTCACGTCGGTGGGGAAGGGGTAGTAGGCGAAGGTGGCCTTGCGCTTGCGCGGCGGCTTGTAGCCGATCACCAGGCCCAGGTTGTAGATATCCTCGGTGTAGAGGGTGCTCACGTCGAAGCAGACCTCCCAGTCGGCGGAGGCGGCGTTCTTGCACAGCGCGCCGTCGTGGGCCACGCCGGAGATGCCGGGCTTCATGGTCAGCTGATAGGCGATGAGCTGGTTGGTCTTGGTCTGGCTGACGATCAGGAAGCACTGCATCTTGGAGGCGTCGAAGTTGGCGTCGTTGATGAAGCCGTAGCCCGCCAGGTACATGTATTTGTTGTTGTCCGCCGCGGACACGGTGCACTTTGTGATGGCGGCCTGGCAGTTCTGGGCGGCCTTGCCGGGCAGCGTGAAGCCCGCGGTGCGCGGCTGGGCCAGCATGGTGGGCGGCAGCGGCGTGGGCGAGGGCGTGGGCTCCGGCGTGGCGGTGGGCTCCGGCGTGGGGGACGGGGTGGGCTCGGGGGTGTCGGTGGGCGTGGTCAGGTCCACCTCCAGCGGGATCTCGTCCGGCTCATCCTCCTCCTCGGGCATGTCAAGGGCCTCCGGCTCCGGCGTCATCTCCACATAGGAGCGCACCGTGGCGTCGGGGTCCTTCATGCGGTCGGAGTAGTCCAGCTCCACCAGCGCGAAATAGATCACGGCCAGTATAATCAACAGTATGATTAATCCGATTATGAAATAGACAACCGCCAGGCCCTTCGCCTCGCGTTTGCGTCCCTTTTTGAACATTTCGCGTTCCCTCCACATCCGTTGCTGACGTAAATAGCACATGATTACATATCCAATCTATATCTTAAAACACCGCCGGGGCAATGTCAATGAAGGTAGATGAAATATAAAGATAAAGACGATAATCGGTCACAAATCGGGCGCGGGGATGATTTAAGGGGAGGGAAAACCTATGCAGGGGCGCCCGATGGGCGCCCCTGCATGGCGTATCAAAATACCGTTTTTTGATATGGGGGGTTATGCTCAGAAATCCACCTCGGTGTCGTAGTAGCAGCACTTGAGCAGCTTCTCCATCTCCTCCTGGCTGGGCTGGCGGGGATTGGAGCCGGTGCAGGCGTCGGCGATGGCGTTTTTGGCGATCTCCGGCAGGCGCTCGAGGAACACGTCCTCCGGCACGAAGCCCTGTTCACAGGGATAGCTGTCCGCGCCGTAATTTTTGATGCAGTGGGGGATGTTGAGCTTGTCGTTCATGCCCCGCAGGAAGGCGATCAGCTTGGCGACCTTCACGTCGTCGCTGTCGAAATCGTCGGCGATGCCCATGTAGTCCACGATCACGCCGTAGCGCTTTTTGGCGGTGGCGTCCTTGGCGTTGTAGGCGATGACCTTCGGCAGGTACATGGCGTTGGCCGCGCCGTGGATGATGTGCGCACCATAGTCGGCGAACACCGCGCCGGTCTTGTGGGCCATGGAGTGGACGATGCCCAGCAGCGCGTTGGAGAACGCCATGCCGGCCAGGCACTGGGCGTCGTGCATGCGGTCGCGGGCGGCCATATCGCCGTTGTAGGAGGGCACGAGGTCCTTCATGATCATCTCGATGGCGTGGATGGCCAGCGGGTCGGTGTAGTCGCTGTTGGCGGTGGACACATACGCCTCGATGGCGTGGGTCATGGCGTCCATGCCGGTGTGGGCGACCAGCTTCTTGGGCATGGTCTCGGCCAGCTCGGGATCGACGATGGCCACGTCGGGGGTGATCTCAAAGTCCGCGATGGGGTACTTGATGCCCTTCTGATAGTCGGTGATGATGGAGAACGCGGTCACCTCGGTGGCCGTGCCGCTGGTGGAGGACACCGCGCAGAAACGGGCCTTGCGGCGCAGCTCGGGGATGCCGAACACCTTGCACATGTCCTCGAAAGTGCACTCGGGGTACTCATATTTAATCCACATGGCCTTGGCCGCGTCGATGGGGCTGCCGCCGCCGATGGCTACGATCCAGTCGGGGCCAAAGTCGATCATGGCCTGAGCGCCTTTCATGACGGTTTCGACGGAAGGATCGCTCTCGATGCCCTCGAACAGCCTGACCTCCATGCCGGCCTCTTCCAGGTATTTCTGCGCGCGATCCAGGAAGCCAAAGCGCTTCATGGAGCCGCCACCCACGCAGATGATGGCCTTCTTGCCCTTGAGGCCCTTCAGGTTTTCCAGGGCGCCCTTGCCGAAATAGATGTCCCGGGGTAGAGTAAAACGTGCCATAGTGATTGCCTCCTTGTATTGTTTATGTCAGCAGTGTACAAGCACTGTTGGTTTATACTAAATTTCTTCTAAATATGGACAAGAATGCGAGTGGATTTTTCGTTCTGGCAAGGCGAAGACCCGCAGGCTTGCTGGCGGATAGCAGTCGCGCCACTGCGCCTTCGCGCAGGCGCGACCAGCCCGGGCGCAGCCTCCGGCTGCCAGCCCGGCGCTGCCGCCGCTTCCGCGAAGCGGAATAGCGGCGGTGCGTACAAGTCAAGGGGCTTCAACGCCGCCAGAGCGGAAAAGACGCCGCAGGATTGTCTACATTTAGAGGAAATTTAGTATTACGCCTTCCTCTGGAACAGCGCGCCCCTGACGACGCCCCTCGGATCGGCGACCAGCAGCCGCACCAGCCAGATGATCAGGCCCAGCGCGACGACGGATAAGCCCAGGAAGAGATCGTTGAGCATGTCGGCGGGCGCGGGCGTGAAGTATTCCGCCTTGAGCTCCGCGTACTCGAATACGGCGTCCACCAGCCACATGATCGAAGCGCCCCAGTACATCCAGCAGAGTATGCCCAGCTTCATCTCACCCTTCGGCGCGTCCTTATACCACTTCACCGTGGCGACGATCGCGGCAAATACGGTCACAAGCAATGTCATGACGGCACCTCCTCAGTTCTTCGCGGCCTGCGGCTTCAGAGCGCGGTTCTCCAGCGCGCCGGAGACCGCCACCATACCCAGCCACACCACGGTGATCAGGACCGCCATCGTGACGCCCACGGTGGACATCTCATGCAGCATCTCCGCCGCGTCCGCGGGGTCCGCGGCCGCCGTCAGGAACGGGAACCACGGCACTACCTCGCCGTGCCAGACGTGCTCAAACGCCAGCAACGCGGAGCCGCCCCAGAGCAGGTTGGTCAGCCATTTCAGCTTGTGGGTGAAAGGAAGCTTCTCGGCGGTTTCGATCCTGCCGTCCCTGTTCAGCTTCACCTTCTCGGGCTTTACGCCCTTGGCTTCCATGGCCTTGCGAATCACCGTCGCAACGATGGCCTCGGTCGCCGGAACCAGAAAACATGCCATACACTCATCCTCCTGTCACATCGGTAACGTTTGCGTACAGGATCATTGCACATACCAAAAAGGTGAGGCGCAAACCCCGATTGGCGGAGGGATTCGCGCCTCACCGCGGCATGCTTGACCCTGCCACGGGCATTATAACAACTCCGCATAGGGTTGTGAAGCCCGGGCGGGGGATGCGTTAACGAACAATTAACCGCGGATGAACAGACCGGGAGCCGCACTGTGTAAAGCGCGGCTCCCCGAAGCATGGCGGTCTGCGGCGATATTACTTCTTCGCCAGCGCGGCGGCCTGCTCGCCGATCATGCGGCCGCCGTTGAAGGCGGAGCCGAGGGATACGCCCTCGATCAGCGGGTAGGAGTTGTTGTAGAACTCAGCCACGTCGTTGCCGGCGGCGAACAGGCCGGTGATCACGGTGCCGTCCTCCTTGATGACCTGGAGGTTGGAGTTGACCAGCACGCCGCCGATGGCGCCCAGGCTCATCGGGCGGGCCTTGACGGCGTAGTAGCCCCTGTCGCCCAGGCTCGTCAGGTACTTGGGATCCTTGCCCAGCAGCTCGTCGAAGCCCTTCTCGCAGCAGGCGTTGTAGTCGCGGATGGTGGCGGCCAGCATGTCGGCGTTGACGCCCATGGCCTCCGCCAGTTCCTCGGCGGTGTCGGCCTTGAACACGATGCCTTTTGCGCAGCCGTCCTCCAGCGCGTCCACGAAGCCGGTCCAGCCCTCGGTGATGGAGAACAGCGGCACGGTGGGCTCGTAGCGTACCTCGGTGTCGATGCCGTACACCTGCGCGCCGCCCTCCTGCAGTTTCCCGGCCATCTCCTGGGAGATGATGGCGTAGTAGTACTCGCCCTGGTTGAAGGTGGAGTTCGAGGACAGGGCGGTGTCGTAGTTCAGGTCCTCCGGGCAGAAGCGGCTGCCGCGGGTGTTGACCCAGATGCAGTTGGGGATGTAGATGGCCTTGGCGATGTCGTCCATACCGCTGCCGGTCTGTATGCCGGAGAAGCTGGTCACGCCGTGCAGCTGCTGGATGGTCTTGCCCTTGCCCGCGCCGATGGCCTGGCTCATGCGCGCGCCGTCGCCGGTCTGGGTGCCGGTGGTGAAGGTTTCGAGGTGGAAGCCGACCTCCGCCTCCACCATGTCGGTGTTCGCCGCGAAGCCGCCGGTGCACAGGCACACGGAGGTGCAGTCGATGTCGAGTATGGTGCCGTCGGCGCGGCGGCACTTGACGCCGGTGATGGCGTCGTTCTCGGCCTTCAGCTCATAGGCCGCGGTCTCGAGGTAATACTCGCCGCCCGCCGCGGTGAAGGAATCCAGCAGGGCCAGGTACTCGCCCATCTTGTTCTCCTGGTCCGCGTAGATGTGGTAGGTGGGGAAGCCGCCCTCGTGCGCGGCCTGCTCGTTGCCCATGAAGTTGAACTGCATGCCGTTCTCCTCAAGCCAGTCCACGGTGCGGCCGGAGTCCTTGAACAGGTTGTAGAACAGCGTGCCGTCGCACAGCCAGCAGTTGTAGTCCATCCAGTCGCGCCAGACCTCCTGGATGGTGAAGGTGCCGGCCACGCCGGCCTCCTGCTGGTCCTTGGAGTCGATGCCCATCGGGCCGCCGGCGATGATGGACACGCCGCCGATGTTCGCGGCCTTCTCCACGAGGATGGTCTTCGCGCCATTCTGCTGGGATGAAAGCGCCGCGGCCATGCCGGAAGCGCCCGCGCCGCAGACCACGGTGTCGCAGGTCAGGTGGATGGTCTCGCCCTCGGCGGCCTCGGCGGCAGCCATCTCGAAGTCGGCGGGGCTGCCGCCCGCGGCCTCGATGGCCTGCTGAACGGCGGTCTCGATGGCGGTGGAGGTGACGGTCGCGCCGGTCACGGTGTCCACGTTCCAGGCGTTGTTCGCCACGATGGCCGCGGGGATGTCGGTGAGCGCCTTGCCCGCCACGTCGGGGTTCTCCACCTGCTCGGTGACGACCACGGACGTGATGGCGCCGCCCTCGAAGGTGGTCTCGACCACCACGTCGCCGTGGTTGCCCGTGCCGGTGCCGGTGTAGGTGCCGTCGGCGACCTCCGCCATCGCGGCGCAGCCGAGCAGCATCGCCAGCGCGAGGACGAGGGCCATGATTGTCCTGGGTGTGTTACGCATAGTAGATTCCTCCTTCTTCCCTTTGTGCGTAATACCATTCAGAAAAACCGAAAGCCGGTTTTCCATCATCATTATACCGGGGACGGAGAGGATAAGTCAAGCCTCCCCGGGGGATATGCCGGAGCCCTCATTTCACGCATTTAAAGCACCCGATGCCCTCCACGCGGCTCACCTCGACGCGGCTGTACATGCCCTCAAGCCGCGCCCGCAGGGTGTCCTCGGTCTCGTAGGGCGGGGTGAAGAAGCCCTTCGGCTGGTAGAGATGCCGGATGAACCAGTCCGTCCGCGCGCAGCCGCCCCTGACGTAGAAGCAGCCGCAGAACGTGCCGCCCGGCTTCAATACGCGGAAGGTCTCGCGGTAGGCGGCTTCCTTGTCGGGGAAGGCGTGGAAGCCGTTTAACGACAGCACGATGTCGAACGCCGCGTCCTCAAACGGCAGCGCGCCCACGTCGCCCTGCAAAAAGCGCACGTTTGAAAGCCCCGCCGCCCCGGCCTTGGCCTGCGCCGACGCCATCATGGCCTCGGAGTAGTCCAGGCAGGTGACGTCGGCCCGCGGCAGCTCCCGGTAGACCGGCATCGTCAATACCCCCGTGCCCACCGGCACCTCCAGCAGCTTCCCGGCGAAGCCCTCCGGCACGCCCGACAGCGCCCTTTCGAGGTAGTCGAGGTTCTTCTCCCGGTCCATGTTCCACACCAGGCGGCAGACGGCCTTGCCCGGCAGGGTGGAATAGGTCATCATGCCGTCGTAGAAGCTGGCGTTTCCGCCCGTCAGCCCATAGGCGCTTTTAATCTGTTCCCGCCGAGTCATACCCTCTCATCCTTTCCGACCAGCTTCATGGCGCACACCAGGTACATCAGCCCCCAGCCCAGGGATTCAAAGCCGGAATCCAGGCCGTTGGCGATCACGTTCATCAGCTGTCCGAGCAGCGCCACCGTCACGGGGTTGAGGATCAGCGCGATCCTCTTGAGCGGCAGCCTTCCCCCGACGACCATGCCGATCCACGCCACCGTCACGAAGCCGTCGCACACGATGAACCCCAGAGCCAGCGGCACGGCGATGCTCTTCAACACCCGAAGCGCCATGTCCACCGACGTGGGGACGTCCCCCGTGGCCGCCATGCCCGCGTTGAACACCACCGGCAGCATGCAGATGCCGATGTGTATGAACGCGAAGTACAGTATGCCGCCCCAGTTGGCGATCTTGAACAGCTTGTAGAGCTTCGATCCCCCGAGGGCGTACTTGCGCTCCATCACGCGCAGAAGCGCAACCGCCGCCACGGCGAACAGCGCCGCGCTTATAAAGCCGAGCACGGACGACGCCGCGTAGCGCCAGTCCGGCGCGACGTTCCACGCGATGCCCATGTACGCGCCCGGGCCGGAGGACATCTCGATCGTCCCGTAGCCCAGCAGATAGTCGCCGACGATGGCCAGCGCCATCGCCGCGCAGCCCAGCAGTATCCTTTGCCTGGAGGTCCACTTTGACATGCGCGTCATCTCCGTAAGAATTAGGATTATCTAACCTGTACCCGTCATCATTATATGCCCCGGGGAGAAGAATGCAAGTCAAATTTGTGTGAAGATGGAAGCGATCGTTCAGTCCGGGCCTGCGTTTCGGACGGGCGATGAGGGCATCGCCCCTACAATTGCGCGATACCCGTAGGGGCGATCCCCCGATCGCCCGCCGGACTGAACAGTTGCGAATGGGCGGTGCTATTTCCGCGCGGCCAGCACGCGGCCGAGCAGGTCCGTGAGCTGCGCGATGTCCACGGGCTTGGACAGATGGGCGTCCATGCCCGCCTGGAGGCACTGTTTGACGTCATCCTCGAAGGCGTTGGCGGTGAGGGCGATGATGGGGACGGTCACGGCGTCGGCCCTCGGCAGCCTGCGGATCGCCATGGTGGCGGTGGGGCCGTCCATCACCGGCATGCGCATGTCCATCAGTATGGCGTCGAAGTGGCCGGGCGCGCACTGTTCAAACAGCTCCACGGCATTCTGGCCGTTCTGCGCCCACTCGGTGGTGACCTCCTCCATGTCCAGCAGGTCGGCCAGCACCTCCGCGTTGAGGGGCATATCCTCCACGATCAGCACGTGAAGCCCCGCCAGGGAGGCGCGGGGCGCTTCGTCCTGCCCGGCGTCGGCGGGGCCCGTCGGCTCCACATACTGCGCCCGCAAAAGCGGTATGCGGACCGTGAAGGTCGTGCCCCGGCCCTTTTCGCTCTCCACGCCGATCTCGCCGCCCATCAGGTCCACGATGTTCTTGGTGATGGCCATGCCCAGGCCGCTGCCGCCGTAGCGGTTGGTGGTGGTGGCGTCCTCCTGGGCGAAGGGCTCGAACAGCCTGGGGATGAAGGCCGCGTCCATGCCGACGCCCGTGTCCTTCATGGTGAAGCACAGCACCGCCCTCTCCTCGGAGAGCGTCTGCTGCGCCACCTCGAAGGTGACGGTCCCCGGCGCGTCGGTGAACTTGACGGCGTTGCCGAGGATGTTGATGATCACCTGCTTGAGGCGCAGGTCGTCGCCCTCGAAGTACTCGTCCAGGGGCTCGTCCCGGTTGCAGACGAAGCGCAGGCCCTTGTCCTTGCACTGTCCGTCCACGATGATGGAGATCTGCGACACCATCTCCCGGAAGGAGAACAGCGCGCTCTTCAATTCCATGCGGCCGGACTCGATGCGGCTCATGTCCAGTATGTCGTTGATGAGGGACAGCAGGTGGCGGGCGCTGGAGCCGATCTTCTCCAGCTCGTCGCGGGTCTCGGAGGAGATGTTGGGGTCCTTCAGGGCGATGCTGTCCAGGCCGATGATGGCGTTTAAGGGCGTCCGGATCTCGTGGCTCATGGAGCTCAAGAAGGCGGTCTTCGCGGCGCTCGCCTCCTCGGCCCGGGCCAGCGCCTCGGAGAGCGCGCGGTTCTGGGCCATGTCCTCCCGGGTCTCGCGGTCCACGTCGGACAGGCCCGCGCCGATGGCGTGGATCATGTGGTCGTCCCGGTCCTCGATCAGCCGGACGCCCGCGATGCGCAGCATCTCATACTGCTCCACGCCGCCCTTGTTGGTCAGGTAGCGCAGGGAGATCATCGCCTCGTTGGCCAGGCCGGCGCGGATGTTCTCGGGCTTGATGAACGCCAGGAACGCCTCCCGGTCCGCCTCGGCGACGCAGTGCTCCGCGTACTCCGTGAAGCCCTCGGAGAAGCGGAAGCTCCTGCCCTCCCACATCTTGCCCGCGTACAGCTTGGAGGTGGCGCGCACGCAGCGGCTTTCGTCCTTGTCCAGATCGGCGTAGTAGATGCTCCGGTAGTCGGCGGCCATGGCCGTGATCATGCCCTGCAGCACCTCGCGGTTCTGGTCGTCCAGGTAGATCAGCACGATGGAGATCGCGCCGCAGGTCCAGGTGCCGGGCATGCCGGTCTGAAACAGGCTCACGATGGAGCCTATGATGGGCACGAGGTAGAACTTGAGCAGCTTCTTGATGTCGCGGCGCAGTATGTAGTTGCCGCGGTTGCGCACCAGCCGGATGATGATGTGGGTGAAGGATATCACGATCATGCCGTAGGCGCCGATCATCTGAAGCCAGTACAGGGAGGCGTGCCGGTAGACGTTTTCGGGGGTGACCGTGAAGAACCAGCCGGTCCATATCGAGGCGATGTTGAGCAGCATGAACACGATGCCCGGCAGCATGACGACGGCGTGCAGCCTGCGGGTGATCCGGTAGCCCAGGGTCTCCAGCACGTACAGGTACCACAGGCAGCCGATCACCACGCCCCCGCCCAGGTACAGCGCGTTGATCACCAGGTTGGCCGCGATGGCGCCGGGGAAGAGGCGGCCCTCCACCAGCACCCACAGTATGTCCAGCACCAGCAGTATGATGATACCGTAGGCCGTCGTGCGAAACAGCATGCGGTCCTTTTGCTGATTGACGTTCTTGTGGCTCTGATAGGCGATGGTGCACAACAGTATCAGGCACAGGGCGTCGAGCTCTATATGTATTGCGGGTGCCATTGGCGCTTCACGTCCTTCGGTGGGGGGATATCCCCCCGGTATGGCTCTATTCTACCATAGGGAAGGGGGCGCGGGCAAGGGGAAATTGGGACGCGGGGACGGCAATTTGACTGTTTTTTTAACGATGTGTAAACCCTGGGGGGAGATTTTACCCGATCGGTGATGAGGTAACCGGAAAAGTAACTCATGTGACATATAATGGATAATGTATAGTTAGCGATATTTGACCCTTCATGGGCAGAAGCACTATTTTCATCCGAAAGGATATCGCCATGAAACAGATGATACAGCTCAGGGATGACATCATGCTCGGGAGGACGGGGGCCGTCAGGGCGACCCTGCGTCGCGGGCTCAGCCTGGCGTTGATGATCATGCTCTTTATCAATTCCGTGCCGTTTACGCATCTGACGTCGGCCGAGGAAACGGCCGGCGATGCGGACGCGCCGACGTGATCTGGGCCGAGGATGTGGACGAGTGTCCGAAAATCAGGACGGGGACGCGCAGGTCGCCGACGTGTCCGAAAATCAGGGTGAAGATGCGCAGGTCGCCGACGTGCCCGAGGATCAGGGCGAGGACGTGCAGGCTGTTGAAGTATCCGGGGATTAGAGTGTGTTTCTAAAATGCCTGCAGCGCAATTACGGCGTCTTTGCCTGCATTTTTGCGTTGATTTCCCTTGACTTGCCGCCAGCAAGTCTGCGGAAAATCGCCTTGAAATGCAGGCAAATCCACTCGAAATTGCATCTCCCTGCATTTAGAAACACACTCTAGGGCGAAGCGGCCGCGGAGACGGATGCCGTCCCCGTGGAGGATGCCGTTCCCGAGACGCAGTATGAATACGTTGACGCCGGGGACGGCGACGCGGACGTTGCGGACGACGCGGCGCTTGAGGCGGAGTATGTGGCGGCGGAGCCCGTCGAGGCGGAGCACCGCGTCGTCGAGATCGAGGCGGACGCTTTCTCCATCTACGGCATATGCTATACCGTCGACTACGAGTTCAACGGTTTCGTATGGCGCATGAACGGCGGTTCGTCGATCTGGCTGTCGCGGCTGCTGGCGCGGCTGAACGCCGATTTCGGCGTAGAGGATGTGCGGGAGGCGACGTTCTCCGATCCGGCCCTGCTTGCGGTGACCTACGACGCGGAGGAGCGCGACTGGTATCTGAGCAGCCTGACCCCGTTTACCAGCGAGGAGACGCTGACGCTGACCCTTCTGGACGGCGAGGCCGTCGAAATCAGGGTGACGGACACGCAGGATCTGCAGGACATCGAGGAATTCCTGACCGAAGCGGAATTTCTGCTGGACGGCGTTCACGTGGGCGGCTCGTCCGATCCGGACCCCATGGAGGTGCGCACCGCGCATATCTACCGCCTGAGCCTGGTCTTTCAGGAAGAAGAGGAAGGCCGTCAATTCCCCGACAGCGGCGGCATGATATACGAACTGCCCGAAGGGATCGACTGGCGGCTTTTGGATGGAACTGTAACCACCTTCGACATCGTTCTGGGCAAAAAGGACACGCTGTATCCTCAGCGGGTGGACATGGGAGATCCCGGAAAAATCGGCGAACGATTTGGATGCCAATACCCACTATACCTATGTCATTTCCTACTGGACCGAGACGGATCGCACGATGGTCAAGAGGGGCTTTATCCGCAATCACGTGGAGGAGAGCATCGCCGGGCTGACGCGCGACAGGGTGCAGCATTTCCCCGGAAAGACCTCGACGCATATCGAGGTCGACAAGGAATGGGTCAAGGATGAAATCGTACCGGGCTCAGGCGGTGCTGACGACAAGGTGTACAGCCAGTGGCGCATCTCGTTTAAGCGGCCCATCGGCGGCCTGGAGCGCGCGCTGGCGGAGGACATGCTGCCCTATTCCTGAATTATACAGAAGATGGTGTGGAGAAACAGCGGCTGGTCATCGAGGATACGTTTGCGATCAGTACTACCCGAAAGAGGTGGTGACGCCCGAGGGGCACCTGAAGGAGGACATCATCTGGCGGTTCATCATCGGCGACAACGACGACTGGGGGAACTATGGTGAGGATTACGAGGGCAGGGAAGTCGAGTTTGAGCTGTACGCGGACGGCAAGAAGTTCAATCTGACCGACGGCGAGGGAGGAAACGCCAGAGGCAATCTTGTGCTGCCCAGAATCAAGGAAGACGGAGGCAAGGAATGGCAGATCACGGTGGACACGCTGCCGATGTACAAAATCGTCAACGGCATGCAGACGTCCACCCCGATCGCCTGGACCGTCAGGGAGGTCGGCGCGACCTACGCCATGGGGGCAGGCGGTTCGGATATCGTCGCCTCCGGCGTTTACCTGGAGGAGCATTTTACCGTCGAGGCTGCGGGTAAGGATGAAACGACTGGCGTCACGCCCTTTGATGGCGACGGATATGTCAAATTCACAAACACGCTCAATTCCCAGACCACGGTGAGGGTCATCAAGGATTGGCCCGACCTGAATGAAGAGGAGAAGGCGAACAAGACGGGGTCGGTCTATTTCGACCTGTACCGGACGACCGTTGAGACGGAGGCGGAGAGCCGGGATACAGAAGGCGCTCAAAAGGTCATCGGGGATATCGCGCTGAACGCGGGAAACAACTGGACCTACGAAAACAACCTGCTGGAAAACAGAAACGATATGACAGGCGATCTGTGGTACTATTTCGCGGTCGAGCATTCTGTGGCGGGATATACCACCACATACGGTATCAATAAAGAAACGAGCAAGACGCAGAACATTACCATTACCAATGAAGTGGACGGCGGTGTTCCCGTACCCATCTCAGAGAAGGAGACCGTTGACGGCGAGGATGTCATCGTCGACGACTGCGCGGTCAAGGTCGATGTTGAGAAGGACACAACCAAGGAAGTCACAATCAGAAATACATATTCTTCGGGAACGAACCCCACGACGAGCTGGAGGTCACGCAGAAAATTGACGTGCCCGTGCAGAAGCTGCTGAACGGGCGATTTGACTTGGGCGAAGGTGGGACGGGGACATATCCGCCCTTCCTGTTCGCGCTGTTCGACGGCGACGGCAACCCCATACGGTACAATAGCGGCGATAAGGTGCCGGTGACCACCACGGTCAACGGCGTGGAGACAACTGAAGAAATGTACAAGCAGGTCACGGTGTGGAGCGATGAGCACGGCAAAGCGTCGTTTGACCTGGATGGCATCACCAACAATGAAGGTGACCCGTACATCGACCTGACCCGGATGCGCTGGTGGGACGACGAGAAGAAGCTGTACGGCAAGTACACCTTCTATATCATGGAGCAGGAGGACCGGAAGGAAGGGGATTCCTACAACGGCATCACCAACGTGACCGAATCGGCCAAGGCCGTGCTGAACGTGTACTACGACTGGCTGACGGGCAAGATATTCTACCTGAATGACCACCTGTATAATCCCCCGGAGGGAGAGGCGCCGTATCGGATCACCGTGGGCACCAGGACGAACGATACCTACCATTCCGTGAATATCAACACGGTCAGGAAGGTCTGGGACGACGACGACAACCGCGACGGATTGAGGCCGGATCAGACCGTCACAGTGAAGCTGGTTGCGAAGGTCGGAAATGAAGAGATATCCTACGCGCAATTAGGCCATGAGGAAAGCTATTTCACGAAGGAACTGACAATATCAAATGCCGACACTGAGAACCCCAATATCTGGGTGCTCAATAATGTCAATTGGACGGGCTTGCCGAAGTATTATGAAGGCAAGCTGATCGAGTATACCCTTTTGGAGACGCCGGATTTCAGCACGTACAGTGATCAGACGCAAACGGTGGCTCTCACAAAGGACGAAACCAACAGCACCACGCAGAATCATACATACAACGGCGCGCTGACCAACACCCACACGCCGCAGACGGTTGACATCTCGGCAAACAAGGCATGGAACCACAGCGGAAACAGCATTGAACATTATCCCATCACGGCGAAGCTGTGCCTTGTCGCAACGGTGGACGGCTCGGAGGCGAACACCACGACAAAGGCGGCCATCGCGGGAAATAACTTCGAATGGGAAAAGACGCTGACGTTCGCCAGCGCCGATGCTCAGCAAACCGTGGATTGGGGCAATCTTCCGTGCTATGTGCCCGGGCGCGAGGGCGCGGAGATCACTTACAGCGTGGCGGAGGTAGAGCTCAGGGACAACGCCAACAACGTGCTGGACGGCTACCCCTCAAGTTTCCGTGAAGAACCTGTTTCAGCGCTGGAGCGCGATATCCACGCACTCCCGGAGATCGGCGATCTCATATTCCGCGTGAACGCCGTCGGGCAGCGCCTTGCCGTGGGGATTGAGCCAGCAGGCGTCGATGCCGGCGTTGTTCGCGCCGCGGATGTCGCTGTTGACGCCGTCGCCGATCATCAGCGCGTCGCGGGGCGCGGCCCCCTGCCGCTCCAGCGCCAGCAAAAACAGCTCGGGCCGGGGCTTCGACGCGCCCACCTCCTCGGAGATCACCACGTCGGCGACGTACCGCGTCAGCGGCGAGCGGGCGAAGCGACTTTTCTGGACGGTCGTGATGCCGTTGGTGACGATCACCACCGGCAGCGCCGCGGCGATCGTCCGCACCACGTCCAGCGCGTGGGGCAGCAGTATGCTCTGCTCGCCCAGCAGCTTGACGAAGCGCTCCGCCGCCCAAGCCGGGTCGCCCGGCACCGGGTAGCGCGCAAAGAAGCGGGCGAAGCGCTCCCGCCGCAGCGCATTCTGGGTGAGCCGCCCCTGCTCCAGCTCCGCCCAGCATTCGAGGTTACACGCCTCGTACTGCTCGTAGCGGTCGGGGTCGCGGTAGCCCAGCTCGTCCATCAGGCGGTCCACCGCGATACGGTTCCCCGCCTGGAAGTCCATCAGCGTGTCGTCGTTGTCGAAGAGTATGACCTTGTAGCGCATGGCGAAGCCCCTTTCGGTACCGGCGTCCGTGTTTTCACGGAACCATTATAGCACGCCGGGGTCGCCGGGGCAAGGCGGTCATTCATGCGTTCGCCCTGACGATCTCGCCGCGCCCCGTGAGGCGGTCGACGAGGCGCTTCCACCCGCTGTCGCGCCGGACGGCCTTCGCGGCCACCCGCGCGCGGGACTGCTCCCGCTGCAAAAGCCGCGCCGCCTCCGGCACGTTCCAGTCCTTCGCCTCCAGTGCGGCCTGCGCCTCCTCCATGGTCACGCATATGGTCTGGGAGAGCATCTCCGTCATTCTGGCCTGCGTCATGGCTTTTCTCCTCCCTTGGATGGGCCTGTTTTCCCGTTTTCTGTGGGTTGGACGGCGTAATCCGCGTTTCGTTACAGGTGATTCTTATTTTAACATTGCGTGGCTTGAATATTCCCGCCCGGCGGTTGCATCGGGCGGGAATTGAATTGGCGTATCAGGCTTCGGCGACGGCCTTCTTCATGTGCTCCGCGGCGCTGGCGGCCTTGTCGAGGGCGCTGTTGATGTCCCCCCGGCCGAGCTCCCTGCCCTCGAAGCTGTAGCGGCAGCCCGCGAACAGGCCGATCACCAACAGCGGCACGCATACCCAGAAGGCGCACAGCAGGAGCGGTACCAGCACCGTCAGCGGCAGGCGCAACACGGTCTCGCCGCCGCGCCGCACCACCAGGCGGTTGCGGTTGCCGCAGGCCACGGCCTTGCGGATGTGTCGGCCCAGGCCCTTGCGGCTCCGGCGGCGCTTCGCGGATTCGACGCGCGCGGGCTCGTCGGATTCGGCGGCCTGCGCGTCCGAGGCGATCTCATCGGTCGTGGCGGCCTGCGCGTCGGGGGCGATCTCATCGGCAGCCTCCTCCTCGGGCGCGTACTGCACCGCCATGCCCTCGCAGCCCGACGCCACCTCGTTGAGCTCCTGCATCCTGCGGAACTGCTCCTGCTCCAGCAGGTGCGTCGCGGTGAGCATGTTCCAGTCGCCGGCCTCCAGGGTGTTCCGGGCCTTCTCCAGGGTCACATTGCACTTCTCAGAGAGCTTCTCAGCCATTTCATACTGCGTCATGGTCTTTGTCCTCCGTTCGATTTGATGGACACAGTATAACCCATGAACATGAAATGGCAAGAAAACAGGATTAGAGAAAGATTAGAAAAGAAGGAAAACGATTTCAGTTTTGCGATGCGCCCGTGGCGGCGCGGTACACCCTCAGCGCGCTGGGGAAGGCCAGGGCGTCGAGGTCGTCGGCGGGGGCGTAATCCGGGGGATAGGCCGCGCATATGGCGCGCCAGCCCCGCATGTGCCAGACCAGATGGGTGAACACGTGCTTCGCGTCGGGCAGGGGTTCCAGTATCTCGACCCCCGAGAAGCCCTTTTCCCCGAGAAGGGCGGGCAGCGCGTCCCGGCCGGGATGCCCCTCCAGCGCGACGAATTCATACAGCCCGCCCAGCAGGCCCCGGGGACGGCGGCGCACCAGCGTCCGGTCGCCGCAGGTGATCAGCAGGATCGTCCAGTCCTGCCGCTTCTTTGCGACGGGCGCGCGCCTGCGGGGGTAGTCGAGGGCGGCGTCCTCCCGGCAGGCGACGCACCACGGCCTGACCGGGCAGCTGTCGCAGTCCGGCCGCTTCGGGAGGCAGATGGTGGCCCCCAGGTCCATCAGCGCCTGGTTGTAGTCGCCGGGGCGGTCCTTTGAGATCAGCTCGAGGGCCGGGGAGAGCAGGTCGAAGGGAGTCTTTAACGGCTCCTCCCAGGCCAGCAGCCGGGAGAGCACCCGCGCCTGGTTGCCGTCCAGCGCCGGGGCGACCTCCCCGTAGGCGATGGAGGCGATGGCGTTGGCTGCGTAGGGGCCGATGCCGGGTAGCCTCCGAAGCCCCGCGGCGTCGGCGGGAAAGGCCCCGCCCGAGGCCGCCACGGCCTTTGCCGCCGCGTGCAGGTTGCGGGCCCGGGAGTAGTAGCCCAGGCCCTCCCACAGCTTGAGCACCTCGTCCTCCCCGGCTGCCGCCAGCGCTTCCACCGTGGGGAAGCGAGCCAGGAAGCGGGCGTAGTAGCCCTTCACCGTCTCGGTCTGGGTCTGCTGGAGCATGATCTCCGAAAGCCAGATCCGGTAGGGGTCGCGGACGCCGCGCCAGGGCAGGTCGCGGCGGTTCTGGTCGTACCAGATGAGAAGGGTTTGTGAAAACATAGGGGGATACCTCGGAGAGTGGAGAATAAACAGACAAACCCCGCGCGTGATGGCGCGGGGCTGGTTTGTTTTGTTTTATTCCGCCGATATGGTGGCCACGTCGGTGCCCATGATGTTTTGGATCTCGGACCACACGCCGCGCATGCGGGTGACGTCGGTGTAGGCCATGTTTTCGGGCTGGTCCTCGCGCCACTGGCCCACCGCCAGGGTATGGTAGGCGTAATTGTCGCCCTCGCCCTGCGCGCGCCAGACGTAGGTCGGGATGTAGGTCGGCGCGGTGATGGTGTACTTGCCGGTGGCGGGGCCGGTCTCCTGGATGGTGAAATCGAATATGATGCCGGAGTCGAAGTACTGGTCGCGCTGGTCGGACAGGAAGTTGCCGGCGGAGCACAGTATCAGCGTGCGGTGCACGTTGCCCTCGGCGTCCTTCGGGCCGTCCACCCACGCGGCGGGCTGCACGCAGTGGGGGCCGTAGCCGATGATCACGTCCACGCCTGCCTTGACCAGCACCTTCATGATGGTCTTCTGGTTGGCGGTGATGTCGCGCTTGAGCATCTTGCCCCAGCTGACGTAGCACACGATCACGTCCGCGCCCGCCTCACGGGCCGCCTTGACGTCCGCGCTGGCGTTGGACTTGGTGACCAGGTTCACGGCGTTCAAAAGGCTCTTGGACGCCTCCTTCTCCTTGCCGCCCAAATCCTCGGTGTAGGCCAGGAAGGCCACCTTGATGCCGTTGATATCCTCGATGACAGGGGTTTTCTTTTCCTCGGCGGAGGCCGCCGCGCCGATGTAGGCCATGTCGGCGTCCTTGAGGTTCTGCAGGGTGGCCTTGAGCTCCTCCGCGCCGCCGTCCAGGGCGTGGTCGTTGGCGAGCGTCAGCATGTCCACGCCGCAGTCCTTGAGCGTGTCGATCAGCGAGGGCGGGGTGATCATCTCGGAGAGGTTGCCCTTGACCCCGGCGACGCCGCCCAGCGTGCCCTCCACGTCGGCCACGGTGTAGTCCGCGTTGCCCATGATTTCGCTGACGTAGCTGAACATCTCGCTGAAGTCGAAGTCGTTGCCGTTGGCCACGGATTTGAGCAGGTTGAGCTGCATGGCGATCTCGCCCAGAGACCGTATCCTGGCGCTCTTCGGCTCAGGCTCCGGCGTGGGGGAGGGGGACGGCGACGGCGACGGCGTGGGCGTCACGCTGGCCGGATCAATGGTGGGCGTGGGCGTTTCCTTCACGAAGGGGCTGTCCATACCGCCGAAGGGGTTGAACACCACCATCACCACCACGCCAATTATAATAAGTAAGAGTATCGCCAATGTAATCAGGCCCAGCGGCGTGATGCGGTATTTGCCGATCCGCAAGCCCTTTACCGGTTTTGACATAACACTACCTCCAATAATGCCGTAATGATTCCGCAAAATTATGGATATATTATAACACAATCGAAATTCGCAGGCAATGGAAGAATGTGATCTTTCGGCATATTTTTTGCGAAAATATTTCGATGTGTGACGAAACTGTTGCATTAAATTATGACAAAATTTCACTTTTTGTGCTCTAACCGATTGACATTGCCCAATAGATGTTGTATGCTTGTAATGGCATCAAGTATCATAGCTTTGTAATGGCAGCCGCCGCTGCCCGTGAAGCCGTCCGGCGCGCCTGCGCGGACGCGGAAATATAAGGTGGTAAAAATATGGCAACACATGCGATTGGAAAATTGAAATTCAATCTGTCGAAGCAGGGTCTGGCCTACCGCTGGGGCGAGGGCGAGATCCATCGGCTGTTTGCCGGAAGGCCCAAGGCGGGCGACGCGGATAATAATGAGGAGAATTACACCGGCTACGAGGGCGAGGACTACGACGCCGACTACGCCGATGACAACTACGCCGACCCCGGCTACGACGACAACTACGCCGACGACGGCGGGGACGACGGCTATGCCGACGACCCCGGCTTTGACGACGGCTACGACGACGGCTACGACGACGGCAGGGACGACGGCTATGCCGACGATCCCGGCTACGACGACGGCTATGACGACGACGCGAACGCCGGCGACAGGTATGACGACGGCTACGACGACGGCTACGACGACGAGGCCTACGACGAGGGCGACGGCTACGACGATTCCGGCGAGTACGACGACCGCTATTCCGACGCGGACGCCGGCGACGGCTACGGCGAGGAGGGCTACTACGCCAGCGAGAGCCCGCTGATGCGGTATGTGGACGAGAACGACTGGGTCACCTTCCTGCTGCTGTTCCTGTTCCCGCCGCTGGGCATCTACCTGCTGTGGCGCAGGAACCGTTTCGACAAGCCCATACGCTACGCCATCAGCGCGGTGTCGGCCATATGGTTCATCGTGGCGCTGATACTGCTGTTCCACAACCTGTTCGGCGGGGCCAGCGACAATCCCACCGACGCCACCATCACCCTCGCGCCCTCCGCCACGGTTTCGGCGCTGAACCTGGACGGCTCCACCGGGTCCGATCTGGACCTGACGGTGGACAACCTGGGGGATACCTCCGGGGACGAGACCGGCGATGAGACCGGCGACGAGGCGGACGACGCCGACGAAGGCGGCAGCGAGACCGCCGTGGCGCCCTCGCCCACGCCGCTGACCGGCTCCAGCGCCACCGGCGCGGCCACCAGCTCGGCCTACGTGTACAGCCCGGCCACCGGATTGTACTATCACAGCAAGAGCGACTGTACCAACATCGACAAGGGCGTGTCGGTCTCCCGCGTGCCCAAGGACGTCGCGGAGAACAACCGCAAGCAGTCCGCCTGCCCGGTGTGTATCGGCGCGGCGGAGGACGGCGACACCACCACCTACTACGCCACCCGCGGCGGCACCTACTACCACGTGGACCGCACCTGCCAGGGCATGACCGACGCCACCGTCTACACCAAGGAGGCGGCCGAGCGCGCGGGCAAGACGCCCTGCCCGGTCTGCATACTCAAGACCGCCCAGAGCCTGAAATCCGGCTCGGTGAAGTTCATCACCTCCTCCACGAAGGACCGGAGCAACATCAACGTCTACTACACCAAGAAGGGCAAGTACTACCACATGACCGCCACCTGCTCCGGCATGACCGGCGCGTCCCGCAACTCGTTGAAGAACGCGCTGCTGGCCGGCAAGGAGGCCTGCCCCACCTGCTGCAAGGCGGCGGGCAGCGATGTGTACTGCACCAAGAACGGCGAGAAGTACCATCTGGACAAGGCCTGCTCCGGCATGACCAACGCCATGGAGGTCACGCTGGCCGAGGCCATGGTCATGGGCAAGAAGCGCTGCGACGTGTGTATCAAGAGCGGCGCGCTGCCCACCGCCAGCCAGCTGGCCAAGCAGTCCGAGGAGAATTCGCTGGACACCTACGTGTACGGCACGCCCAAGGGCCAGTATTATCACACGGATCAATACTGCTCCGGCATGAAGGACGCCCAGCGCTACACGCTCAAGTCCATGCTGCTGCAGAAGCGCGCCCCCTGCCCGGTGTGCGCCTCGGCGTCCAACACCGTGGTCTACGCCAAGGAGGGCGGCACCTACTACCACAGCTACGCCACCTGCTCCGGCATGAGCAACGCCTCCAGTGGCACCATGGCCCAGGCCATCGCCGCGGGCTACAAGCGCTGCCCGCGCTGCTGGAGCGAGACCGGCACCACCGGCACGCTGTCCACGGGCGTGGCGTCCACCACCTCCGCGGCGGCCACCGCCACGGCGGGCAACACCTACGTGTACGCCACCCAGGCGGGCTCCTACTACCACCTGACCAGCAACTGCTCCGGCATGAAGAACGCCAGCCGCATCACATTGAAGCAGGCCATCGATGCCGGGAAGAAGGCGTGCCCCACCTGCGCGGGGGCGGCGAACCGAAAGGTGTATTCCACCAAGGAGGGCAAGAACTACCACTCCGCCCCGGCCTGCAAGGAATCCGGCATGAAGAACGGCGAGGCGCGCACGCTGGCACAGGCGCTGATGCTGAACCAGACCGCGTGCAAGTACTGCATCGGCAAAAAGAGCAGCGCGTCGTCGTCGAAGAGCTCGGCGAAGAAGGCCAGCAGCAAGACCGTGGAATCCATCAAGAACGCGGCTAAGAAGCTCAAGAACAGCCACACCTACAAGAGCGGCAAATCGGGCATCAAGGTCTACGCCCGGGCCGACGGCAAGTACTACCACCGCAGGAAGAACTGCTCCGGCATGACCCACGCCAGCCGCATCACGCTTGAACAGGCGATGAACTACGGCAAGCGCGCCTGCCCGGTGTGCTGCTCGACGGCGCGGCGCACGGTGTACGCCACGCGGGGCGGCAGGTATTACCACTACAGCAAGACCCATGCGGGCTCCGGCGCGAAGAGGGGCTCGCTGGCCTCCGCGCTGGGCTACGGCTACGATCCCTGCCCGTACTGCGTCACCAAGACCAAGCGCCTCTCCCGCGTGGCCAGCTACAAGTCCGGCACCAGCGGCATCAAGGTCTACACCACCGCGGGCGGCAAGTATTACCACTCCAAGCGGGGCTGCTCGGATATGAAGAATCCCTCCCGGGTGACGCTGGAGACCGCCATGAACTACGGCAAGAAGCCCTGCCCGAAGTGCATGGCCACCGCCAGCAAGAAGGTGTACGCCTCCTCCGGCGACCGGTACTACCACTACTACAAGATGCACGCCGGCGCGGGGGCCCAGGCGGGCACGCTGGCCCAGGCCAGGGCGTTGGGCAAGAAGCTCTGCCCCACCTGCGCCAAGGGCAAGACCGTGGGCATCACGCTGAGCGACAAGCAGGCCAAGAACGTCAGCAAGGCCGTGGCCGCCGCCCAGAAGCTGGGCACCGGCATCTCCGCCAAGAGCGCCATCGCCTACAGCAAGGCCCTGGCCTCGCAGACCAAGTACTCCGCCCCCGGCACCACCAAGGTGTACGTCGATTTGCAGGGCAAGCAGTATTACTACTACCACAAGTCCTCCAAGTGCTCCAAGACGGGCATGAAGAAGGGCACCAAGATCACCCTGCAATACGCCAGGGACTGGGGCTATAAGGCCTGCCCGTTCTGCCAGCCGCCGACGAGCGTGGCGAAATAGGGCGAAAGAAGAACGACAGGGACCGCGAAAAATCGCGGTCCCTGTTGTTGTGACAAACCGATTTGATCACATCTCGATGCCCTTGCGCGCGGGCAGCTTTTTTTCCTGATAATAGTGCTTGATGAGGTGCATTTCGGTGGCGAGGTCGGCGCGGCGGAGTATGGCGTCGGTGGCGCCGCGGCCGGTGAACACCAGCTCGGTGCCCTCGGGGCGCAGGTCGGCCAGGCGGAGCAGGTCCGCCTCGCTGAGCAGGCCGCACATCAGGGCGCAGTTGATCTCGTCGGCGATCACCACGTCGTAGTCCCCGGAGGTCAGCGCGGTGGCCAGCTGCTCGTAGCCCGCCCGGGCGCAGGCGAGGTCGGCGTCCTCCTTCTCGCGGTAGGTCAGTATGCCCTTGCCGGTACCGAACTGCCGGACGGTCACGTTGGGCAGCATCCCCAGCGCCCTGATCTCGCTGTACGGCTGATCCTTGATGAACTGGCAGAAGTACACCCGAAACCCCGCGCCGCTGGCCCGAAGCGCCAGCCCCAGCGCGGCGGTGGTCTTGCCCTTGCCGTTGCCGGTGTACACCTGGAATTGTCCGATCTTCATGTTCAAACCTCCTGAAAGCGCGCGGGCCGTCCGTCGGCCACGTCGATTTTGTACCCTCCGCAGGGCCCGGGCTGCCACTGGTAGAAGTTGCGCGCCTCCCCCGGGAACCACGCCTGCATCAGGTTGACGATCACCCCGCCGTGGCACACCGCGCAGGCGGTTTTTTCCGTAAGTGCGATGAGCCGCGCGCCGTCATTAAGCACCCGCGCTTTGAAGGTGCTCAGGTTCTCCCCGCCGGGGCAGCGTACCGTCCCCGTCCGATCCCCGATCCAGTTCATATAGGCGGGATCGTCCTTCAACTGTTCATAGGAGCGCATCTCGAACGCGCCGAAGTCCATCTCACGAAGCCCGGGCAGCGCGAAATCGGCATCCCGGCCCGTCATCAGGCGGAGGGTCTCGTCGGCGCGGCGCATGCCGCTGGAGACGTACACGTCGCAGGGGGGGACGGCGCCCCGCCGTTTAAGCGCGATCTCCTGGCCCTCGGCGGTGAGGGGGCTGTCGGTGCTGCCGCCGTAGAGCCTCAGGGCGTTGGCCTCGGTCAGGCTGTGCCGGATCAGATAGAGCGTATTCATTTGAGCCTCTGGGGGATGCCGCAGAACAGCCGCCAGACCTCGTCCGACTGGGACGCCAGATAGCTGTTCATGCGCCCGCAGGCCTCCCGCCAGGCGCGCAGCACCGGGTCCATGGGCACGACGCCGCCGGAGATGTCCGTGGTGATGACCACGCTGTCCCGAAGCGCGTCGATGTGTGCCCGGAAGAGGTCCGCGGGCTCTTTCCCCGCCCGGACTTCCTCCAGCGCCCAGCGCTCCACGTAGGCCAGGCATTTTTTGTCAAAATCCACCCCGCCCAGGCAGATGTCCGCGTCCGTAAACCCGAACCGCGCCTTCGCGTAGCTCAACTTGCCCTGATAACTCCCGCCGGTGATCAGTATCATGGAAACCTCCTGAATCTACCCGTTCTTCCTCGCAAATTCAATCAACATCCCCATCCGCTCGGCCACCTCCCGCGCGATTGGTATGCGGGCGTAGTCGGCGCGGA
Source organism: Clostridia bacterium (assembly GCA_017434085.1). Taxonomy (GTDB): domain Bacteria; phylum Bacillota; class Clostridia; order Christensenellales; family Aristaeellaceae; genus UBA2862. The sequence continues at coordinate 27,728 of JAFRFY010000111.1, forward strand.
GGGCGTCGAGCTCGTCGAGGGCGTCCGTGAACTCCTCCGCGGAGTCGTCGGCCTTCGGGTCGATCTGGGACAGCATGAAAAGCGCGTCCTCGAGCTCGGCGTTGAGCTCCTCCATGTCCTCGCCGTCGGCGATATCATCCAGCACCGCCAAAATCTCCCTGAACCGCGCCTCGTATTCCGCGATGGGCAGCATGGGCATCCACTCCCTTCGTACAGAACCAGTATAGCCCCATTCGCCCCGGCTTTCAAGGAAAATTTTCGTTTTCGGCAGGGAAAAGCGCCTCTTTTATAGAATATCACAACGTTACGGAGGTTTGAAATATATGAACAGAAGTTTCATCCGCACGGCGCTGAGCCTGCTGATCGTCGCGCTGTACGTGGCGGGGCTCGTGGCGATGTTCATGGGCAACGCCCGGCTGGGCATCGACCTGTGGGTGGTCTCCACCCTGGGCGGCATCGGGCTTTTATACTGGATACACGTGATGAAGAAGCGGGCGGAGGACGCCGACAAAATCGCCAAGGGCATGCCCTACGGCGACCCGGACGACCCCGCCGCGCCGGTGAATCCCGTGGTCCCCGGGGAGAACGACGACCGATGAGGATGCGCAGAAAGCCCTGGACGGAGATCGAGCTGGCGGCCTGCCCCTTCATGATTGACCAGCCCTCCACCCACATCGGCCGGTGGCGGGAATTCTTCAAAAAGGACCAGCCCGTGCACCTGGAGATCGGCTGCGGCAAGGGCGTCGCCACGGCGCAGATGGCCCGGGCACATCCGGAGATCAACTACATCGCCATCGACGAGGTGCGGCACGTGCTGGCGGTGTCGGTGCGCAACGTCCACGCCGCCTACGGCGACATGCCGGTGGAGAACATCGTGTTTTCCGCCGTGGACGCCATGATGATCCACGATACCTTCAACGCCGAAGACGGCATCGGGCGCATCTACATCAGCTTCCCCAACCCCTGGGACGAGCGGGCCAAGCACCACAAGCGTCGGCTGACCCACCCGCGGCAGCTCAACCAGTACCGGGCGTTCATGAAGCCCGGCGGCGAGATCTGGTTCAAGACCGACGACGACGCGCTCTTCACGGCCACGAAGCGCTACTTCCGGGAGGCGGGGTTCGAGGTCACCTACATGACCGACGACCTGCACGCCTCGGGCTTTGAGCCGAACTATTTAAGCGAGCACGAAATGCTCTACATGCGCGAGGGCAAGAAGATACACTTTATGATTGCGAAAATGAACGACGGAGGGATGAAGGACATGGGCAATTTCTTTGAAAAAAACGCCGGGGCGCTTGAAAGCTTCACCCGGGTCTCCACCGAGGTGGGCCTGCGGGCGGACTACGTGCAGGGCGGCGGCGGCAACACCTCAGCCAAGCTCGCGGACGGGCTGATGGCCATCAAGGCGTCGGGCTACTGCCTGAAGGACATCCGTCCCGACAGGGCCTACGCCGTGCTGGACTACGAGGCGCTGCGCAAATTCTACTACGGCACCGATCCCGCCGGCCTCGAGGACGTGGAGAAGGCCGGCAGTGACCAGGCGAAGGCCAACACCCGCGTGATCGAGGGGCTGCCGTCGCTGCGGCCGTCCGTCGAGGCGGGCTTTCACTCCATACTGGATACCTACGTGGCCCACAGCCACAGCGTGTACGCCAACCTGTGCACCTGCTCGAAGGAGCTGCCCGGGATCGCTCAAAAGGCGCTGGAGGGCGCGGACTACACCTGGGGCTGGGTACCCTATGTCGATCCCGGCGCGCGGCTGACCTTCTCCATACGCGACGAATTGAAGCGCGTGGAGGCCGAGACGGGCCGACGTCCCGCCGCGATATTCATGCAGAACCACGGGCTGATCGCCCATGCCGACGACCCCGACGCCTGCGTGCGCATCCACACCGACGTCAACGACCGCATCGCCCGGGCCTTCGGGCTTCAAAACGGCTGCTTCCCGAAGGTGTCCGTCAAGGACCTGGGCGGCGGGCTGTGCGCGGCGGAGTGCCCCTACCTGAGCGAGGCGTTGAAGTCCGGCGCGTTCACCGAAAAGTTCCTGCTGGAGTCCCCGCTCTACCCCGACCAGCTGGTGTTTTTGACCGGCAGCTTCGCCTTCGGGGCGGGCGCGCCCGCGGAGGGCATGGCGCTTTATGACCCGGACACCGGCGCGGTGACCTTCAACATGCCCGCGGCCAAGGCGCAGGTGATCGCCGAGACGCTGTGCGCCATCGTGTTCATCGTCAAAAACATCGAAGCGAACGGCTATACGCTGTCCACGCTGGGCGAGAAGGCCAAGCAGTTCATCGCCAACTGGGAGAGCGAGAAGTACCGCAAGTCGCTGGCGGGGAAGTGATATCCCGCGCCGGAAAATACCAAGGAGACGCCTATGCGCAGAAAAGCCCTGCTGATAAACTGCATCACCCGACGGCTGGCGATGGGATTGGTGCTCGTCACGCTGCTGTTCACCGGCCCGACCCAGGGGGAGCGCATGGTGATGACGGCGCTTGAGCACCTGGGGGAGCCCTACGTGTTCAACACCGCGGGGCCGGACCGGTTCGACTGCTCGGGCCTGGTGCTGTTCGCCGCGGCGCGGGAGGGCCTGCCGCCGCTGCCCCACGCGGCCAAGGAGCTGTACCACCTGGGGCGTCCGGTGGCGATGCACGCGCTGCTGCCGGGGGACATGCTGTGCTTCGACACCGTGCGCGACTCGGACCCCAGCGACCACGTGGGCTTCTACATGGGCGGGAACATGTTCGTGCACGCCTCGTCCTCCAAGCATCAGGTGGTGGTCAGCGCACTGGAGGGCTTCTACCTTGAAAAATGCACCGGGGCGCGGCGGTTGGGATGCGCTTATATATGAGAATTGGGAATTGGGAATTGGGAATGAGGAATTAGGAATTAGGAATTGAGTTACCGGTTGTCGCGCGACAAAACCGTAGGGACGCCATGCTTCCGGCATTCTATAATTCCTCACTCCTCACTCCTCATTCCTAATTAATGACTGAACAGTGACGAGGGATAATAAATATGGAAAAGGATATCATTGCCCTGCTCGCCTCCATCGCCCCCGCCGATCGGGGGGCCATGGACGCCGCGCGCGCGCGGCAGGACAGCCTGGCGAAGCCGCCGCACAGCCTGGGCAAGCTGGAGGACATCAGCGTGAAGCTGGCGGGAATCACCGGGCAGGTGTTCAACCGCGTCGGGAAGCGGCGGGTGATCATATTCGCGTCGGACAACGGCATCGCCCACGAGGGCGTGGCCAGCGCGCCGCAGAGCGTGACCCTGGCCCAGACCATCAACTTCACCCGGGGACTGACCGGCGTGGCGGTGCTGGCGAAGCACTTCGGCGCGGAGCTGGACGTGGTGGACGTGGGCATCGACGCCGATTTCGTACAGCCCGGCGTGTGCGACCGCAAGCTGGCCCACGGCACGAGGAACTTCGCCCGGGAGCCCGCCATGACGCGGGAGGATTGCGTGCGGGCCATGCGGGTGGGCGCGGAGCGCGCGGGTCTGGCGAAGCGGCAGGGCATGGACGTCGTCGGCATCGGGGAGATGGGCATCGGCAACACCTCCACCTCCTCGGCGGTGCTGAGCGTCCTGTTGAACCTGCCCGCGGCGGACACCGTGAGCCGGGGGGCCGGCATCAACGACGACGCCTACCTGCGCAAGGTGCGGCTGATCGACGAGGCCATCGCCCGCTACGCGCCCGACCCCGCGGACCCCGTCGACGTGATCGCCAAGGTGGGGGGCTTCGACATCGCGGCCATGTGCGGCGCGTTCCTGGGCGCGGCGGCGCAGCGCCTGCCGGTGGTGATCGACGGCTTCATCTCCGCCGTGGCGGCGCTGTGCGCGTACAGGCTCTGCCCGGCGGCCGCGGCGTATATGTTCCCCTCCCACGCCAGCCGGGAGAAGGGCTACATGCTGGCCATGGACGCCATGGGGCTTCAACCCATGCTCAACCTCGACATGCGGCTGGGGGAGGGCAGCGGTTGCCCCATCGCCTTTGAGGTCATGGCGGCGGCCGAGAGCGTCATACGCAACATGGCCACCTTTGAGGAGGCCGCCATCAACGACGACTATCTGGCCGAGATCCGCCCGAACAAGCGGTATCAGGGGGAGGCGGAATGACGGCCTCCCGCGCCCGTCGCCAGGAGGAACGCGAGCTATGAGCACTTTCATCTCCGGGGGCTGCAAGAACGGCAAGTCCTTCTATGCCCAGCGCATCGCCAAGGCGGCGGGAACGCCGCTTTACTACATCGCCACAATGATCCCCCGGGACCGTGAGGACAACGCCCGGATCGCCCGGCACCGGGAAGAGCGCGCGGGCTGGGGCTTTGAGACGCTGGAGTGCGGCGCGGACATACTCACCTGCCTGGACAAGGCCGACCCCGCCGGGGCCTTCCTGCTGGACAGCGTGACCGCGCTTTTATCCAACGAGATGTTCACAGAATCCGGCATGAACCCCGGCGCGCCGGAGAAGATCGCCCGGGAGCTTGTGGCATTCGTGCGCCGCGCGCCCGGGACGGTGCTGGTGTCGGACTACATCTACTCCGACGCCAACCTGTACGACGAGTGGACCGAGGCCTATCGCCGGGGGCTGGCGCGCGTCGACCGGGCGCTGGCCGCCGCCTGCGACAACGTGCTGGAGGTCGTGCACGGACAGGTGATCGTTCACAAGGGGGTTCTGCCATGCGTCTGATCCGCGCGTTTTTCATGGCCCTGGGGATGTTCACGGCGATCCCCTGCCCCTGGCGGCCCTGGGACGAGGACGCCCGGGACTGGATGCTGGCCGCGCTGCCCGCGGTGGGGCTGGTGATCGGGCTATTGTGGGCGGGGCTTGCGTGGCTTTCCCAGCGGCTGCTGCCCGGCGTCGCCGCGGCGCTGACGGTCGCGCTGCCCTGGCTGCTGACGGGGTTCATCCACCTGGACGGCTACATGGACACCTGCGACGCCATGCTGTCCTGGCGGCCGCTGGAGAAGCGGCTGGAGATATTGAAGGACAGCCACACCGGGGCCTACGCCGTGGTGGGGATGATCGTGCTCGCGCTGTTCAGCTATGACGCCGCCCGGCACGGCCTTCACGACCTGCGGGCGCTGATCTTCGTGCCCGTCATCTCCCGCTGCGGCTCGGCGCTTTCGGTGCTGACGCTTAAACCCATCGGCCACAGCCAGTACGCCGGCATGGCGGGGCGTATGCCCCAGAGGATGGCGGTGGTCGGCATGTGGCTTTTAGGCGTGATCATTTGCGCGCTGTGGCTGGGACGCCCTGCCCTGGCGCTGCTCGCCGAAACCGCCGCCTACGCCCTGGCCATGGCCTGGGTCTACCGCACGCTCAAGGGCGTGTCCGGCGACGTTGCCGGCTTCGCGCTGACGGTCTCGGAGTGCGTTGCGCTGATCGCGCTGACATTGATTCCCAATTCCTAATTCCCAATTCCCCATTCCTAATTTTATACGCGGTACTGGACATATCCCTCCCGAAATGTTAAAATAAGGTGAGGGAGTGATGTTATGAACGAGCAGCTCAGGCAATGGGTCAGTGAATCGAAGCGCATCGTGTTTTTCGGCGGCGCGGGGGTGTCCACGGAGAGCGGCATTCCGGACTTCCGCTCGCAGGACGGCCTGTACAACATGAAGTACAAGTACCCCCCGGAGACCATCATCAGCCGTCCCTTCTTCATGCGCAATCCCGAGGAATTTTACCGCTTCTACCGCGACAAGATGATCTACCCTGACGCCCAGCCCAACGCGGCGCACAAAAAGCTCGCCCAGTGGGAGGAAGAGGGCAAGCTTTTAGCGGTGGTCACGCAGAACATCGACGGGCTCCACCAGGCGGCGGGGTCGAAGAAGGTCTACGAGCTTCACGGCAGCGTGCTGCGCAACTACTGCATGCGCTGCGGCAAGTTCTACGGGCTGGACGCCGTCATGAGCGCCGACGGCGTGCCCAAGTGCGAATGCGGCGGCACCATCAAGCCGGACGTGGTGCTCTACGGCGAGAACCTGGACAACGACGTCATCAACGGCGCCTGCGCCGCCATCAGCCAGGCGGATATGCTCATCATCGGCGGCACGTCGCTCAACGTCTACCCGGCGGCGGGCCTGGTGGACCTGTACCGGGGCAACCGGCTGGTGCTGGTGAACCTGTCCGCCACGCCCCAGGACAGCCGCGCCGACCTGGTGATCCACGAAAAGATCGGCAAGGTCTTTTCCGAGCTGTGAGCGGGCGCATCGTCGCCTTCCCCCCGGTGGCGCGGCAGGATGCCCGCATACTGATACTGGGCTCCATGCCCAGCGTGGCGTCGCTTAAAGCCGGGTTCTACTACGGCCACCCGCGCAACGCCTTCTGGCGCATACTCTCCGAGGTGTTCGGGGCGCCGCTGCCCGAGAGCGTCGAGGAGAAGCGGACGCTCATACTGGACCACCGTCTGGCGCTGTGGGACAGCCTCACCGCCTGCGAGCGGGAGGGCTCGCTGGACAGCGCCATACGCCAGCCGGAGCTCAACGACTTCGGCAGGCTGTTCGCGGAATGCCCCGGCATCGAGAGAATACTGTTCAACGGCGGCACGGCCCACCGGCTGTTCGCCCGGACCGGCAAGGCCTATCTGGAGGGACTGGACTGGCGGGTGATGCCCTCCACCAGCCCCGCCTACACACTATCCTATGAAAGGAAGCTGGCGCAGTGGCGCCAGGCATTGAAGCTATGAATATGAATCCCTGTGATATCATCCGCAAGAAGCGGTTCGGCGGCAGGCTGACCGGAGAGGAGATCCGCGCCTTCGTGCAGGGCGTGGTGGACGGCGGCTTTGCCGATTATCAGACCTCGGCGCTGTTGATGGCCATCTGCATCAACGGCATGGACGACCAGGAGACCTACGACCTCACCATGGCCATGGCCCACTCCGGCGACACGCTGGACCTCGGGGACATCGTGGGTGTGAAGGCCGACAAGCATTCCACCGGCGGCGTGGGCGACACCACGTCCCTGATCCTCGTGCCCCTGGTGGCCTGCTGCGGCGTGAAGATGGCCAAGATGTCCGGCCGCGGGCTGGGCTTCACCGGCGGCACGCTGGACAAGCTGGAATCCATCCCCGGGCTGTCCATCGACCGGGACATCGACGCCTTCAAGGACCAGGTCAACCGCGTGGGCTGCGCCATCATCGGCCAGACCGCCGAGCTGGCCCCCGCCGACAAGGTGCTCTACGCCCTGCGGGATGTGACCGCCACGGTGGACTGCCTGCCGCTGGTGGTGTCCTCGATACTCTCCAAGAAGCTGGCCGCGGGCTGCGACGTGGTGGTGCTGGATGTCAAGGCCGGCTCCGGGGCCATCATGGACACCGAGGAGAAGTCCCGGCAGCTGGCCGAGACCATGGTGCGCATCGGCAACATGAGCGGCAAGAAGTTCTCCGCGCTGATCACCGACATGGACCAGCCCCTGGGCAACTACATCGGCAACGCGCTGGAGGTCGAGGAGGCTATCGACGTGCTGGCCGGGCGCGTGCAGGGCGAGCTGAAGACCGTGTCGCTGACCCTGGGGGCGCACATCTTGAGAAACGCGGGCGTGGTGAAGGACGTCCCCGAGGGCATCGCCATGCTGGATGAGAAGATCAAGAGCGGCGCGGGCCTCAAAAAGCTCTCCGAGATGATCGAGGCCCAGGGCGGCGATCCGAGGGTGGCCTTCGACACGTCGCTGCTGCCCAAGGCGAAGTACCTCGTGGACGTGGTGGCCGACCGGGACGGCTACGTGACCGGCATGACCACCAGCGACATCGGCAACGCCGCCCGGCTGCTGGGCGCGGGCAGGCTGCACAAGACCGACGTGCTGGACCTGTCCGTGGGATTGGTGATGAAGGTGCGCGTGGGCGATCAGGTGAAGAAGGGCGACGCGCTGTGCACGCTGCACGCCGGGGACGGCTCCGACCAGGCGGGGGCCGCCGCGCTGATCAGGCAGTCCATACGGATCGGTGACGAGAAGCCGGACGCCCGGCCGTTGATTCGCGGCGTCGTAGAGTAAATGAGCAAAAGCAAGCGTATTATACAGGATGTGCCGCCGAAACCCCGGCGGCACTTGCTGCAAAATGACCTTTTCGCGCTCCTGGCGGCGGTGGCGGGGTACTTTGCGGTGACCGTCGCCGTCCGGCTGGGGCTGGGGAGGCTGCTGGGGGCGCTGTTTGAGGCGTGGAACCTGCGCCCCGACACCGTCGCCCGGGCTCCCGGATGGGCGCGGGCGCTGTACGGCTGGCAGGGCAGCGTTGTGACGCTGGTCGTGGACATCGCCGCGGTGCTGTACGCCGCGGGGGTCTGCAAGGCGCGGCTGCCCCGCCCGGACGTCAGGAAATGCGTCCCCCTCTGGGCGGCGGGCACCGCGCTGGCGCTTTTGTCCGCGGCGCTGTTTCTCGTGACGGACAGCCTGCGGCTTTTGTGGCCGCTGAGCCGTCCCCATATCACCCCCGGGCTTTTGCCGCTGTGGGCGCTGACGCTACTGACCGCGCTGGCGGAGGAGCTGTTCACCAAGGGCGTGGTGTACGACCGGGTTAAGCGCCGGTGGGGGAGGATATGGGCCGTCATGGCTTCGACGCTGCTGTTCTTCCTGATCAACGGAGGCTATTCGGGCACCTGGATATCCGCCGTGAACGTCGCCCTCATGGGGGTGTTCTGCGCCCTGTGCCACGACCGCCTCGGCCTGTGGGCCCCGGTGGGCTTTCGCTGGGGCTGGGCTTTCGCCGATGTGTTCCTGCTGGGGCAGGGCGGCGGCGATAACGCGGTGTATAAGCTCTACGGCGTGTCCGAGGCGCTGCTCACCGGCGGCGACGCCGGGCTGGTGTACGGGCTGTGGGTGACCGCGGCGCTGGCGCTGCTTACAGGCATTGCCGTTCGCAACAGACATCAATACGAGTAACTACATCGAGGAAGGAAGATGGGAATGAAGTGTTTTCGCATCTTTGCGGCATTTGCCCTGATCGTTGCGCTGATGTCCGGCGTGTGAGCGGCGTGCGCCATGGCGGAGGGCGACAGCGCGCGGCAGTACGCCGAGGCCGCGGCCCTTTTGCAGGCGGGGAATTACGCCGGAGCGGCCCAGGCCTATTCGATGCTGGGCAACTATGGGGATTCCAGCCGCATGGCCATGTATTGTCAGGCCATCGCCGCGGGCGAGCGCGGCTATTACAGCCTGGCGGTGTCCAACCTGAAAAAGCTGGGCGACTTCCGGGATGCCGCGCTCCAGTCGAACTACTACGCGGCCCTGTCCTATGAGGTGGCGGAGGAATAAGAAAAGGCCCAGAAGCTGTTCGCGGGCATGGAGTATTTCATGGACGTGGCGGAGCGCCTGGCGACCTATCCCGGGAAGATACTGGCCCGGGACTATGCCGCGGCGGACGCGGCGGAGCGGGCCGGCGATTACGCCGCGGCCTACGAGGGCTTCAAGGCCCTGGGCGACTACGAGGATAGCGCCCGGAAGGCCTACGCGCTCAGCATCACGGAATTTGCCGAGGTCAGCGGTCGCGGGAAGGGGCTGGCGGCGTTCAAGCTGCACGACGCCTGGGGCGTGATCGACATCGCCAACAACGACGTGGCGTCGCCCCGATGGGATGATATCGGCGATTTCAACAGCCTGGGCCTGGCGGTAGTGAGGCTCGATGATCGTTACGGCTACATCAACACCCGGGGCGAGGTCGTCGTGCCCTGCGAGTACGCGAGCGTGAGTGATTACAGCGGAAAGCGCTGTACGATTGCGACGAAAAGCGGCTGGGACTATCGGTTCGGCATCGCGGACGAGGCCGGCAATACTGTAGGAGCGACCCGGCGCCTACGGTATTATTCTCCCTTCAATTGCCGTGAACGTGGATGCGTCCGTCGTCGGCAGCGAAGCGGCGGGCACGGCGGCCTGTGTGGATTTAGGTACGCTGACGATTTCCGAGTCCACCATGCCGTTACATTATACAGAAAAAAAGCGGAGTTGTTCTGTTTGAACTCCTCCGCTTCTTTTATTGTTTGATGATGATTGTCAGTGCAACAGCCCCGTCTTCCTGGCAGTTACCGATTATACGTCTGCGCGGTGGTATCTCCGCCCTCGCCGGTCCAATTGGTGTGGAAGAACTGGCCGCGGGGACGGTCCACGCGCTCATAGGTGTGGGCCCCGAAGTAGTCGCGCTGGGCCTGCAGCAGGTTTGCGGGCAGGCGCTCGCAGCGGTAGCCGTCGTAATAGGACAGCGCCGAGGTGAACGCCGGCGCGGGCACGCCGTTCAGCACAGCCGCCGCGCAGGTGCGCCGCCAGCCCGGCTGGGCCTTTTCCAGCGCGTCGCGGAAGAAGCCGTCCAGCATCAGGTTCACAAGGCCCGGGTCGCGGTCGAAGGCCTCCTTGATGCGGCCCAGGAAGCGGGAGCGTATGATGCAGCCGCCGCGCCACATCAGCGCGATGCCGCCGTAATTCAGGTTCCAATGATAGGTCCCGGCCGCCTGGCGCATCAGCTGGTAGCCCTGGGCGTAGGACACGATCTTCGAGGCGTAGAGCGCCCGGCGGATGTCCTCCGCCGCGGCGTCCCGGTCGCCTTCAAATTTCGGCGCGACGCCGCACAGCACCTTTGAGGCCGCCACGCGCTCCTCCTTGATCGCGGACAGGCAGCGGGAGAACACGCTCTCACCGATCAGCGTCAGCGGTATGCCCTCGTCCAGCGCCTCGATGGCGGTCCACTTGCCGGTGCCCTTCTGGCCGGCGGCGTCCAGTATCTTCTCGACGATGGGACTTCCGTCCTCATCCTTATAGGCCAGTATATCCCGGGTGATCTCGATCAGGTAGCTGTCCAGCTCGCCCTGGTTCCACTCGGCGAACAGGGACTGTATCTCCGATGCCGTCATGCCCAGCCAGTCCTTCATCAGCTGGTAGGCCTCGCAGATGAGCTGCTTGTCGCCGTACTCAATGCCGTTGTGGACCATCTTCACGAAGTGGCCCGCGCCGCCCTCGCCGACCCAGTCGCAGCAGGGCGCGCCGTCCACGTGGGCGCAGATGGACTGGAAGATCGGCGCGACGTGCGGCCACGCGGCGGGAGAACCGCCGGGCATCATGCTGGGCCCCTTCAGCGCGCCCTCCTCGCCGCCGGACACGCCGGTGCCCACGTACAGAAGGCCCTTGCCCTCCACATAGGCGCAGCGGCGGATGGTGTCGGGATAGTGGGCGTTGCCGCCGTCTATGATGATGTCCCCCTCATCCAGATGCGGTAGCAGCTGCTCGATCAAATCGTCCACGGGCTTGCCCGCCTTGACCATCATCATCACCTTGCGGGGCTTCTCAAGGCTGTCGCACAGCTCCCGTATGGAAGCGCAGCCGATGATGTTCTTTCCCTTCGCGCGCCCTTCCGTAAAGCGCGTGACCTTCTCCACCGTGCGGTTGTACACGGCCACGGTGAAGCCCTTGCTCTCCATGTTCATGACCAGGTTCTCGCCCATCACGGCCAGCCCGATCAAGCCGATGTTTGCCTTCTTCATGCGCTCACCTCTTTACGCGGGCATTGCCCTTCCAGACATTCCAGACCTGGTCTTCGTCTACGGGCGTGGCGAAGTCCTCCACCATCGTCGTGGCCATCGCCCCGGTCGCCCATCCGAAGTGCAGGCAATCCTCCGCCTTCCAGCCGCGGAGTATGCCGTACACCAGGCCGCTGACGAAGCCGTCTCCGCCGCCGATGCGATCCAGTACGAATATCGGCCTGGGCTCGACCACGTTCCACTCGTCTCCCATCAGCAGTATCGCGCCCCAGTTGTGCTGGTTGGCGTTCACGACCTCGCGCAGCGTGGTGGCGAAGGTGGTGGCGTTGGGGTAGCCGGCCTTCACGCGGGTGATCATCTCCTTAAAGGATTCGATCTTCCCCGCCAGGCCCTTGCCGCCGGCTTCGGGACCCTCTATGCCCAGCGCAAGCTGGAAATCCTCCTCGTTGCCGATGAGTATATCCGCCCTCGACGCGATGGACGAGAAGATCTCCCTCAGCTCCGCCTCGCGGCCCTTCCAGAACGACGCCCGATAATTCATATCGAAGCTGATGCGCGCGCCGTTGGCCTTTGCGTACTCCGCCAGCTTCAGGCAGGTCGCGCCGGTCTGGGGCGACATGGCGGCAAACAGGCCGGACATGTGTACGATCTCCACGCCCTCGTCCTCGAAGATGCGCTTTAAATCAAAGTCGTCGGCGCTGATGCCGCGGCCGACCTCGCCCGCGCGGTCGTTGTACACCCTCGGGCCGCGCATGCCGTAGCCGGTGTCGGCGATGTTGAACTGGTGCCGGCATCCCCAGGGACCCTCCTGCACGATCTCCGGGCCTTCAAACTCGATGTTGCGCCTGCGCAGGTCCCCCTTGATGAACGCCGCGATCGGGCTGTCCTTGACGAACCGGGTCAGCACCTTCGTGCGCATGCCCAGCGACGCCGCCACGTTCAGCACGTTGCTCTCCGCGCTGGTGGAGGTCATGGTATACAGATTGCCGATGCCCGCGGGCTGGTGGTTCGCGGGGGTGATCCGAACGCCCATCGAGGTGGCCGTGAGCAGTTGATATTTGGCCATAGCCGTCACTCCTTTTGCATGGTCACAGGCACGCCTGCCAGCCGCCGTCCACGTAGATGGTCTGGCCGCTGATGTAGTCCGACGCGGGCGAAGCCAGCATCACGGCGATGCCCGCCATATCCTCGGGCTTGCCCCAGCGGCGCAGCGGCACCTCGCTCTTGACCCAGGCGTCGAAGGTCGGGTCCTCGGCCAGCGGCTTCGTCAGCTCCGTCAGGCAGTAGCCGGGGCCGATGGCGTTGACATTGATGTTGTATTCGCCCCACTCGGTCGCCATGGACTTCGTCAGCGTGATGACGCCGCCCTTGGCCGCGCAGTAATTGCCGATGTTCGGCCGCACCATCGCGCCGTTGATGGACGATATGTTGATGATCTTGCCGTACCTGCGCGCGATCATGCCCCGGGCCACGGCGCGGCCCACGATGAACGCGCCGGACAGGTTCACATCGATGACCTTGCGCCAATCCTCGACGGGCATGTCGATCAGCATATTCCGGCGGTGGATGCCGGCGTTGTTCACCAGTATGTCGATGCCGCCGACCTCGCGCTCGATCCTTTCGACCGCCGAGATGACCTGCGCCTCGTTGGAGATGTCGAACACATAGCCGGGCGCTCCCATCTCCGCCATGGCGGCTTCCAATACCTTGGGATTGACGTCGTTCAAAACCACCGTCGCCCCGGCTTCCTTCATCCCCCTGGCGATGGTGTTGCCCAACCCCTGGGCGCTGCCCGTCACCAGCGCGACGCGGCCCTTCAGGGAAAACATGTCGGTCATATTCGTCGCCTCCATATGAAAATAGGGCCAGGCGCGCCTGGCCCCGTCATTACGCATTAATGGTGGAGCACCTCTCCGGTCAGCTTCTGGTAGTATTTGAGCAGCGCGCTGTGGTCGCAGGAGCCGTCGCCGTCGTGGTGCAGCACCTTCATCATCTCCAGCACCGTCTGCGTCAGCGGGATGGGGGCGTCTACGGTCTTGGCGGCGTCCACCACGTTGTTCAGGTCCTTGATGTGCAGATCGATGCGGAAGCCGGGCTGGAAGTTCTGGTCCATCATCATGGGCGCCTTGGCGTTCATCACGGTCGAGCCCGCCAGGCCGCCCTTGATGGCCTCGAAGATCTTCTGGGGCTCCACGCCGCACATCTGGCCCATCTGCATGGCCTCGGCCAGCGCGGCGATGTTCACGGCCACGATGGTCTGGTTGCACAGCTTGGTCACGTTGCCCGCGCCGATACCGCCGCACAGCACCACGGAGGAGCCCATCTTCTCCAGGATCGGCTTGCACTTGTCGAAGATTTCCTGCTTGCCGCCGACCATGAAGGCCAGGGTGCCGTCGATGGCCTTGGGCTGGCCGCCGGAGACGGGCGCGTCCAGCATGTCGATGCCCAGCTTTTCAAGCTCCGCGCAGATCTCGCGGGAGGCGATGGGGTTGATGGAGGAGCAGTCCAGCACGATCTTGCCCTTCGCCATGGTCTTGGCCGCGCCGTCTTCGCCGAACAGGGCTTCCTTCACGTTGGGGGAATTGGGCACCATCGTGATCACGATGTCGCACTTCTCGCCCACTTCCATGTTCGTCGAGGCAGCCTGCGCGCCCGCCGCGACGACCTCGTCAACCGCCTTGGGGGCGAACTTGTCCGCCACCAGAACGTCGTAGCCGGCCTTTACCAGGTTCTTGGCCATCGGCTTGCCCATGATGCCCAGGCCGATAAATCCGATCCTCATAACAATACACTCCTTATTTGATTATTGAATGGCTTCCCTGACCTTCGCGGCGATGTCCGCGGGCGTCAGATGGTATTCCACCAGAAGCTCGTCGTATTTCTGGGCGGAGGTGCCGAAGCAGTCCTGTATGCCCATGATAAGGGTCCTGATCCGGCTGTCGGCGTCGCCCGCGCAGAGCGCCTCGCATACGGCGGAGCCCAGTCCGCCGATGACGCTGGCCTCCTCCACGGTGACGGCGGCCTTCATACCCTTCGCCTCGGCGCGCGCGCCCTCGGAGTCGAAGGGCTTGATGGTGGCGACGTTGACCACCTTCACGGAGATGCCCTCGGCCTCCAGCAGCTTCGCGGCCTCCAGCGACTGATAGACCATGTAACCGGTGGCGAATATCACGACGTCCCTGCCGTCGCGCATCCTGCGCAGCTTGCCGAACTCAAACGGGGCGTCCTCCGCGGTCACCACGGGCACGTCGTTGCGGTTCACGCGGATGTAGCACGGGCCGTCGATCGCCGCCATGGCCTTGACGATCTTCTTCGTCTCGAAGTAATCGGCGGGGGAGAACACCTTCATGTTGGGCAGGACCCGCATGATGGCGATGTCGTCCACGGACTGGTGGGTCTTGCCGTCGCCGAAGTCCGAAAGCCCCGCGGAGGAGCCGCAGATCTTCACGTTCAGCCGCGGGATGGCCACGGAGGAGCGGATCTGGTCATACGGGCGGCCCGAGGCGAACACCGCGAAGGTGCTGGCGAAGGCGATGTGGCCCGTCAGCGCCAGGCCCGCGGCGGTGGAGATCATGTCGGCCTCGGCGATGCCCATCTGGAAGTAGCGCTCCGGGAACGCGCCGCCGAACATGTTGGACATGGTGGACTTGCCGAGATCGGCCTCCAGGGCGACGATCTTGCTGTTTTCACGGCCAAGCTCCAGCAGGGTTTCGCCATAAGCCTTGCGCATATTCATATTGCTCATGGTTTAAGCCTCCTCCTTCATCTTTTCGACACAGGCCTGGGCCTGGGCATACTCCTCGGCGTTCATCGCCGCGTTGTGATAGGCGGCCTTGCCTTCGGCAAAGGTGAAGCCCTTGCCCTTGACGGTATTTGCGATGATGGCGGTGGGCTTGCCCTTGCACGCCTTCGCCGCGTCCAGCGCTTCGAGGATCTGCGCCATGTCGTGGCCGTCGATCTCGATGGCGTTCCAGCCGAACGCCGTCCACTTTTCCACCTGGCGCGGGTTCGGCAGCACCTTCTCCACCGTGTCGGTGGCCTGCACGCCGTTTTGGTCGATGATGGCGACGAGGTTGTCCGCGTTAAAGGCGGCCGCGGCCATGGCGGCCTCCCAGATCTGGCCCTCGGCCAGCTCGCCGTCACCCAGTATGGCAAATACGCGGGAGGCGCTGCCGTCCAGCCGCAGGCCCAGCGCCATGCCCAGCGCCACGCTCAGGCCCTGGCCCAGCGAGCCGGTGACCGCCTCGATGCCGGGGGTGTGGTCCATGTCGGGGTGGCCCTGCAGCGTGCCGTCCAGCGTCTTGACCTTGTGCAGGTCCTCATGGCTGACGTAGCCCAGCTCCACGAACGCCGCGTACTGCGCCAGCACCGCGTGGCCCTTCGAGAACACGCAGCGGTCGCGCAGGGGGTTCTTCGGGTCGTCGAAGACCTTCATGTGCTTGAAGTACAGCGCGGCGGTGATGTCCATGATGGAGCTGCTGCCGCCCAGGTGCCCCACTTTTCCCGGCGGGATCATCTCGATCAGATTGCCGCGCAGCGTAGCGGCGATCCTTTTGAGGTCGCGGATATCCTTCTCAGTATAGCTCATGGGATCTCACTCCTTATCAATAGCAGGTCACGCCGCCGTCGATGGGCAGCGCCACGCCGTTGAGGAAGCTGGCTTCCTCGCTGGCCAGGTACAGCACCGCGTTGGCGACATCCGCGGCGGTGGCCAGGCGTCCCAGCGGCACCTCGCCCACGCGCTCCGCGTGGAACTGGGGATCCTTCAGCCGCTCGCGCACCAGCGGGGTGTCCACCGTGCTGGGGTGGATGGAGTTGCTGCGGATGCCGTCCTTGGCGTACCGGGAGGCGATGGCCTTGGTCAGCATCGTCACCGCGCCCTTGGTGGCCGTGTAGGCTTCGGGGGTAAACTTGTGGCCCACCAGGCCGCACACCGAGGACGTGTTGATGATCGCGCCGCCGCCCTGCCGGCGCATCACGGGGATGGCGTACTTGCAGCCCAGGAACACCGAGCCGGTGTTGACCTTCATCATCGTCATCCACTCGTCGATGTTCATCTCCTCCACGGGCTTGCGGATGTTGATGCCGGCGTTGTTCACCAGCACGTCCAGCCTGCCGCCCTTTTCAACGGCGAAGTCCACCGCGGCCTTCCAGTCGGCCTCGCTGGTGACGTCCGCCTTGAAAAACCAGGCCTGTCCGCCCTTGGCGCGGATGTCGTTCATCGTCGCTTCGCCCAGCTCCGCGTTCAGATCCAGTATGACCACCTTCGCGCCGTTTGCGCACAGCAGCCTGGCCATCTCGCTGCCCAGGCCGCCGCCCGCGCCGGTGATCATGACGACTTTATCCTTGACATTCATCGGTAAAACCCTCTTTGCATCGTTCTATTGTTTTGTCGAACCGAGGTCCGCCTTGACGCCCTTGACGGTCTTGATCGTGCCGGAAATCAGCGAATACAGCACCACGGCCAGCAGTATGTCGCCTACCACGCGGGTCAGCACATTGCCGCCCATCGTCAGCGATTGCCGGAAGTTGGTGTCCGCCGTCCGGCCCAGTATCAGGCCCAGCGTCAGCGGCGCAAGCGGGAAGTTCATCTTCCTCAGGAAGAAGCCGAGCAGGCCGAACACCAGCATCAGCTTCACGTCAAACAGGTTGGAGCGGGAGGCATAGGCGCCGACCACCGTCAGCGATACGATGATGGGCATCAGCACCTTGCGGTTGATCTGCAGTATCCGGACCATGGGCTTGGTCAGCACCAGCGCCAGGCCCACCATCACGATGGCGGCGACGGCCAGCGTCAGGCCGACGGTGTACATGAACGCCGGGGCCTTCACGGTCAGCATCGGGCCGGGCTGCACGCCGTGCAGGTTCAGCGCGGCCAGGAACATGGCGGCCTGTGTGGAGCCGGGGATCGCCAGGGTCAGCATCGGGATCATGGCGCCCGGGATGCAGGCGTTGTTGGCCGTCTCGGAGCAGGCCAGGCCGGCGAAGCTGCCCTTGCCGAAGTTGGCCTTGTCCTTGTCGCGGGATTTGCCGGTGGAATAGGACAGCCACGCGGCGATATCCTCGCCGGCGCCGGGGATGGCGCCGATGCCGCAGCCGATCAGCGACGACCGGATCAGCGGGCGCAGCAGCATCCTCAGCTCTTCCTTATTGGGTAGTATCGAGCCCATGTCCGAGTTGACCTGGAACGGCGTCCTGTCCTGCAGTACCGAGAGCACCTCAGCGATGCCGAAGATGCCGATCAGCGCCGGGATCAGCTCGACGCCGCTGCGCAGCGGGGCGATCCAGGTAAAGCGGGCGGCGTTGTAGATCGACTCCACGCCGATCATCGCCACAAAGAAGCCCATGAAGCCGGCAAGCCAGCCCTTCAGGGGCGAGCAGTCCACGGACAGGTTGCCGCAGATGGTGATGCCGAACACGGCCAGCAGGAACATCTCCCACTTGCCGAATTTCAGCGCGATCTTCGAGAGGAACGGCGTGGCCACCATCATGATGACGACGGACAGCAGCGTGCCCAGGCAGGAGGCGAACACGCCGCCGAACAGCGCCTTGCCGCCCTTGCCCGATTTCGCCAGCGGATAGCCGTCCAGCGCCGTGGCCGCCGCGTTCGGCGTGCCGGGGATGTTCAGCATGATGGCGGAGAACAGGCCGCCGGAAACCGCGCCGACGTACACGCCCAGCATGAAGGCCACGGCCTGGTCCGAGGGCAGCTTGTACGTCAGGTTGATCAATAGCGCCAGCGCCATCGTGCCGGTGAGGCCGGGAATCGCGCCGACCACCAGGCCCAGCAGCACCGCGCCGGCGACGATCAGCAGGTTGATGCCGTTGAACACGCCGCCCGCGGCCTGGCCGACCAGGCTCAGTTGCTTTAACAATTCACTCATGTCCCACACACCTCCTTAAGGCATGCTGATGCCGAAGCCCAGCTTGAACGCATAGAACACGATCACGGACATCGCCACCGCGATGATTATGCCCAGCCACCACTGTTTCGTCGCCTTCAGGTACAGGAAGTTGGCGATCAGGTAGATCGACGTGGCGATGATAAAGTGAATGCGGCCCAGCAGCACGTAGATGTAAACGACCATCATGGCCACCAGTATGACCACGCGGACCGTGGAATCGCTGGTAATAAACTGCTTCAGGAACGTCCCGTTGCAGACCTCCTTAAGCTCCCTCGCGCCGCCCAGCTTGAAGCCGATAAAGGCCAGCACCGCGCCCAGCAGTATCAGCACCGAGCCGATGAGCGTGGGGAAGAAGCCGGGGGCGTCGATGAAGGTGTTGTAGACCTTCATGTTCAGGGAATCGATGATGACATAAATCCCGAAAAGAACCAGCAGTATACCGCAAAAGAAATCCTTTGGAGGGAGGTGGCTCGGCGAAACCGAGACGGAGGGAGTGGGAGGCGCCTGGCGAAGCGTCAGGGGCGGAGAGGTTCCTTATAGCAATCTGCAATAATACTGCTCGGGCGATGAGGGCATCGCCCCTACAAGATCACCACCCGTAGGGGCGATGCCCTCATCGCCCAAAGCTATTATTTTTGAAGATTGCTATCATTCCAGGCAAGGTCCTCCAAAGCGTTGGCGATCTGCTCGGCGGTCGGGGGGCAGCCCATGACGCAGTGGGTCGCGCCCTTACAGCAGCGGCCGACGCCAAAGCCGTCGAAGGTCCTGCCCTGGAAGCCCTGGCCGATACAGATATCCAGATCATTGCCGTAGCCTGAGGCGTACAGCGCCCGCACGAGGTTGGCGAAGCACGCGGAGCAGGCGCGGTCCTGTTTGACGCGCCGCGTGAGCTTTGCCACGGTGCCGGAGGGCCTGGGATAGGTGCTGACATCGCTGGGCGCGTTCAGGTTGACGATGTCGCCCTCATCCAGCGCCGCGCTGCCGCCGCCGTAGCGTTCGGCCAGCTCGATGTACGGTACCTGGGACAGCGACAGTCCCATGAGGCGCGCGCCGTAGGCGTCGATCTGCACGGCGTCTGTGCCGAGGTACATGCGGTCGGTCTCGACGGGGGTGCCGCCCTCCTCAAAATTCAAGTCGCCGCAGATGCTGTCCACGACGATCAGCCGGGGCTTGAGCGCCGCGCCCAGCGCCGCGATGGGCTTCGTCAGCCCCATGGCGTGGAAGTGCCGCTTCTCCCGGTCGGGCAGGCAGCCCTTCAAATTCTTGAGCGCGCAGGTCATGACCGTCTGGCAGTGCCCCTTCAGCACCGGCAGGTCCACCAGAAGGCCCGCGTCCAGCGCCCGGCAGCAGACGTCGATCTTCCCGACGGCGGTCTCCACGGGGCGCGTCTTATCCTTTTTCAGATCGTAAAACGGCACATCGTACCTTTTGCATACCTTATCATAACCGGCGCGGCGCATGGCGCGCAGGGTCTCATCGCCGACCCAGCTCCCCTCGATGACGCTGATGTCCTTAACACCCTGCTCCCGAAAGTATTCGATGCACCCCGACAGCACGCCCGGGTGGGTGACCGCGCCGCTCTCCGGCGTGCCGGCCACCACCAGGTTCGGTTTGAGCGCCACGCTGCCGCCGGCGGGGACCTGGGCGATGGCACCGGACGCCTCCAGCAGCCGGAGGGTCATGTCGCAGGCGTCGCTGCCGTAAATCTGGTAAATCCTTTTGCCCGTCATATGCGTCCTGTTCATATCGGTCAACAGAGCCTCCCGGTATTGAATGATCGCCTTTGCCTACTAAAACACATTCCCGCGGGGGCGTCGACCGCACCCCGCGGAAACGGATCCATACATCGATTTTTCTACCAGACGAAGCGCTCGCCTTCGCCCTCGGCGAACGGCCCGGGCAGGGTGTCCAGCCCGCGATGGGCGCCGAAGTAGTCCCGGTCGAAGGTGATGGGCGTGCCGTCGGGGTTCTCGAAGCGCTGCTCCGGCTCAAAGGCGCAGCCCAGCGTGTCGCTGGTGACGATGCCGTCCCGGAAATCCCCCAGGAAGTCGTAGACATTGGTTTTGAGCACCGGCCTTCCGTCCTTTTCGACGATTTCGACCGTCACCTTCGCGTCGCGGTCCGCCAGGCCGTGCGCCTCGTGTCTGCTGACGGTGGCGCCGTTGAAGTAGGCGTTGCCCGACACCCACACCGGCAGGTGGCCGAAGTGGAACTGCGCGAGATGCCGCATGTCCGGCTCCCTGCCCATCATGAAGTTGGAGATCCAATCCTCATAGCTCGGGAAGATGTCGAAGCACGCGGTGCCCGCCACCTCGTAATCGTTGTTCTGCGGCGTCCTGGCGCCGTCGGTGACGGGCCATTTCTGCACGAATATGTTATTGTAGACGCGGTCGTCGCCGTGCAGTATGGTCATGAAGCCCGCGACCTCGGTGCGGTGCCTTATGTGGTAGGGGGTGTAGCGGGGCTCGCGCTGGCCGTTGACCACGCTGTCCACGCCGGAGTTGATCAGGCCGAACGCGCCGCAGATCAGGTTGTGCACAAAGGCGACGCCCTCGCTGGGGATGGCCGCGGACAGCTTCGACAGCATCACGTTGTTGTCGATGAGCGTCGGGCCGTGGCCCACCTCGATGAACACGTCGTTGTTGAACATCGCGCCCTCGGCCAGCGGCGTGCCCTCGGGCCGCTGGTTGTCGTGCAGCAGGTTCTGGCTGATGCGCGCGCCCTGGGCCTCCCAGTCCAGCCACACGCCCATGATGCAGTGGTGGATGTGGTTGCGGCGGATGGTGACGTCGATGGCGGCGTGCAGCTTGATGCCCGCCGTCTCCGCGCCGCCGAGCTGCTGGGAGTTGCACACGTGGTGGATGTGGCAGTCCTCGATGGTGGAGAACACCGCGCCCATGCGGCCCACGATGCCGGTCTGCTCGCAGTGGTGCACGTGGCAGCGGCGGATGATGTGGCCGCCCACCTTCTCCTTGAGCCAGCCGTGGTACTGGCCGCGGCACACGGCGTCGCGCTCCATCTGGGTGGGGGACTTGACGTGCTTCGTGTAGAAGTACATGTCGTTCTCGGGGTCGCGGTACTTGCCCAGCGAGATGCCGCAGCACTTGCTGCCCCAGACTGCGCAGTCCTCGATGATCCAGCCCTTCGACCAGTGCGGCCCGATCAGGCCGTCCTGGTACGCCGCGGGCGGGGCCCAGGTGGTCGCGCCCTTGTTGATGTCGAAGCCGGACACGGTGATGTAGTTGATACCGTTTTCATCGGGCATGAAGCAGTTGCGCCGAACCAGTATCTCCACCTTCTGTGCGTTGGGGTCAAGACCCTTGAAGTTGGCGTAGAGCACCGTCTCGTTCCCGTCCTGCTCGGTATACCACTTCCAGGTCGACAGTTCGGCGTCGAACGCGCAGGGGTCGGCCTCTGCCTTCTCGCATTCCTCCAGCGTGACGGTCTCGTACATCATGCGGTCGTTGAGGAACACCGCGCCGGTGTGGCGCACGGTGGGGGCGAAGTACCAGTCGCCGCAGACCATCTCGGTATACGGGTTGTAGCGCCCGAATACGCCGTTGTCCACGCGGTTGACCCACACGTCGCCCTTGAAGGGCTTCCAGCCGGTCAGCGGCTCCGCGCCGGTGATCACCGCGCCCAGGGGTTCCTCGGAGCGGTAGACGATGCGCTTATCCTCCGTGCCGCCGTGGCGGGGGGTCACCTTCTCGCGGTAGACGCCCGGCGCGACGAGGATCTCATCCCCCGCCACGGCCACGCGCGCCGCGTCGTCGATGTGCCTAAAGGGCATGGCCCTGGAGCCGTTGCCGTCCCGGGATGCGTTGGCGTTGACGTAGAGTATCATAATCCGTTTCCTCCTCGTTTCAATGATTGCAGATCAGCCCTTGACCGCGCCGGCCATCATGCCCTTGACCAGCTTGTCCTGGAAGATGATGAAAAGTATGATCATCGGAAGCGCCGAGAGCACCAGCACCGCGAGCATCAGCGGCATGTCCATGGCGTGCTCGCCCTTGAACTGGCCCAGCGCCAGCGGCAGCGTCTTCTGGTCGGCCGACAGCAGCAGCGTATTCGCAAAGGCGAACTCGTTCCACATCGAGACGCCGTTGTAGATGGCCAGCGTGCTGAGGCCCGATTTGGACAGCGGCAGTATGATGCGGAAGAACATGCTGTACTTGTTGCAGCCGTCGATGACCGCGGCCTCCTCGACCTCGCGGGGGATGGTCATCATGAAGCCGGTCAGTATGAATACCGCCATCGGCAGCGCGAAGGCCACGTATGGCCCGATCAGCGCGTACTTGTTGTCATACAGGCCCATCCAGTTGGTCATCTTGAAGATCGGTATCAGCGTCACGTGCATCGGGATCGACATCATGGCGATGATGCCGGCATAGATCAAGTTGCGCAGCCTGAACTTCATGCGCGAGAGCGGATAGGCCGCGAAGGACGATATGATCAGCATCAGCACCAGCGAGATGGCCACGATCAGCACCGAGCGGGCGAAATAGCCGAAGAAGCCGTTTTGTATGATGTTCGGGTAGTTTGCAAAATACCAGGGCTCCGGCAGGTGGAACACGCCCTGCACGAACATGTCAAACTGCTTGCGAAAGGAGTTGAAGACCATAAAGGCGAAGGGAACCAGCGCGATCAGCATCCAAAGGCACGCGAAAAACCACGCAAAGCCCCACGCGACGCGGCTCTTGACCCGCTCGCGCCGGTACTTTCGCTCGTCAAGCTGTTGCTGCGCCAATTTGACATCGTTGGTCATGTCAATAATCCTCCTTTACGACGAATACCTTCTGGAACAGCAGCGCGATGACGGTGATCAATATGAACATGCCGGCGGCCACGGTGGAGCCGTAGCCCATCTTCCACTGCTGGAAGGACAGCTTGTACATATAGGTCGCCATCAATTCGGTGCCGCCGGCGGGACCGCCCTGGGTCATGTTCCAGATCATGTCGAAGTATTTCAGGGAGCCGATCATCGACATGGTGCAGGCCGTCTTGAAAATCGGGCCCAGCAGCGGAATGGCGATCTTGAACAGGTACTGTCGGCGGTTCGCGCCGTCGATGATCGCCGCCTCATACAGCGAGGTGGAGATATTGGAATAACCGGCGATAAAGTACACCATGTAAAACGGCGTGAACTGCCAGGCCATGACGCCGATGACCGCGAACAGCGCCTGCGGGCTCTTGCCCAGCAGGTCGACGATCGTCCGCTTGCCGTTGATCATCGTGGCGAGGGAGGTGAACAGGCCGTCGTTGGTGCCGAGGATGTAGTTGAACAAAAACGCGATGGCGACCGAGCTCATCAGGTAGGGGAGGAACCATATGATCTTGAAGATGTTTGACCTGCGCCCCACGCTGTCGAGGAACGTCGCCAGCATGAGCCCGAGCGGGATCTGCAAAAGTATCGAGAACACCATGACGATCAGGTTATGGACAAAGGAATCCCAGAACTTGTAGTCCTTGAACAGCGTCTTCCAGTTTTCCAGGCCAATGAACATCTTGTCCGCGGAGATGCCGTTCCACTGGTACTGGCTGGTGACGAAGGTATCGATCACGGGGTAGATCATGTACATGGCGATCAGTATCAGCGCCGGAGCGAGGAACAGCGTCGCGGCCAGCGCCGTACCCTTCTGCGACGTCTCCGCCAGAATCCTTCTGGATTTGTTTCCCATATCGCATCCGCCTCCTTTTTGTTATCCTCCAATGCGCCCCGGCAACCGCCCGTCCACTGTGCGCTATCCGGTTGACCGTCGGCTGGCGCGGCGCATTCGATCGACCTCATGCAAGAATACCCGCAGGGAAATTCCTGCGGGTATTCCGCACGTATGCCTAAGGCATTCCGTGTTCGCCTGATCAGCCTTCGCGGGCGGCAGCCATGGCCGCATCCTGCATTTCGCCGATCTCCTGGGGCGTCTTGGTCAGGCCGAACAGCTCGGTCATGCAGTCCTTGTGCACCTCGGTGACGGAGGCGGGCAGATACTGGTCATACCACAGCTGCACGTTGGAGGCGTTGAAGAAGGTGCCGATGACGACCTTCATGTTCTCGTCCTCCACCTGGTCGAAGCCCTTGATGGACGGGGTGCGGCCATACTCGACCTGCATCGCGTTGTACTCGTCGTCGCTGTAGTACTGGGTGGCCAGCACGTAGCAGGCGTCCAGCTTCTCCTGATCGACGGAGCCGTCTTCCTTCCAGCAGTTGAAGGAGAAGGCGTTGCCGACCGCGGTGCCGATCTCGACGTCCTGGGGCACGCCCTTGGCCGCGGCTTCGGTGTCCTCCGGGAAGCGGAAGGTGCCGAAATTGGCTTTGTACCAGTCCATATTATCCGTCATGACGGAACCGACCTGCCAGGAGCCGTGCAGCATCATCGCGCAGGTGTTGTTGTACATCAGGGCGCGATCCTCGCCGTTGTCGGTGATCATGCTGTTGAAGCCGTCGTTGAAGTAGCCCTTCTTCACCCAATCCTGGATCTTCTCGCCGGCCCAGATGAAGGCCTCGGAGGTGAAGGAGCCGGTGCCGTCATAGGCGGCGTCGAACTCGGCGTTGCCGGAGTGGCGGGCGACCAGGTACATGTAGTACATGGAGCCGGTCCACTTGGAGCCGTTGGCCAGGGAGAAGGGCACATAGCCCGCCTCGAGGAGCTTGTCGCAGGCCGCTTCCAGCTCGTCGATGGTCTTGGGGACCTCGATGCCGACCTCGGCAAAGATGGACTTGTTGTAGAAGATGTCGCAGCCGGACAGTCCGCCGAAGGGGATCGCCAGGATCTTGCCGTCATAGGTGGCCTGGGCCACGGCGGCGTCGATGAAGTCCGGATGGTCGTACTTGTTGTACATCTCGGTCAGGTCGTTCACGAAGCCGGACTTGTAGTACTCGGCCATCGGGCCGCCCGCCCAGTGGATGTACATGTCGGGGCATTCGCCGGCGCTCATCGCCACGACCAGCTGCTGCTTGTAATTGTCGTTCTGCTGGTGGACCTGTTTGACGGTGATGTTCGGATAGTCCGCCATGAAGCGCTGCACAGCGCCCTCCTGGATGGACTTGTTGGGCTCTTCGGGAGCGATGTCCCACAGCAGGATCTCGAGGGGCTCCTTGGTCAGCTCGGGGATCTCCGCCAGCGCGGCCATCGACGACACGATCAGCATCATGGCGAGGGCCAAAACCAGGATCTTCTTCATACGGGTAACCTCCTTATACATATTCCAGCCGTTTTGCGGCTAAAATGATTCCCGACACCGGTACTTCGATTTAACAATACTATATCACAGTTCACAGAAACAGTCCATAGAATTAACAAAACATTCATATGTTATGACAAATGCTGCAAAGAATTAAGCGTTTTGGCATCATAAATGAGTATTGTTTGACGCGCGCATTACCTGGCTCAAACGGCGGGACCGTTGAAGGCCATGGCCGTTGCCTCAAGGGCTAAACCACGACCTGGTTTCGCCCGTGGACCTTGCCCATGTAGAGCTTGCGGTCGGCCCTGTCCACGATGGCCTCCGTCGGCGACTTGAAGTCGTACTCCTCCACGCCGATGGTGATGGTGATCGAGAAGTCGGTATCCCCGAAATGCAGGGGCATATCCTTTACGGCGCCGTTCAGGTCCTGCATCACGCGCCCGGCCTGATCTATATTCATCCCCGGCATGAAGAAGCAGAACTCCTCTCCGCCCCAGCGGCAGACGGTGTATTTGCCCGCGCCGACGGTCAGGAACAGCCGGGACAGCTCCTTTAGCGTATAATCCCCACAGTTGTGGCCGTAGGTATCGTTGACCTTTTTGAAATAGTCGATGTCCGCTATCGCAATGGCGAAGGAGGCGTCCGGGTTGGCGTTCCGGTACTCATCGATCACATCAAGTATCGCCCTGCGGTTCGGCAGTCCCGTCAGCGGGTCGGTCCCGGCCTCCTTGTACAGCTCCTGGTTGTTGAGGATGAGCAGCCTTTCGCTCGACTGGATACTGGAGCTGAAAAGTATGAAGTTCAATGAGAGAATCGCCAGCGAAACGACGCTGTGAAAGGCCTGGAAGCAGAGACTGGTGGTGCTGTCCAGGGCGCTGACGGGCACATGCCTCAGCGAATAGGCAAACGAGGCAATGCGAAATACGACCAGCCCCAGGGAGCAGGCGATCTTTCCCATCGGCGACACATAGATATTGAAATAGGCCAGGGAGAGTATCGGGACGAGTATGATCGCCCCGCCCGTGACCCATCCAAACATATGGATAAACCAGGCCTGCCACAGTACGACCATCGCGCTGAAGCAGATCAGGTTCTCCGTCGCGCTCATATCGTTGAGGAACGCTATGATGACGACCGTTATGACCAGGAAGGCGACCGGAACCCAGAAAACATTGCCTGCGGTGGGAAACAACACCACGGCGCTCGCCAGGAAATAGACGGCGAGCATCACCTCGCTCAAAAAGAGCGCCCTGTGATAGTAGCCCGGCATGTCCTTGCCGTGCTTCGGCGTCTCCTGACGGAGGAAATCATTCAGGTAATTCATATGGCACCCCTTAGATCGGTACTTCATGCCTTGCTCCCCGCAAGCCTGTCAAACATCCAGTTATATACTTTAACCATGTTGCCGACCAGTATCGCGGCGATCACACTGCCTTCCCGAACGCCGGACAGCTTTCCCACGAAGACCAGACAGATCAGCGTCGCCGCCGCGATATACAGCACATCGAAAAACACCTTCACGTTTTCATAGCGTCTCCCCGTGACGATGCTGACGGCCCGGTTCATGGCCTCTCCCGGCATCATCGCAACGCCGGCCCTGTATTGTATCCAGATGCCGAGGGCGAGAACGCAGCCGCCAATGAGCATCACCGCGAAGCGCGCCGGATACGAAACCGGGTTGACGCCGATGAGGAGCTTGCAGGAGAAATCCGTCAGGTAGCCGAACAGAAGCGCCACGGCGGTCTGGACGATGATTTCCAGCGGCTTGCAGCGCCTGCGGAGCAGGGCGACCTGGACGGCGACCTGCGCAAGGCTGAGAAGGTTCAGCCACCAGCCGAAGGACAGCGCGCGGTTCACCAGGGAGATCGAGTACGGCACCGACGCCACCGGCGATGTGCCGAGGCCGGTTTTCGTGGAAAACGCGACTCCCAGCGAAGCCACGAAGAGGCCCGCCAGGAATAAAGCGTAGCGTTTGATCATTTTGCCTTGTCACACCCCTGAGACAGTATTCACAAAGCAGGCACGGCATTGGCCTTCTTCCATTCCTCCCGGAGCCGTTTCCGCTCCTCGGGCATCTCACACGTGATGGTCTTGCTGCCCTTGCGCATCTTGTAGATGATCGAGGCGAGGGATTCCGGCTTGTAGTAATAGAATCCCTGCGCAAATTCACAGCCGATTTCGCGGAGGAATTTCAGATGCTCCTCCGTCTCCATGCCCTCCGCCAGGGTCCGTATGCCGAGCTTTGCGGCCAGCTCGACGAAGGATTTCATGATGTGGCGGTTGGCGCCGTTGTGGTCGTCCAGATGCCGGAGGAATTCCAGGTCGAACTTTATCACGTCCACGTCGAACTGGCTGAGCGCATTGAGCGAAGAATAGCCGCTTCCGAAATCGTCCAGCCACAGGCGGTAGCCGTTGGCGCGCAAATCGAGGAGCTGCTGCTTGAAATGGTCGGTCGCCGTTGCGACATCCTGCTCCGTTATCTCAACGATGATGCTGTCCTTTCCCACGCCGTATTTCTCAAACAGCTTGTTGAGCGCCCCGACCACGTCGGCATGGTCGAAATCCTGGGCCGAGAAGTTGACGGAAATCGGTATGATCGGCAGGCCGACCTCGGCGCGCTTCGGTATCTCCTTGAGGAACTGCTCCACCATGTAGAGATCCAGTTTATATAATAGATGATACTTTTCCAGCACGGGGATGAATTCCCCGGGGCTGATGATCCCCCGGATGGGATCGACCCAGCGCGCCAGCGCCTCCAGCGCGGCGGCCTTCCCCGTCTTCGTCCTCATGATGGCCTGGTAGTAGATCTTGATCCATTCCTGCTCCAGGGCGGTGTCAAACGTCTCCAGCACATACTGCTGTTCCCAGTACTTTTCATCCGTTTTACGGGTATAGATGGCGTAAACCCTGTTCAGATCGGTGCCGATCTGCTTGTGCGCGTGGCTGGCGTGTTCCAGCGCCGTAACGGTGTCCATATCCTCGTTGCACAGGCAGATGCCGACCTGGATGCCCATCGTGTTGCCAAACGCCCCGGCCTTTATCTTGCCGTTTGCCGATTCCACCCTGGCGGTGAGGGAATCCACATCGGTATAATCCGTGATAACGACGAAGTGATCCTGCGAGCCGCGGGAGACGATCGCGCCGGGGAATTCCCCCTTCAACACGTCCGCGACCAATCGAAGCAGCGCGTCGCCCTGCTCGTAGCCATACTGGCCGTTATAGGCGCGAAAGCCCCGCACGTCAAAATACAGCACGGCGGCTTCCCGGCCGTTCTTATATATGCGTTCGACCCTGTCGTCCGCAAACTCATGGACATAATTGGTGTTTGGCAGGCCGGTGAGGGAGTCCATATAGAAATGATCCTTCCGGAGTATTTCATAGCTTTCCAGAAGCATCTTGCTTTCGCTCTGGCTCTCGGAGATATCGGCATAGACGAAAACGGCGAGGTCGCTGCCGTCCGGCGTCGGCTGGAACCGGCCGATGGAATGGATGTAATGGTAGTCGTCATCCGGATTGTATTTCCCGCGATAGATGACGTCATATCCGCAAAGGCGCGCGGCAAACTCCCTGACGGTGCGCATGAGCCGGTCCACATCGTCGGGATGGACCCGGTCAAACAGGCTGCCGTTCAGAAGCGCGGTGAGCTTCTCCCGATCGGCGTCCATCATTTGGCAGAGGCCGTCGGAAACGAGCGCCACCTCAATATGGCCTTTATCGTCGCGCGTGTAGTAGGCCAGCGGGACCGGCATGGCCTCCAGCGCTTTTCTGACCTCGGGTGAGAAAGAATACATCTGTGATGCCCTCCTGTGCAGTATACGTCCTTTTGCCTTTCCGGTAAGGGAAGGCTCCCGGGATGCGGGGATTTATGATCTCTCGACGCGCGGACGGCGGCCCGGCGGCCGCGTCGTCCGGATGCCGCGAGTCAAGCCTCAATCGTCAATCAGCACGACATTGCTGTAATGCGTCAGGTAGGTCTTCCCGTCCATCGTGATCAGCACGACGTCCGAATCGTTGTAATCGAGCCAGGAGGATACCCTCCCCTCGACCGCCTCGCCGTTCGGGAGGGAAATGATCGCGCGGTCGAAACGGTTCTTCGTATCGATCAGGCGGCGATTGCCGTGCGTGGTCTCCCAGTAGATGACCAGGGCGGCGATGGCGGTGACGAGTATGATCACGCCGGCGATGATGAGCTTCTTTTTCATTGGTATTGAGCCTCCGTCTTTAATGCAGTCAGCCGATACACAGCCCGGGGTCGTTGTTCATGCCCTTTCCGCCGCCTCCAGCGAGGGATGGATATCGGCATAATACAATGCCCCGATCACGATAAACGGCGCGCCGACGACGATGGGCGCACGCTTTTATACCGGTATTGTATCCTTTGATACCATTCTACCATAAAACAGGAATATCGGCAACTGTGAAATCTGCCCCCCGCCCTGTACCCGTTCCTCCGCAGTAATGAATTCCTTGGCGTCCTCGTCCATTTCAATGATTCGATCATGGCTTATCACTTTCTCAAGGCCGCGTTGGACGGTATATTTTCTTTATACCTTAATCTCCAAACAGGACATATGTCAGGGACTTGTCTCGGATTGCAGGCTATGGTGATGGAAAAGTCAAGGCAGGAGGGAGAATGATTATGGGTAAAGACAAACTGAGCCGTCGTTCATTTTTGAAGGGGCGCTTCACGTTTCGGTGAAGCGCCCCTTTTATGGCCTGTAAAACCGGAGTTCCCCGTGGATCAGGCGGACGTCGAAGGGCAGGTTTTCGTAGATTTCACCGTCGATCTGGAGGGGCATGGGGGTGTCGGCGATCACGGTCAGGCGGGTCTGGCGCTTGAAGGACGTCTGCTTGAGCGTCAGCACCCGCCGCTTCATCAGCTTGATGAAGGCGCCGGGGATGGCGGGCTTTTTGATGCCGTCGACGATGACCACGTCCAGCAGCCCGTCGTCGATCTCGGCCTCCGGGGCGATGGGGATGCCCCCGCCGAAGCTTTTGCCGTTGGCGGCGCAGGCGATCAGCGCCTCGTGGGGCAGGGTTTGGCCGTCGGCGACTTCGCTGAACCGGCGGGGCGCGTAGGACGCGACGGTCAGTATCAGCGAGGCCAGGTAGGCCGCGGAGCCCTTGAGCCGCTTCATCGAGGCGTAGCGGCGGAGGATGTCCACGTCGATGCCCGTGCCGATGGCGTTGATGCCCCGCGTCCCGGCGCAATCGAGGTAGTCGGTGGGCTTCGCCGCGCCGGTCAGTATGAGGCTGAGCGCCCGGGCCGGGTCCGTCGGGATGCCCGCCGTGGCGGCGAAGTCGTTGCCGCTGCCGCAGGGGATGAGTCCCAGCCGCACGCGGGACGGGTCGCGCAGGCCGTTGAGCACCTCGTGCAGCGTGCCGTCGCCGCCCATGGCGATGATATCCGCCTCATCGGGGCTCGAGGTCAGCTGCCGCGCGATGGCCGTGGCTTCCCCGCGGGCGCGGGTGATGTGAAAGGCGTGGGGCGCCTCCCGAAGCAGGGGCTCGATGGCCCGGCAGGCCCGTTCGCCCGCGCTGTCGCCCGACAATGGATTGCAGATGAAATGCAGCATGCTCCCGTCTCCCTCTGTTCAATAAAAAAGCGCGCAAAAAAAGCAGGCTGTGCCCCCGCGGATCGTTGAAGGGTGAAACGAATCCGAACTCCGAATTGAGGAAGGGGAGTAGGTTGAGGGGGGATTCGGATCGAAGGCCAGCCTGCCTTACGGGGACAGTATACCAGCCTTTTATCAACTCACTGTTAACAAATCGCGGGAAACGATTGACGGTGACGATCATTTTTCCCAAACAACAGTATCATATACAGTATACCACGCCGCCGCGGGGATGTCCAGTGGGCGTCATTGACACGCGACAGGGGGCATGATATAATACGCGGTGTATAAAGTAGAAGGAGATAGGATATCCCATGCCGACGCGGATGGAAACGAGGGGCTGGATGTGGGCGCGGACGCTCTGCCTGTTCCTCGCGGTGATACTGTACTGGGCGAGCTGCGTGAACTGGGACGTGTACCTCTACGGCACGGCGTTCGTGTTCCTGCCCTGGGCGGTGCTGCTGGTTGCGCGGGCGCTGGCGCGCGGGCAGACGCGCCTGAACGTCCGAAACGGCCTGCTCTTTGGCATGGCGGGGTTTTATATGCTCTCGGCGCTGCGCAACGGCAACCTGTCCCCGAGGGGACTCGCGGTGCTGGCGCTGGGATTTATGACCGTGTGGGCCGGGTGCAGGGCCTTCGGCGGCGACGCGGGACGCCGGAGGGTCTGGCGGCTGTGCTTCGCGGTGCTGGCGGCGGCGCTGACCGCGCTGCTCTTGACGGTCCTCACGGAGTTCTTCGGACATCCGGAGTGGCTGCCCTGGGGGGTCAAGCAGGTGGCCCGGCGCGGCGCGCGCGGCGGCGAGATGCTGCAATACAGTAAAAACCGCACGCTCAGGGGCGTGGTGACGCTGACCCACGCCTGCGGCGCGATGCTGGTGGCGGGGATCATCCCTGAGGGCGCGGACGAGGCGCACCTGCTGCGGGAGGGCCGCATGCTGTGCCTGCTGATCGCGGGGCTTTGGCTGACGTACCTCGTGCCCGCGGTGGCGACGGTGTTCACCGGACGCCCCATCGAGGCGGACTGGCTGCCCTCCAAGCTGGGCATACAGATGCCGGGGCTGGTCGGCGACCGCATCTGGGCGCTGATGCACCCCAACAGCACGGGCCGATGCGCCGTCATCGGCATGCTGTGCGCGATCTACTGCCTGTACGCCCCCGGGCGCCGGTGGCAGAAGGCGCTGTTGTGGGTGATCGTCGTCGCCGACCTGATGGCGCTGGCGCACAGCCAGTCCCGCACCGCCCAGATCGCCCTGGGCCTGGGCCTGGGGGCGATGGCGTTTCGCGCCGTCTGGCTGAAATGGGCGGACCATCCCCGGCGCGCGCTCGTGGGCGCGGCGGCCTGGGGCGTGACGCTGGTGCTGACGGTGCTGCTGGTCAGCGGCGTGTTCACCGTGGACGTGTTCGCGGCCAGCCGCATGAGCGCGGCCGCCGAGCCCAATCTGCTGGAGAGCATGAAGCAGAACGCGGAGGAAAAGAAGTACGTCGACCGCATCGAGGACGTGGTCGTCGACGAGGCCACGGAGATCGCCGACGGCGTGATGGTGCCCCGCACCATGTCCGCGGGGCTTTTTGACGTGCTCAGCAACGGCCGCGGCGCGATATGGTCAAACGGCGTGGACTACCTGATCCACCACCCCGCGGACATGCTGCTGGGCATGGGCTCGGACGACATCATCGAGCGCATGAAGGCCTACAACCCGGAGCGCTACCCCGCGCTGCACCTGCACAGCGGGTATCTGGAGGTGCTGGCCCGGGGCGGCGTGTTCATGCTGCTGTGCCTGCTGGGCACGCTGGCGCTGCTGATCAAACCGACGGCGCGGGCGCTGGTGGCCCCGGCCGGGACGGACGCGGGCGGCTACATGTTCGCCGTGCTGGTGGGCACGCTGCTGCTGCTGCCGCTGGTGGAGACGCTGCTGTTCACCGACGCCTCGGTGTACAACCTGTTGTTCTTCTACGCCGCCGGGCGGGTGGACAGGGCTTCAATACGATATGGGAGAGATGGAAGATGATCTTTAAGGCGATCCGGCTGATCGCGCTGTGCGCGTCGATGTTCGGCTACATGCGGTATTTCAGCCGCAAAATCGCGCCGGAGCTGTCCATAGGCTTCACCTTTGTGAGCATCGGCAGCGTGATGTTTTTGGCCGGGCTCTTGAATGTGCTGCCGGAGACGGCGATACTGGTGTGCCTGGGCGGGCTTTTCTGCCTTGTATGGACCTTCGTCAGGGAGAAGCAGGGGCTGACGCTGTCGCTGGGCGGCGCGTTCTTCCTGATGATGTGCGCCATACTGGTGGCGCGGCTGTGGGGCTGCCACTTCATCCATCTGGACAACTTCACCCACTGGGGGCTGGCGGTCAAGCACATGCTGACGAAGGACCGTTTCCCCAACTTCACGGACAGCTACATCCGCTTCCAGTCCTACCCGCTGGGCGCGGGGGCGCTGATCTACTACTTTGCGAAGATCTCCGGCATA
Source organism: Clostridia bacterium (assembly GCA_017434085.1). GTDB lineage: Bacteria > Bacillota > Clostridia > Christensenellales > Aristaeellaceae > UBA2862. The sequence goes on from JAFRFY010000111.1 coordinate 61,363, forward strand.
CGCGCCGAGTGGTTCCAGATGCTGGCCCACTGGGCCTGCGCCGCGGCGATGTTCACGGGCTTCCTGGGCCTGGCGAAGAACACTCCGGCGAAGGTGCTGGGCTTCGTGGGGCCGATGCTGCTATTGTGCGTGGACAACAACTTCGACCAGCTGCTGGTGGACAGCGCGCTGGCCTTCGTGGGGCTGGGCGCGGCGTCCTTCTGCGTGTACTACGGCAGGGAACTGAGGAAAAAGGGCTTCTACGTGATCCCCTGGCTGACGTTTTTGATTACCGTCAAGAACAGCGGCGCGCTGTTCGTGCTGTTCGTGGTGCTCCTGGTGTTCCTGTGGGGCGGCTTCAAAAAGGGCCTGGCGGCGCTGGTGGCGCCGTTCGCGTTTTTGCTGTTGTGGAACCGGCACGTGGCCTACGTGTATGAGTCCGGCATGATGGCCCAGCACTCCATGTCCATCGACAACTTCAAGCGCATGCTGATGAACAAGCGCGCCGGGTCCGTGCGCACCATCATCACCAAGATGGTGCAGGAGGTATTCTCCTTTGCCAACCCGTACCTGGCGGTGTTCGTGCTTACGGTGGCCGCCTGCGTTGCGGCGTGGGTGCTTTTGAAGAAGGCGCGCACGGTCAGGACGCTGCTGATCTACGGCGCGGTGTGCTATCTGCTCTACCAGGTGGGCATGACGGCCATGTACATCTTCACCATGTCGGAGAAGGAGGCCGTGCGGCTGGCCAGCTATCCCCGGTATCACGGCACGATACTGATATTCTCCACGGGCGTCCTGGTGATGGCGATGATACTGCTGTCCGAGCAGCTCAGGGACGTGAAGAACGGCAAAAAATGGACGACCGCCTGCTGCGCCGCCTGCGTGCTGGCCATCGTGGTCTCCGGCATGCCCAAGTATTCCCAGTACCTGCGCACCGACACCGAGGAGGCCGCCACCCGCGCCGAGTACCGGCAGACGCTGGAGACGCTGGTGTCCGACTACGGGGTCGCGCCCGAGGCGAAGTACTACGTGCTGATCGACCAGGATTCCAAGGACATGGGCTTTCTGTACAACATGATCAACTGCCTGATGCTGGCTGACGACGTGCAGGTGCGCAAGCTGGACCAGATATTCAGCAACGAGGAGATCGACGCCTGCGACTACATGCTCGGCTTCGGCAAGGATAAGGAGATCGGCGCGTACATCTACGATACCTACGGCACCCGCGACCGCGTGATCAATCTGCGCGAGGCCCAGAGGAAGCCGACGGCCGATAAAACCGGTGAAGAGGCCGGGGCGGAGGACGTCGGCGATGAGCCCGCGGCGGGCCCGCTCAACCTGAAGGAGGCGCTCATGGGGAGCGGACAGTGAAACGCAGAAAGTTATCGAAAAAAAGGCGGCAACGCTTGACACGCCGCCGCCAATGCTGTACAATGGAGTTGGATGAGGGAAGTGCCCCCGCCATAGAGGTCTATGGAAAAGCAGCCTCCGAGTAGATCGCAACTACCCGGAGGCATTTTTCATCTAACGTGTAACAGAGTAAACCGCTATCACGAGACTTGCGATAGAAATCAGAAGCGCCAACAGCTCGACGTTCGTCATATACTACCACCTCCCGCCTTTTGTGTATCGTCGGCGGGAGTGCTTCCGGGCCATTGTCCAGCGTTGATATTATAGCATTGAACGATGATGGCTGTCAATCATGTCCGAGCCTTGCCTTCGGTACGGCAATTTGGCGACATAGGGATATGATTTCAACAAGATTAACTAATGATTAAATAAAGCGCCAATTTTGGCATTTCATGGCCGGTTGGGTGTAGTATATAGTCAGAAAAACAGCGACAGGGGGGTGTTCGACGATGAGGATCCTGAGGAAGATGATCGCCGTGCTGCTGGTCCTGGCGGTGGCGCTGTCATCCGCGGCGCTGGCGGAGACCTACGTCAAGTTCACCGGCAACGCCCGGGGCTACAAAAAGGCGGGCAGCGGCAAGACGAACGTGGTCATCAAGAAGGGCTCCGTCTCCTGCGCCGAGGACGGCCTCGGCAAGAAATGGACCAAGGTGTACGTGGACGAGGAGCACGAGCTGTGGTTCAAGACCAAGCAGCTGAAAAAGACCAAGTCCGACGACGTGAAGATACTGTACTACTCCGGCGGCAGCGGGCGCTCCACCTACGACGACGAGGGCGTGCACCGCTACAAGACCGGCAAGAAGTACGTCTACGCCACCGGCAAGTGCAACATCCGCAAGTCCCCGGGGCTGGACGGCAAGTCGCTGGGCACCCTCAAGAAGGGTGCGAAGCTAAAGTACCTGGGCAGGCGCGCCGAGGATGACCGGGGCGTCCACTGGTACAAGGTCAAGACGACCGGCGGCAAAAGCGGCTGGGTGTCCGAGGCGTTTACCAAATTGAAATAGCGCAAAAGGAGAGCAAAGCCATGAAGAAGCTGTTGACCGCGCTGGTGGCGCTGTTGCTGATCGCGGCGGTGGCGACGTCCGCACTGGCGGTGAAGATGTATGTCATCAACGATCAGGCCAAGGTCCGCAAGAGCAACAACAAGAAAGCGGAAGTCATCAGCCGCCTGCCCGAGGGCGGCAGCGTCGAGGTGCTCCAGACCGAGGGCAACTGGTCCTACATCGAATACGTCAACAAAAAGGGCAAGAAGCGCAACGGCTGGATCGCCAACAAGAACCTGAGCAGCACCGCGCCCCACAAACACACCTGGTCGGACTGGCGCATCACGCGGCAGCCCACCTGCGCCAAGACGGGCCTCAAGGAGCACACCTGCACCACCTGCGGCACGACGAAGACCAAGGAGATCGAAAAGGCCAAGCACCAGTGGGGCAAGTGGACCGTCACCAAGAAGCCCACCTGCGCCGCGCCCGGCGAAAAGGTGACCACGTGCAAGAAGTGCGGCAAGAAGGGCAGTAAGAAGATCGAAAAGACGGGCCACACCTATGGCGAGTGGGTCGTGGAGAAGCCGGCCACCTGCGCCGAGAAGGGCGTGCGCAGCCGCACCTGCAAGGTCTGCAACAACAAGGAGACCGAGGAGATCGAGCAGCTGGCCCACACCCCCGGCGCCTGGACGACGCTGGTGCCGCTGACCCGCGAGGCCGACGGCGAGCGGGCCTACAAGTGCACGGTGTGCGGCATGGAGGTGCGGGAGACCGTCAAGGCGGAGCCCAGCCTGGCCAGGAAGGATAAGGGCGAGCTGGTCAAGACGGTGCAGACCATGCTCAGCGCGCTGGGCTACAACACCGGGAAAGTGGACGGCATCTACGGCGGCAAGCTGGACAGCGCCTTCTCCCAGTTCGCCCGGGACAACGACGTGGTGTTCGCGGAGGGCTGGATCAAGCCCGCCCAGCTGGACGCGCTGGTCAGCGCCTGGGTCAGGTCGATCCCCGAGGAGAAGTGGATGGGCGCCAACGACAGCCTCGTGCTGACGGCGGATCCCGACGGCAAGCCGGGGGACGTGCTGAGCTTCAACTGGATACTGACCAACGACGGCTTCGACGACTGCACGCTGAAGGCCGTGCTGATGGGCAAGGGCGCCGACCACGATTTCAGGGGCGACGACGTCGTGGCGCTGATGGGGGACGAGGCCCTCAAGGCCGGCACCGCCAACAGCCTGGGCGGGACGTTCAGCATCCCCGCCACGGCGGCGGAGGGCGCAGACGCGCTGAGCTTCCGCGCCGTCGTCGAGAACGATAAGACCGGCGAGACCTGGCTCTCCAACGCCGCCGTCTATAAGATGGTCAGCTGAGGAGGGCGAGGGCACCGGAAGGGGCCGGCTCAAAACACATCATTATACATTCATACGCCATGCAGGGGCGCCCAATGGGCGTCCCTGCAATATGTATATCTGGAAGGAAGAGGTCGTCCCTTCATTTGAACCCCTCGCATATCGAAACGCCCGGACGCCCCATGGCGTTCCTACGGTGGGTTTGCCGCATCGGGAACGGTGTTTTGCCGCTCATGCGTAAGCCCTATGTTTTTACCCGTTGATGCTGGACAAACGAAACGGCGTATTCTATAATGGGAAAGGCCGGGTCCCCTCACTCTGCACTCTGGCATAATTTCCCGAGGAGCATTTCACAGATGGTATTTTCGAGCATTGAATTTTTGTTTTACTTCTTGCCGGTGACGCTGATCGGCTATTTCATATTGATGCGCTGGCGCAGGGCGGCCAACGTGTTTTTATCGGTGATGAGCCTGGGCTTCTACGCCTTCGGCGCGCCGAAGTTCTTCCCGATCATGATGGCGTCCATCGTCATGAACTGGCTGTTCGGGCTGTGGGTGGACCGCGCGCGGGACGACAAAAAGCAGGCGAAGCTGGCGATCACGCTGATGGTGGTGTTCAACCTCGGGCTGCTGGGCGTGTTCAAGTACCTGATGTTCCTGCTGACGAGCCTGAACCAGTGGACGGGCCTTCACCTGCCCGTGCCGCAGATCACGCTGCCCATCGGCATATCGTTTTTCACCTTCCAGGCCATGAGCTACGTGATCGACGTGTACCGGGGCAAGGGCAGGGTGCAGAAGAACCTGATGAACGTGTGCCTGTACATCTCCTTCTTTCCCCAGCTGATCGCGGGCCCCATCGTGCGCTACCAGACCGTGGCGGACGAGATCCAGAACCGGCGGGAGAACTTCGACGACTTCATCGAGGGCACGGTGCGCTTCATGCGGGGCCTGTGCAAGAAGATGCTGCTGGCCAACAACCTGGGCCTGCTGGTGGACACCGCCTTCGCGCTGGAGACCAGCCAGCTCTCGGTGGTCAGCGCGTGGCTGGCGGCCTGCGCGTACCTGATGCAGGTGTACTACGACTTCTCCGGCTACTCCGACATGGCCATCGGCCTGGGGCGCATGTTCGGCTTTCACTTCCTGGAGAACTTCATCTATCCCTTCATCTGCAGGTCCGTGGCGGAATTCTGGAGCCGCTGGCACATCTCCCTGGGCACCTGGTTCCGGGACTACCTCTACATCCCCCTGGGCGGCAGCCGGGTGAAGCTGCCCCGGCTGGTGTTCAACATGATGGTGGTGTGGACCCTCACCGGCCTGTGGCACGGCGCGGCCTGGACCTACTTTTTGTGGGGCTTCGGCTTCGGCGTTTTCCTGGTGATCGAGCGCCTGACCGGGCTGGGCAAGTGGATGTCCGAACACAGGATCGGCCACTTCTACGCCATGTTCGTGGTGGTGACCATCACGGTGATGATCCGCTCGGATAATTTGCACGTCGCCCGCATATTCTATGGATCGATGTTCGGCCTCGGCGGCGCGCCGCTGTGGAATCCGCTGACCGGCGCGTTCCTGCGGGAATACGGGCCGTTCCTCGCCGCGGGGGTGCTGTTCAGCCTGCCTGTGCCCGAGCTTCTGCGGGACAGGCTGCACATGAACCCGAACCTGATGAAGGTGGCGGGGTCCGCGTGCCTGCTTGCGCTGACCTTCATCTCCATCACCTACATCGCGGTGGGCAGCTACAACCCGTTCATCTACTTCAATTTTTAATCGGAGGCATGCCATGACTTCTCTGCTGGAAAAGCTCCGCGCCATGGCGCGTGAAGATCAGATACTGCTCGACGAGCCGATGTCGAGGCACACCACCTTCCGCGTGGGCGGCCCGGCGGACGTGATGTTTCTGCCGGAATCGCCGGAGCAGGCCGTCGGGGCCATCGCGGCGGCGCGGGCGGCGGGGGCGCCGGTCATGGTGATCGGCAACGGCTCCAACCTGCTGGTCAAAGACGGGGGCATCCGCGGCTTGGTGATCGCGCTGGGCGAGGGCATGGCCGCCGTCGCACGGGTGGAGAACGTGATCACCGCGTGGGCGGGGGCGTCGCTTGCGCGGGTGGCGGCCTACGCGCAGGCTTCCGGGCTCTCCGGGCTGGAGTTCGCCTCCGGCATACCGGGCACGCTGGGCGGCGGCTGCGCCATGAACGCCGGGGCCTACGGCGGGCAGCTTTCGGACGTGCTCATCGACGCGCAGGTCTATCTGGACGGCAAAGTGCGCACGCTCACGAGGGACGATATGCAAATGGGCTACCGCACCACCCGGCCCCTCAGGGAGGGGGGCGTGGTGCTGTCCGCGCGGTTTGCGCTTCGGCCGGACGACCCCGAGGCCATCGCCGCGCGCATGCGGGAGCTGAACGCCCGCCGCCGGGACAAGCAGCCGCTGAACTACCCCAGCGCCGGGAGCACCTTCAAGCGGCCCGAGGGCCACTATGCCGGGGCGCTGATCGAGGCCGCCGGACTCAAGGGGCGGTCCGTCCACGGCGCGCAGGTCAGTGAAAAGCACGCCGGGTTCATCGTCAAGCCCGGCGAGGCTACCGCCGCGGACATCATCGAGCTGATCCATATCGTGCAGGACGAAGTCATGGCGCGCTCCGGCGTCGCGCTGGAGCCGGAGGTGCGGATCATCGGAGAGGATCAATAGCCATGTCATTTACCACGGATGTGCGGGGCGAGCTGGCGCGGGTCAGGACCGAGGACATCTGCTGCGCCCGCAGCGAGCTGGCCTCGGCGCTGCTGGCCTCGGGGGGCATCGCCTGGCGGGGCAGGAACCGCTACGCGCTGTCCGTCACCGCCACCGACGCCGCCACGGTGCGGCGCTTTTTCGGCATGCTCAAGCGGCACTGGGGCATCACCGGGCAGATTCGCGCCCTGAGCGGCGACGCGCTGAACCGCATGACCCGGTATCAGCTGGCCGTCCCGGAGGGGGACGCCCTGCGCCTGCTCGAGGAATGTAAGCTGCTGGACGAGGCGGGCCTGTTCGGATTGAGGCAGATTCCGGGGGAGGAGATCACCCGGTTCGCCTGCTGCAAAAAGGCCTTCGTCCGGGCGGCTTTTTTGATGTGCGGCGCGGTGAACAACCCCGAGCGGGACTACAGCATAGAGATCGTCGCGCCCACGGAGGAATACGCCCGGCACGTGGCGGAGTGCCTGAATTACTACGGGCTCGAGCCCCGGGTGTCCCAAAGAAAGACCCGCTTCGTGGCGTATCTGAAGCGGGCGGAGGACATCTCCGACATGCTGTCGCTGCTGGGCGCGGGCGCGGCGGTGCTGGCGCTGGAGAACATACGGGTGCGCAAGGAGGTCTCCAACCACGTCAACCGGCAGATGAACTTCGACCAGTCCAACATCAACCGCGTGGTGGACGCCGCCGGGGCCATGATCGCGGACATCCGCTACATCGACAGCGAGCTGGGCCTGGAAAAGCTGCCCAAGTCCCTGCGGGAGATGGCCTACGCCCGGGCCAACAACCCCGAGACCTCCCTGTCCGGCCTGGGGGAGCTGCTGGACCCGCCCATCGGCAAGTCCGGCGTCAACGCCCGCCTGCGCAGGCTGACCGACATCGCCAATAAGCTCCGCAGCGGCGAGGAGATCCGGCTGAGGGGCGAGCGTGAGGATAAAGCCGTCCCGCCGGACAACTAATCGGTATCCAGTATCTCCAGCAGCTGCCGGGCGGTGACGATGAAGGGCTCCTGAGGGAAGTGCTTCAAATTGCCGGTGACCAGGTAAGCGCCGTCCGCGCGCTTTTCCAGCGCGACCTCATAGAAGGGCAAATCCTTCATGTCCGGCAGCACCACGCCGGAGGGCGAGGGCTCGACCATCAGGCCGAAGCGGGCCAGCGCTGAAAGCAGATAGTTGACGGGCCCGGGGGAAAAGCCAAACTTCGCCCGTCCCAGCACCTCGTGGTATTCCGCCATGATGGCGCTGCTGTACACCGGGATGATCTCCCCGGCCAACACGCGCGCGACCACCTGCACGGTGGCGGCGTGCGCATTGCCGGTGAGCAGGGCGGAAACCAGCACGTTTGTGTCGATGACGGCATAGCAGCTCATGCGTCATCCCTCCGGGCGGCGCGGGCCTGCCGAATCTCCTCGTCGATATCGTCCATGCTGAGATCGCTCAGGCCGTTGGCGCTGGCCTCGGCGCGCAATGCCAGGAAGGCGCGCATGGCGCCCTCGCGGGTGACCTCCGGCTCCGGCGCGGCGATGTCGAAGGGAATCCTGCGCTCCCGCACCACGGTGCGCGCGAATACGTTGATGGCGGTGGAAGGGGTCATGCCAAATTCCTGGCACAGGCCGTCGAACTGGCGCTTCAGGTTTTCGTCCATGCGGACGCTGAATGCGATTTGAGACATAATCAGCACCTCCTGTATATAAATTCTAACCTGTTGGGTGCGGATTGTCAAGCGATCCGCTGTGATTTGGGGTGTCGTATCATGCTGGAGCTATCAAAGCTGAGCGATCGGTTCGAGGTCCGCGGGCTGACGGAGGCCGACGCGGGGGCGGTGTTGGCGCTATGCCGGGAGAACGGGCAGTTTTATCAATATTGCAAGGCCAGGCCCACCATGGCGCAGGTGCTGAGCGACATGCGCGTCGCCCCGCCGGGGATCGACCGGTCGCGCAAGCACTACGTGGGGTTTTATGAAGGGCCGGAGCTGGTCGCGGTGATGGACATCGTCGACGGCTATCCCGCCCCGGAGATCGCCTACATCGGCTTTTTCATGATGAACCGGCGCTATCAGGGCAGGCAGATCGGCAGCGGCATCGTCCGCGGGGTCGAGGCTTATCTGAAAACCGCCGGGAAGCGCGCCGTCCGGCTGGCGATCGACAGGAGAAACCCCCAGTCCACCCACTTCTGGCGCAAGAACGGCTATGAGGTCGTCCGGGAGGTCGACAGGGAGGGGTGGCCCGTGCTCGAGGCGGAGCATGCGCTCTGAGATTACAGTCCCCGCGGGGGATCAAGGGAGGTTTTCAGGATTGATCAGGATACTGTTTGTGTGCCACGGCAACATCTGCCGTTCGCCGATGGCGGAGTTTGTGATGAAGGACATGGTGAAGCGGGCGGGGATGGCGGACCGGTTTGAGATCGCCTCGGCGGCGACCAGCTACGAGGAGATCGGCAACCCGGTGTATCCCCCGGCGCGGCGGGAGCTTCAAAAGCACGGCATCGGCTGCGCGGGCCACGCGGCGCGGCACATGGAGCGGGTGGATTACGCTTATTATGACTGGCTGGTGGGCATGGAGGAGGTCAACCTGCGCAACATGCGGCGCATCTGCGGCGGCGACCCGGAGGACAAGATCCGGCTTCTGCTGTCCTTCGCCGGGAAGCGCCAGGACATCGACGATCCCTGGTACACCGGGCGCTTTTCGGAGGTCTATCAACAGATCGTCGAGGGCTGCGGGGCGATGCTCGAGGTGCTCTCCGCCCGCCAATAATTACAAATCAATTACACCTATTACAAACATAATTCGGGCTTATTTTTATTACATTTCATTTTGAAGGAATTTATGGGTCATCGTCGAAATTATTATCCGTATTGGGGATCACTGTGTCCCTTTGAAAACATGATTACGAGGCATATGCTGCCGAGCGGATAATGAGGAGATTGCGATGAACAGGAAGCAGAGAGGAATGAAGCGCCTGGCGGCGGCGATACTGGTATTGCTGCTGTTAATGACCACCGCCGCGGCCCCCGCCGCCCTGGCGGAGACCTTTTCGGCGATCGTGACCGTCGAGGAGATGCTGGTCTACCGGGACGCCAAATTGCAGGCCCAGGCGGGCACGCTTCCCAAGGACACCGTGGTGCGCGTGAAATCCTACTCCGGCAAGGCGGCGAAGATCAGCTATTCCGACAAGACCGGCTACGCCCCGGTTTCGGACATGAAGTCCCTGGACGACGTGGCGAAGAAGGCCGTCGTCAACACCAACGCCAGGATGTTCAAAAAGCCCGGCGGCGACGGGAAGGCCCAGAAGGTCAAGAAGGGCGCGCGGGTGTACGTCATCGCCAAGTCCGGCAAATGGGCCCGGGTGGAGCAGGACGGCTCGGTGGGTTACATGAAGCTCTCGGTGCTGACCGAGGCCGACGACAACTGGCAGACCGCGGAGACGGCCGCCGCGACCGCGACGCCCGCGCCGGAGACGGCCAAGAAGGGCACCGTGACCTCGAAGAAGCTGCCCGTGTACAAGAAGGCCAACGCCAAGTCCGGCAAGGTGTGCACGCTCAAGCAGGGCCAGGTGGTGGACGTGCTCAAGTGGAACGACAAGTGGGCCCGCGTATCCGTGGACGGCAAGACCGGCTACTGCGCCGTGAAGGGCCTTGCGAAGGGCGAGCAGGCGAGCACCGACGCGACGCCCGCGCCCTCGGGCACCCCGGCCACCGCCGCAAAGAAGCTGAATATCTATAAGAAGGCCAGCTCCGATTCCTCGAAGAAGGGGACGCTCAAGGCGGGGGACGCGGTGAACATCCTCCGCACCAAGGGCAAGTGGGCTTACATCGATGCAAACGGCACGAAAGGCTACGTCTCCGCGGCGGGGCTGTCCACCGGCGAAGCGGACGACGCCGCCACGCCGTCGCTGGACCAGGCGGTCAAGGCGGCGGTGTCCGCCGAGAGCGCCACGGTGTACAAGCTGGCCAGCGATTCCTCCGAGGAGCTGGGCACGCTGATGTGGGGCGAGCAGGTGAACGTGCTGTCCGTGACCGGCAAATGGGCCTACGTGGAGCGCAACGGCAAGTTCGGCTTCTGCGCCAAGTCCGCGCTGACCAAGACGCAGGCCGACCCCAGCGACGCGCCCTCCGACTACAAGAAGGCCAAGTTCAAGGCGACGGTGGTCTATCCCGGTGCGAAGGTGTATGAGCGGGCCTCCACCTCCAGCAAGGGCAAGAAGCTGAAGCTGGGCAAGGAGGTCAAGGTGACCGCCTACTCCAGGAACCTGGAATGGGCCTGCGTCACCAACGGCAAGGGCCGGGGCTTCGTGCCGGTCAAGCACCTGAGCCGGGGCAAGTACAGCCCCGTTACCGGCAACGGCAGCGCGCTGCAGACCCTGCTCAAGGGGCTTCTGACCTACGGCTACTACGACGGCGTGCCGACCACGAATTACAACACCGCGGCGATCACCGCCATCAAGCGGTTCCAGGCGGCCTGCGGCCTGTTGGAGACCGGCCTGGCCGACACCACGACGCAGCGCATACTCTTCGCCGGTTACGCGCCGGCGGACCCGCTGCTTTCAAAGACCATGAATTCCAAGTCCAGCGGCGCCGACGTCAAGCGCGTGCAGCTGCGCCTGTACGCCCTGGGCTATCTGGCCAAGGCGGAGAGTATCGACAGCAACTACGGCAAGACCACCGCCACCGCCGTGGGCCTGTTCCAGCGGTCCAACGGCATCGAAGTCACCTGCGTGGCCGATCCCGCCACCCTCAAGGCGCTGTACTCCACCGCCGCGACCTCAAGGCCGAGCAGCGTGAAGGCGGCGGACGAGGGCGGCTCCATCGGCATCGGCGAGGTGCTGGACCCCCAGGGCAACGTGAAGCTCTCCAGCACCTACGTGACCACCATGCCCGAGGAGCTGAAATCCACCACCAGCAGCGACCCCGGCGAGAACGCCTCCGCCGGCCAGCGGCTGGAGTACGCCATCTACAACGCCCAGGAGAACCTGGGCAAGCCCTACGTGTACGGCTCCACCGGCCCCAGCTCCTTCGACTGCTCCGGCCTGAGCACCTACGCCTTCAGGAAGATCGGCGTGTCGCTCAAGCGCAGCGCCTATTCCCAGGGCTACGACAGCGGCTATGACAAGATCGAGGGCGTCAGCAACCTAAAGCGCGGCGACCTGGTGTTCTTCAACACCATTTCCGACTCCGACCTGTCCGACCACGTGGGCATCTACCTGGGCGGCGGGTGCTTCATACACGCCTCCTCCGGCGGCCACAAGGTCGTGGTCAGCAACCTGACCACCGGTTTCTACAACCGCGTGTTCAGCTGGGGACGCAGGGTGTTGAAGTAATACAATGCAAAACAATCGCCCCTCCGAACGTTTCGGAGGGGCGATTGATTATATATCGATCAGCGGATCTCGCTCTTGCCGCCCATGTACATCCTGAGGACCTCGGGGATGCGCACGGAGCCGTCGGCTTGGAGGTTATTCTCCAGGAAGGCGATGAGCATGCGGGGCGGGGCGACGACGGTGTTGTTGAGGGTATGGGGCAGGTACTTCTTGCCGTCCGCGCCCTTGACGCGAATCTTGAGGCGGCGGGCCTGGGCGTCGCCCAGGTTGGAGCAGGAGCCCACCTCGAAGTACTTCTGCTGGCGGGGGGACCAGGCCTCCACGTCGCAGGACTTGACCTTGAGGTCGGCCAGGTCGCCGGAGCAGCACTCCAGCGTGCGCACAGGGATGTCCAGCGTGCGGAAGAACTCCACGGTCAGCTGCCACATCTTATTGTACCACTTCATGCTGTCCTCGGGCTTGCAGACCACCACCATCTCCTGCTTTTCGAACTGGTGGATGCGGTACACGCCGCGCTCCTCGATGCCGTGGGC
>JAFRFY010000112.1 GCA_017434085.1 Clostridia bacterium
AGCTGGCTTGGCGCGCCGACACCGGAGGCGCCCGCCGGGGGCGGGGTCATGACCCTGGGCCGGGACCCGGGACAGCCCGCGGGCTGCGCCCTGCGCGCCTTCGCGGCCCGCACCGCGGCGGCGTCGTAGGCGGGGGCCTCGCGTTCCTCAAAGCGTATGGCGTCGGCGGGGCAGGCGGGCAGACAGTCGCCCAGGCCGTCGCAATAGTCCTCCCGCGTCAGCCTGGCCTTGCCGTTCACCATGGCGATGGCCCCCTCATGGCACGCCTCCGCGCACGCGCCGCAGCCCGTGCATTTTTCCTCGTCGATGTGAATGATCCTGCGAATCATACCCGCGCCTCCTGTTCCCTCTGCAATTTAGCCTGCTTTTTCGCCTCGCGCTCCGCCCGGGCGCGCGCTTTTTGCGCCCGCGCGATTTCCATCATGTGCTCGTACATCTCGTCGCCCACGCATTTGCGGGCGTACTGGCACCACTGAACGCAGCTCAGTGCGTCGTTGTAGATCACCTGGCCGCAGTTTTCGCACACCGCCTCGGTGTCCACGGAGAATATCTCGATCAGATGCCCGCACCTCGGGCAGCGCTTCTCCTCGAGGGTAGGGGTGCGGGGCTTGCCCTGGCAGCCTTCCATGATCACGCGGCGTCGCCTCCTTTAAGTCATGCCATTGTTAAAAGCTGTTCATTGACTTTGTGAACCTATCATACTATACTCAAGTCGAAATGTATGTTGGAAATCCAACATGGAGGGGCGCATGCGCGACTTTATCGAAGTTTTACAAAAATGCGCGCTGTTCGACGGCATCGCGCCGCGCGATCTGAACGCCATGCTGGGCTGCCTGGGCGGCAGGGTGGCGGCGTTCGAGAGGGGCGAGTCGATATTCTCCGCGCACGGCCCGGCGGAGGACGTGGGCGTGGTGCTCTCCGGCGCGGTGCAGATCGTTATGGATGATTTTGACGGGAACCGCACGATACAGGACCGCGTCGAACCGGGCGGACTGTTCGGCGAAGCCTTCGCCTGCGCCGGGGTCGAGCGGCTGCCGGTGACGGTGGAGGGGGTGACCCCCGGGCGCGCGCTGATCATCCGACTGATCCGCATCACGGCCACCTGCTCAAGCGCCTGCGCGTTTCACAACCGCATGGTGATGAACCTGTTGCGGGTCATGGCGGCCAGGAACCTGCAGCTGAGCCGGAAGCTGGAGATCACCTCCCGGCGCACCACCCGCGAAAAGCTGATGGCCTACCTGATGTCGCAGGCGCAGGAGGCGCGCTCCAGCCGGTTCACGATTCCCTTCGACCGGCAGGCGCTGGCGGACTACCTGTGCGTGGAGCGCAGCGCGCTGTCGGCGGAGATCGGGCGGCTTCGGCGGGAGGGCGTGCTGGAGAGCGAGCGGTCGCGTTTCACGCTGCTCGGACTTGAGAATGGGGGAGAGCTATGAAGGGTTATCGCAGGGCGCTTTGGCTGGCAGCCCTGATGCTGGCGGTCTCGATGGCGCTGTTCACGGGCAGCACCGAGGCCGATCCCACGGCCATACCGACGATGACCGTGCCGCCGGAGCCGGTCAGGCTGAGGTCGGTCCGCATCCGGGCGGCGGGGGACCTCATGATGCACAAAAAGCAGCTGGCCATCGCCAAACAGAAGGACGGCAGCTACGACTTTCACCCGCAGTACGCGATGATTGCCGATTCTCTGGCCGACGCGGACTACACCATCGCCAACCTGGAGACCACCGTGGGCAAGTACGGGAACATGGCCTACTCCGGCTTTCCGATGTTCAACGCGCCGGAGAGCTACCTGGACGCCGTGCGGGACGCGGGGGTGGACTTTTTGACCCTGGCCAACAACCACATGCTGGACCGGTACTTCGACGGCATGGTGCACACCGTGCAGCTGGTGGACGACTACGGCTTCGACCACGGCGGCGCGTACCGCACGCCCGAGGAGCAGGCGGCGCCGACCGTGGTGGAGGTGGGGGGCATCAAGATCGGCATGCTGTGCTACACCCAGATGACCAACGGCATGGAGCGCTTCTGCAAGACCGATCCGAAGACCTACGGCATCGACTACCTGGACAGCAAGACCTTCGAGGCGGACGTCAAGCGGGTCAAGGACGCCGGGGCCGAGGTGGTCATCGCCATGCCCCACTGGGGCCAGGAGTACAAGCGCAAGCCCGAGCCCAACACCGTGGCGCTGGCCAAAAAGCTGGTGGCCGCCGGGGTGGACGTGGTGCTGGGCAGCCATCCCCACATGGTGCAGCCGGTGGAGTTCGTCACCGTGGAGACCGAGGACGGCACGACCCGCACCGGGCTGGTGGCGTACAGCCTGGGCAACTTCGTCAGCAATATGGTCAAGCAGTACACCGATTCCGGCCTGTTGCTGGACTTCACCATCCGCGAGAAGCAGGAGGGCGGCTTTGAGATCGCGGACGTGGGCGCGGTGCCGGTGTTCTGCTGGCGCACGGGCAACTCGATACAGGCGCTGTCCTCGCTCAAGTACTACGACGCGCGCCCCGAGGGCATGGATTCCGGCCGCTACGCCCGGATGAAGGCCAGCTATCGGGAGCTTCGGGAGCTGCTGGACGATTCCATCGCCCTGCTGCCGGCGTGACGAAACGATAAAACAATGTCCCTTCACGGTCCGTGACGGCTGTGAAGGGATGTTTTTTTATGCTGTTCGGCTTTGTCTGCGTTGCGGATATGTCGGGCGCTGTCATTCGGCGATCTGCGTTTGTACCCAACCGAGTATGGCTTCGGCGGCTTCAATGGCCTTCTTTGCGCTGTACTCGCTGAACTGGATATTGCTGGGATAGCGGGCCGCGGTGCCATAGGGCGTCAACTGGTCGGCCAGGTCATAATAATCATCGGAAATGCAAACGGCGTTGCGCATCTGATCCAGAAGAAGCGACAGGTCGTGCGTCCTGGGTATGCCGCCGGGGATGTAAAAATCATAATCGCTGTCCGCCCCGGGGGTGCCGTAGGCGTATGATCCGAACAGATAGACCTTCAAAGGGGAAAGCTGCTCGATGAAGCGATCCTTCAACGCCTGGATTTCATCGTTGGGCATGGACGCGCCTCCCTTCCCGTGGTTCTGTCTGTATTATAAACGATTCGGAGCGATTAATCAAGCGTCGGCAAATGGCATTAAAACGGTATAAAGATGCAAAAACCCCGCATATTCGTTTTAATGAGACTTTAATGCCTGCGCGCAAGGCTTAATGGCATATTCATGGGAAGTCGGTTACAATAACAATACGGGAAACGAGCGATCGACGGAGGCGCTTTATGAAGAACGTACTTTTGATCGGTCTCGGACGGTTTGGCCGGCACATGGCGCAGAAGCTGCACGATCTCAACAACCAGGTGCTCGTGATCGATCAAAACGAGCGCCGGGTCCAGGACGCGATGGGCTATGTGACCAGCGCCGAGATCGCGGACGCCACCGACCCCGCGGTGATCGCGTCGCTGGGGGTCCGGGACTTCGACCTCTGCGTGGTGACCATGGGCCACGACCTGCAGGCCTCGCTGGAGATCACCGCGCTTTTGAAGAAGCACGGCGCGCCGTTCGTGCTGGCGCGGGCCTCGCGGGACGCACACGTGCAGTTTTTGCTGGCGTGCGGCGCGGACAAGGTCATCTACCCCGAAAAGCAGATGGCCGACTGGGCGGCGGTCCGCTTCGGCAGCAACCATATCTTCGATTACATCCGGCTGTCCAGCGAGCACGCCATCTACGAAACCGCCATACCGGATTCGTGGATCGGCCATACGGTGGTGGACCTCGCGGTGCGGCAGCGCTACCACATCAATATACTCGCCATTCGTAAAAACGGCCAGGTGCAGCCGCTGCCCGGGCCCGGCCATCAGTTCAGCCGCGACGAGCGCATCATACTGCTGGGCGGCGAGAAGGACGTGCAGAGATTTTTGAGATTCTGACGGTCAGTCAGTATCCGAAGGGTGGGCTGGATATGAAGAATATTATACTCGTGATCGGCGTCGTGGCGCTGTTCGTGTACGGTGGCTGCATGATGCAGCGGCTGGACCGGTACGCCTCCAAGGAGAATCGCCGGAGAAGGGCCGCCGCAGGGCCGTGGAAGGCGCTTATCAGGGCGATTCGCAAGGCGATGCATTGATCAAAAATAATACGCGGGTCGCAAAAAAATCGCCATCCCCACAAGGGGGATAGCGATTTTTTTGGCGGACCCTAAGGGATGGCGCCGCTTCGCGTCGCGGCTTCGCCGCCCCCCATTCGTTCGCAGGCTCACGAAAGGGGTTCGATTATCCCCGCGGGTCGCAAAAAAAACGCCATCCCCACAAGGGGGATAGCGATTTTTTGGCGGACCCTAAGGGATTCGAACCCCTGACCTTCTGGTCCGTAGCCAGACGCTCTATCCAGCTGAGCTAAGGGACCACAGCTTCACTCGGGGGGAGCCCCTCGCAAAGTGCTTAATTATAATACATCAAACCGGGGGGAATGTCAAGCGCATTCTGTGTTAAATAAAAGCGGGACGGGGCGCGGTTTTGGGTAAATGGCGCGAGAAATTATCATTATCCTATGGTAATTCGCGGCACAATGTGCTATAATACCCATGTGTGACCATGCAAGCACGTCAGGAGATGAGCGCATTGAACCGAATGGACGCCTTTCTTACGCGGCTGGACGCCGACGCCGCGCTGATTCACCGCCCGGAGAACATACGATATCTGTCGGGCTACGCGGGGGAGGGGTGCCTGTTCATCTCAAGGGGCGTGCATGCCATCCTGACGGACTTCCGCTACATCGAGCAGGCGGGGCGGCAGGCTCCGGACTGGCGGGTGGAGCGGACCACCGCCGAGCGCAAGGCTTCCGGCATCGCCCGGGCGCTGGCGGAGGAGATCGGCGCGAAGTCGATGCGCGTGGAGACGGACTACCTGACCCACGACGACTTCCTTCAGCTGTCCGAGGCGCTGACCGGCGTGGCGCTGCGTTCGATGGAGTGCATTCCGGAGAAGCTTCGGCAGATCAAGGACGCGGGGGAGATCGCCTGCATCCGGGAGGCGTCGCGCATCGCCAGCCAGGCGTTCATCAACATACTGCCGCGGCTGCACGCGGGCATGACGGAGATCGACGCGAAGATCGAGCTGGAGTTTGAGATGCTCCGCCTCGGCAGCGAGGGGCCGGCGTTCGACACCATCGCGGCGGCGGGGGTGAACGGCTCACTGCCCCACGCGGTGCCGTCCAAGCACGTCATCGCCGAGGGCGAGCTTCTGACGCTGGACTTCGGCGCGACGTACAACGGGTATCTGTCGGACATCACCCGCACCGTAGCCTTCGGCCGCGTTTCCCCCGAGCTTCGGGCCATTTACGAAACCGTGCGCGACGCCCAACGGCTGGCGCTGGAGGCCATCGGCCCCGGCAAGCGCTGCTGCGACGTGGACAGGGTCGCCCGGGAGTACATCGACGCCCGCTATCCCGGCGCGTTCGGCCACAGCCTGGGCCACGGCGTCGGACTATTCATCCATGAACAGCCCCGGGTCAGCGCCAACGACGCGACCGAGCTCCTGCCCGGTCACGTGGTCACGGTGGAGCCCGGCGTATATATCCCCGGTGTGGGCGGGTGCCGCATCGAGGACACGGTGATCATCACTTCGGACGGCTTCATCAACGCGATGCACGCGCCGAAGCAGCTGATCGAGCTGTAATACACTCACTTCGACTACTAATTGAGGAGGCAATATCCCCATGATTAACGCAAGCGATTTCAGAAACGGCGTCACCTTTGAGATGGACAACGGGGTTTGGACCATCGTTTCCTTCCTGCATGTCAAGCCCGGCAAGGGCGCCGCTTTCGTGCGCACGAAGATCAAGAACGTCGTCACCGGCTCCGTGATCGAGCGCACCTTCAACCCGACGGAGAAATTCCCGAAGGCCTATATCGAAACCAAGGAAATGCAGTACACCTACAACGACGGTGATTTCTATCACTTCATGGACCTGGAGACCTACGACGACCTGCCCCTGACCCACGAGCAGGTGGAGGACGCCATGCCCTTCGTGAAGGAGAACACCAACGTGACCGTGCGCTTCTTCAAGGGCCAGCCCTTCAGCGTGCAGGCCCCGAACTTCGTGGAGCTGCAGGTGACCAACACCGAGCCCGGCTTCAAGGGCGACACCGCCGCCAACACCACCAAGCCCGCCACCTTCGAGACGGGCCTGACGCTGCAGGTGCCGCTGTTCATCGAGACCGGCGAGGTTTTGAAGATCGACACCCGCGACGGCGGCATGTACCTGGGCCGCGCGTAAGCGGGAGCCCGGCGATATCCCTCATGAGGTCGATGGATGATTGCCATCGGCCTTATGGTATTCGGCAAATTTCCATCGCATAACATGATTTGATTGGAGGTGCAGTGATGGAGAATCTGAGCAAGAAGGTCGGCTACCTGAAGGGCCTGATGGAGGGCATGGACATCGACATGAACTCGGCCAACGGCAAGCTGATGGCGGGCATCGTGGACCTGCTGAGCGAGCTTTCCGACCGGGTGGAGGTCATGGACGAGCTTCTGGACGATCTGAACGACTATGTGGAGTCCATCGACGACGACCTGGCGGAGCTGGAGGGCGAGCGCAGGGAGGACGACGATGATTTCAGCATATTGGACGACGAGGACGAGGATTTCGACGACGCCTTCGGCGACGGCGAGGACAAGCTGCACCTGCTGCAGCCGGACAAGGATCCCCCGGCGGAGCCGGAGGGAGAGGAGGGCCCCGACGCGCTGGCGGGCAAGCTGTGCCCGAAGTGCCACAGGATGTTCTTTACCGCCCTGGAGGACGACGAGAAGGACGAGTACGACTGCCCCCACTGCGGCGAGCGCATCGTGCCCGTGCCGCTGACCCCGGACAACGCCCCCATCGCCAAGCCGGTGGGGAAGGGCGAATAGCCGCCGTAACAGGATTTAATGCGGCATTCTCGCGCGACCGAAGACAATACACGGAGGTATGGCCATGAACCGCATGCTTGCAAGGCTTTTGTGCGTTCTGCTGATCGGGGCGCTGCTGGTGCCCGCCGGATGGGCGGAGGATGACATCATCGCGGAGGAACCCGTTGTCGTCGAGGAATCCGTTGAGGAATCCGTCGAGGAGCCCGCCGGGGAAATCCCCGGGGAGCCGGTCGAGGCGGTCGTCGACGAGGCTGCCGTCGAAGCCGTGGCGTCGGAGGATGTGGACGCCTCGGTGGAGGAGGCCGCAGACGTGGCGCTTCCGGAGGACGCGGCTTATGAGGCCCAGCCTGTCGAGGAAGTCCTGACGGAGGGCGCGCAGGAGGAAGCCGCGCCGCAGCCGGAGGCGTCCGAGCAGGAGGTCGTCTCCCGGGAAGCCGAAGATGCCGCGAAGGTGCTGGCGGAGGGGGATGGCAGCATTCCCATCGACGAGGCGCACTTTCCCGACGCGGCGTTCAGGGCGTATATTTCCGAAGCGATTGATACAGACCCGCAGAACGTGGGCTATATCACCAAAGGAGAGGCAGAAAGCGTTACAATTATAGGCGGTGGAAGCGGTCCTTATCCGTTTTACAAGCTGGATGGCTCCGGAAATGCAACCTGGACCAGGGGCGTCGCTTCTTTGCAGGGCATCGAATGCTTTACAAATCTGCAAAGCCTGGATTGCCAGTGCAATCCCATCGCCGGCCTGGATGTCAGCATGCTGAAAAACCTGATCGTGCTGAATTGCAGCAATTGCGGCATGACATCCCTGAATATCAACGGCTGTGACGCGCTGTTGCGGGTTTACTGCTCCGGCAATAAGCTGGCCACACTGGATGTCACGAATTGCGCCGCGTTTGCGAGCATTCCGAAGGGCTACAAATCCAGTAATTTCAAAGGTGAAAAGAGGTACAGCCGAAACCTGACAAGCGCGGAGCTTGCGAGGATACCTTCGGATTGGCTGAACGGGACATTCAACAGCATGAGTCGATGGACGCTGTTGGCTGTGGACAAGAGCACGAAGGTCATAGGCGCGGGCGGCGCCGCCGCCACCAACAACCCCACCGGCTTTACGGAGACGCCGGGCGTGACCGTCACCGTCAATCCCGCGTCAACCGCGAAAAACACCCGGGCGACGGTGATCGCCGCGCCGGGCTCGGCTGTACAGCTCTCCACCGACGCGGGGGCGAAGAAGTTCAAGTCCTCCAACAAAAAGGTGGCGAGGGTCAGCAAGGGCGGCGTGGTGACCTTCAAAAATGGCGGCAAGGTGAAGATCACCTACAAGGTGGGCAAGAAGACCCGGAAGGTCACGCTGACCGTGATCGACCCGACGATGCCCACCGCCGTGGCGTTTACGGCGGTCAACACCGCGGTGAAGAAGGGGGAGAGCGTGACGCTGACGCCCACCGTCAACGAGGGGGCGAACCCCGGCGGCTACAAGTGGAAGTCCTCAAATAAGAAGGTCGCCACGGTCAAGAACGGCGTGGTGAAGTTCAAAAAGAAGGGCAAGGTCACCATCACCTGCACCACCAAGCGCGGCAAGAAGAAGGCGCGGGTGACGTTCACGGTGTCGAAATAAGGTATTTATATAACACGCGGGGGCGGCAGATGGCCGCCCCCGCGTGTGTCAGGCGGACGCCATGAATGGCGTCCCTACGGAGGGGCATGTACCAACATAACCCCTACTCCCTACTGCCTACTCCCTACTCCCTCTTCATACCAGCCCCGCCAGCTCCTCATACAGCGCGAGGTACTGCTTGGCGGACTGCTCCCAGGAGACGTCCTTGGCCATATCGCGCAGCACCATCTCGTCCCAGTGGCCGCGGTCGTTCTCGTAGACGTCCTTGCTGCGGTTGATGGCGTCCAGCAGCAGGTCGGCCTCGTAGCGGTCGAAGGTAAAGCCGTTGCCGGTGTTGTTCAGCACGTTGTAGGGCAGCACGGTATCCTTGAGGCCGCCGGTCTCGCGCACGATGGGCACCGTGCCGTAGCGCATGGCGATCAGCTGGGTCAGGCCGCAGGGCTCGAACAGGCTGGGCACCAGCAGGGCGTCCGCGCCGGCGTAGATCTGGTGGGCCAGCGCCTCGTCGTACTTGATGTAGGCGCACACCGTGCCCTTGTTGACGCTCTCGTAGTACCGGAAGGCGCCCTCATAGCGGGGGTCGCCGGTGCCGAGGATGACCACCTGGGTGTTCTCGTCGAGGATCTCGGAGAATATGGCGTTGATCAGGTCCAGGCCCTTCTGGTCGGTCAGGCGGGACACCAGGCCGATGACGTACTTGCTCTCGTCGATGTCCAGGCCCACGCGGGTCTGCAGCGCGGTCTTGTTGAGCTTCTTCTGGGTCAGCACGTCCCCGGCGTCGTAGGGCGCGGTCAGCAGCTTGTCGGTCTTAGGGTTCCACAGGTCCACGTCGATGCCGTTGACGATGCCGCTGAGCTTCGCGCGGTGATACCACAGGTGGCCGTTTAAGCCCTCGCCGTAGAAGCTGGTCTGGATCTCCTCGGCGTAGGTGGCGCTGACGGTGGTCACCCGGTCGGCGTAGGCCAGGCCGCCCTTGAACATGTTGGCCTCGTCGTCGTTCTGCTTGAGCACCGGGTAGTCGAACAGGAAGTCCGGCAGGCCTGTCCAGTATTTCAGGTGCTCGATGCCGCAGATGCCCTGGAAGCGCAGGTTGTGGATGGTCAGTATGCAGCGCGCCGTGCCCACCGGGGTGGTGTCGAAGCGGGTGTGCAGGTACAGCGGCACCAGGGCCGCCTGCCAGTCGTGGCAGTGGACCACGTCGGGGGCCCACTCCAGGTAGTTCATCGCCGCCAGCACCGCCTTGTCGAAGTAGCAGTATTTCGGGATGTCCTCCCACAGCCCCGTGTAGGGATTGCCCCAGTCGAAGAACTCGCGGTTGTCGATGAAGTCGTAGATCACGCCGTCCATCACGGTCTCCATGATGCCCACGTAGAACTGACGCCCGTCGGAGCACAGGTCCATCATGAAGGAGCCGCGATAGGTCATGTTCGTCTTGTATTTCTCGGGAATGCAGCGGTAAAGCGGCAGGAACACCCGCACCTCGCAGTTATGGGTGATCAGGGCGCGGGGCAGGGCGTACATCACGTCGCCCAGGCCGCCCGTCTTGACGAAGGGATAGCACTCCGACCCGATGAAGGCGATGCGCCGGGGCCGCGCGGCCACGTTTGCGGCAGGGTTCTTGTCAGGCATGTTCTCTCCTCCTAATCTGTCATTGGGTTTCATTAAGATATGCGCCATTTGTGACGCTGGATTTTACAATTCAAGTATAGCACAGATGGCGGGTCGTGACAAGGTGGAAATGGAATTTATATAGGGATTAGGGATTAGGGAATAGGCAATAGGCAATAGGAATGGCGGGGAGGGAACAGGGAACAGGGAACAGGGAACAGGGAACAGGGAACAGGGAACAGGGAACAGGAATAGCTGCGTCATGAAACAGCATATATCTCTGTGTCCTCTGGACACATACTTAAACTCATGCTAATATGAAGAGGAAGAGCGCGGAGGCGCGGGACGAAGGAATGATTGACAAGATCGAACGGGAAGAGAGGATATAACGGCATGGAGAAGAACTATCGCGCGGAGCTGGTGGGCGTGCTGGGGGACCCCGTGGACGGCAATCCCACCGGCGTGATGGAGGAGGCGGGCTTCGCCCACGCGGGGCTGAACTGGCGTTACATCACCGTGAAGGTGCTGCCGGAGGACCTGGACGGGGCCATGGCGGGGGTGAAGGCGTTCAACATGCGGGGCGTCAACCTGACCATGCCCCACAAGATCAACGTGTTGAAGTACATGGACGCGCTGTCCGAGGCCGCCCGGGTGATCGGCGCGGTGAACACGGTGGTGCGCAGGCCGGACGGCACGCTGTTCGGCGAGAACACCGACGGCAAGGGCTTCGTGCAGTCGCTGACCGACGCGGGCATCGCCCTGGCGGGCAAGTCGATCGCTCTACTGGGGGCGGGCGGCGCGGCGCGGTCCATCGGCGTGGAGTGCGCGCTGGCGGGGGCGAAGCTCATCCGCGTGATCAACCGAAGCGCGGCGCGGGGCCGGGACCTGGCCGGGGTCATCAATGCCCACACCGCGGCGCGGGCGGAGTATCTCCCCTGGAACGGCACCGCCGCCGTGCCCGAGGGCACCGACATACTCATCAACGCCACCTGCGTGGGGCTGCATCCCCGCGGGGACGAATGCCCGGACATCGACTTCGACGGCGTGAAGCGCGGCATGGTGGCCTGCGACGTGGTGTTCAACCCCGCCGAGACCGTGTTTTTGAAGCGCGCCGCCGCGCGCGGCGCGCGGTGCGTGGACGGGCTGGGCATGCTGGTCAACCAGGGCTGCATCAACTATACCCTCTGGACGGGCGAGCCCGCGCCGAGGGATGTGATGTACGCGAAGCTGAAGGCGGAGTTTATTTGACTTGAAAACATCCCGACAATATGATATGATGGACGCATGAGTAATTTGTTTTTTCATATAAAGCGGCGCTTGTTTTCCGCGCTGCTGGTTTTGTGCCTGCTGATGGGAGGCGTCGCGTCGGCGGAGACGGGGTTCAGCCCCCAGCCGGTGATCAGGGACGAGGCGCTGACCTCGAACCCCCAGCCGGTGGCCAACGACGAGCTGCTCCCGACGGAGGCGCCGTCGGACGCGGAGGACGCGCCGGAGGAGACGTCTGAGCCGGTGGCGGAGAAGCCGTATGAGGGGCTGGAGGTCTACTTCCTGGACCTGGGCCGCGTGGACGGTATACTGATCCGCTGCGGGGGCGAGAACTGCTTCATCGACGTGGGCTTCAAGGAGAACGCCCGGGCCGCGGTGAAGTTCCTGCGGGCCATGGGCATCTCCCACCTGCACAGCTACGTCGGCACCCACGGCCACTTCGACCACATCGAGGGCGCGCCGCAGATCATCGACGCCTTCCGCCCGGATAAGCTGTACTTCTCCCATCTGGGGGCCATCAACGCCGTCATCGACTGCGCCGACGCCGCCCAGCAGGAGGTCATTTCCGCCTCCGAGAAGGTGATCCTCCAGCCCGGGGACACCTTCAACGTCGGCGAGGCCGTGCTGACGGCGCTGGGTCCCCTCAAGGTCAAAAACGTCAACACCGGCAACACCAGCGAGAACGACAACTCGCTGATACTGCGGCTGGATTACGGCCACCGGAGCTTCCTGTTCACCGCGGACACCACCGACAAGGTACTGCGGGCCGTGAACGCCCAGTTCCCCGGGAAGCTGAACGTGGACGTATTCAAGAACCCCCACCACAACGGGGCGCACGACGAGGACGTGATCGACATGATCCGCCCCGCCGTCACCGTGTTCTGCACCGACGACGCGCACCAGCCCACCAAGGCCTACCAGAGCATGCTGGTCGCCAAGGGCAGCCGCGTCTACATCACCGGCTCCGACAACCAGGGCAATGTGGCCATCGTCTCCGACGGCCAGAGCCTGGAGACGCGCTGCGGCTATTCCGTGCAGGATGTCGCGCTGGAGAGCGTGCCCCGGCTGCACGTGGGCCAGGAATACGACCTCAAGGTTGCCGTGGACCCCGCCGACGCGCTGATCCCGCAGACGCAGCTGGGCTGGAACAGCTCGGACCCCTCCGTGATACAGGTGTACAACGGGCGGGTGCGCGCCATGGGCGAGGGCAGGGCCACCATATCCGCGGTCGCCGTCAACGGCGCGTCCGGCGCGGTGGAGGTGGAGTGCTGGCGGGCCTACGTCACGCTGGAGCAGTCCGAGATGAGCCTGGCCGTCGGGCAGACCAAGAAGCTCGGCGCGCAGATCACGCCCTCCAACGCCAAGGGCGTGTCCGGCACGTGGCTCAGCGAGGATGAGGGCGTGGCGACCGTCGAGGGGGGCAAGGTCACCGGCGTGGGGGAGGGCGTCACGCGCGTCGTCGCCCGGCTGTCCAACGGGGCCGAGGCCGCCTGCACCGTCACCGTGAAGGGGCGGATGGCGCAGTCCGTGAAGCTGGACAGGCGCAAGGCCGAGATGAAGGTGGGGGACAACCTGACCCTCTCCGCCACCGTGGAGCCCGCCGACTTCAATGCCGACGACCTGGAGTGGTACTCCAGCGACGAGTCCATACTCTGGGTGGACCAGAGCGGCAATATCACCGCCGTCAAGCCCGGCAAGGCCAAGATCGCCGTGGTGGCCTCCGAGGGCGTGTATGACGTGTGTGTGATAAGGGTGAAATAATATTACTCCGGCAACTAAATCCCGACACGATCTGCTTGCTTAAAGCAACAGCTGCTGTGTTGTCGTCAGTCAGCGATGGGCCCGCATCGCTTCCTTCCTCCGCCTTGCATCTGTTGCTTTATTCTGCGCATCTCATTGTC
>JAFRFY010000113.1 GCA_017434085.1 Clostridia bacterium
CTCCGGCGTGGGCGTGGGCTCCGGCGTGGTCGTCGCCTTGGGCGTGGCCGTCGCCTCGGGGGTAGCCGTCGCCGCCGCCGGCGCGGCATTCCCGGCGCAGGCCGTCGACAACACGAGCAGCGTCGCCAGCATCATCACGATCATACGCTTCATGGTTCACTCTCCTCCAATCGCTTCCATTCCTCGGTGACCTCCCGCCAGGTGACGACCATCCGCGCCGGGTCGAACAGCTCCACGGACCCGAACGGCGCGCCGCACAGCAGCTCCACGCTCTCGCGGTAGGTGTTCAAAAGCTCCACGACCTGTATCATGCGGTCGGGGTTGTCCATGTCGGCGCAGAGTATGTCGCACACCTCGTCGTTGACGTCGCACGCCAGCAACAAAAGCACCCGCCCGATGCCCAGCGGATAGCGGGCGTGCATGCTCCCCGCGCCGATGCCCTCCAGGATCGCCGCGTTCACCTGGGGCGCGAGCTGGTCGATCAGCACCCGCCGCCGGTAGTCCCGTATGGAGGCGTCCCTGTCGCGGTAGCACAGCTTCAAAAGCAGCGCCGCGAAGGGGATCTCCTCCGCCTCGAAGAGGCTCGCCTGCCGGAGCAGCTGGTTCAGCTTGTCCACCGCGCCGCGCCGGGCGGACATCTGCTCCAGCCGCAGGCGCTCGTAGCGGCCCGTCCAGCGGCGCTCGCAGATCTCCCGAAGCACCGCCTCCTTGGCGTCAAAGTAGTGGTAGAAGCCGCCCTTGGAGAGCCTCAGCGCGTCCAGTATATCCTGTATGCTGGTGCGGTCGTAGCCCTGCTCGAAGAACAGCTTTTCGGCGGTATCCAGTATCTGGCCGCGCCTCAAATCGCCCTTTTTCATCTTCCTCGTCTCCTGCCATGGGTCGTGGGTGTCTTTCCGCCCTTGTCAACGGGCTTCTTGTCGCGTTCATAGGGGGGGATCAGGCATTCCTTCCCCCAGCCGATCAGGTCCTCCCGCCCCGCCCTTTTCAGCGCCTTCAACACCAGCGGTCGGTTATACGGCTTGAAGTAGTGCATCAGCGCCCGCTGCATGGCCTTCTCCTCCGGGTCGCGGGGCACGTACACCGGGGTCATGTCCCGGGGGTCCAGCCCCGTGTAAAACATGGCCGTGGACAGCGTGCCCGGCGTGGGGTAGAAATCCTGCACCTGGTCGGGGTGCTGTCCGGTGCGCTTCATGTAGACCGCGAGCTGTATGGCGTCGTCCAGCGTGCAGCCGGGATGGCTGGACATGAAGTACGGCACCAGGTACTGCTTTAAGCCCAGGCGCTGGTTGATCTGCCGGTACTGTTGAACGAACCGGTCGTAGGTCTCCCGGTCCGGCTTGCCCAGGTAGTGAAGCGCCCGGGGGCTCACGTGCTCCGGCGCGACCTTCAGCTGCCCCGAGACGTGGTGCTTTATAAGCTCCGTCAGAAAGCCGCTCTTTTTGTCCGCCAGCACGTAGTCGTAGCGTATGCCGCTTCGGACAAAGACCTTCTTCACGCCCGGCAGCGCCCGCAGGGACCGCAGGATGTCGATGTACTCCCGGTGGTCGGCCACGAGGTTCGGGCAGGGCTTCGGGAACAGGCACTGGCGGTGTTGACAAGCCCCGCGCTTCAACTGCTTATCGCAGGCGGGCTTGCGGAAGTTGGCCGTGGGGCCGCCCACATCGTGAATGTAGCCCTTGAAGCCCGGCTGCTTCGTCAGAAGCCTGCCCTCCTCCAGTATGGACCGCTTGCTCCTGGAGGTGACGATCCTGCCCTGATGGAACGTCAGCGCGCAGAAGCTGCACGCCCCGAAGCAGCCCCGCACCGACGCGATGGAGAACCTGACCTCCTCGATGGCGGGGATGCCGCCCGTTTTGTCGTACATCGGGTGCCACGCGCGCATGTAGGAAAGCGCGTAGACCGCGTCCAGCTCGGCCTCTGATAGCGGCATGTCCGGCACGTTTTGAAGCATCCAGCGCTTGCCGTGCTTCTGGGCGATGGGCCTGCCCCGCACCGGGTCCTGCTGGTCGTACTGCACCCTGAACGCCTCGGCGTAGGCGCGCTTGTCCTTCGCCACGACCTCCATGGGGGGAATCTCGATGAAGCCCTCCGGGACCTCCCCCGCCATCACGCAGGTGCCGGGGACGCGCATTTCGGAGAAGTCCCGCCCGGCGGCCATCCACTCGGCCACCTTCAATATGCTCCGTTCCCCCATGCCGAACATCAATACGTCCGCGCCGGAATCCACCAGCATGGAATTGCGCACCCGGTCATCCCAGTAGTCGTAGTGGGCAAAGCGCCGAAGCGACGCCTCCACCCCGCCGATGGCGACGGGCACGTCCCGGTACGCCTCCCGGATGCGGTTGCAGTACACCACGGTCGCCCGGTCCGGCCGGTGCCCCGCCTCGCCGCCCGGGGAGTAGGCGTCCTCCGAGCGGCGCTTCTTCGCGGCGGTGTAGTGGTTCACCATCGAGTCGATGACCCCCGCCGTGACCAGAAAGCCTATTTTCGGACGCCCGAAGGCCTTGAACGGCTCGCAGCTGTGCCAGTCCGGCTGGGGCAGCATCGCCACGCGGTACCCCGCCGCCTCCAGCACCCGGCTGATGATCGCCAGCCCGAAGGAGGGATGATCCACATAGGCGTCCCCCGTGACGTACACAAAGTCCGGCGCGTCCCACCCCAGCGCGCGCATTTCCTTCATATTTACGGGCAGAAACCCCTTGGCCACGGGAATCACCTCCTTGGGAAGGATTTGATAATCGTTATTATTCGTCGTCTGGCATCACAGCGCAAGATACTCCTGCGGCGTCAATGCCTTGACAGGTGATTTCCTGTAATCTGCCGTGTTCCGGGTGACGATGTAATCCATATGGCAGCGCTCCGCAATGGACGCGACGAGGGCATCCTCAAAGTCGGTCATGTTGGAGGCGACGGCAGCACAGACATCTGCCTCCAGCGCGTCGGCAAACCTGACGAGCTGCATCAGCTTTTCAAGGCCATTCTTAGCGGCCTGCCGGTCTCTGAGTTCGCGTCGCAAAAGATAGTATATATCCGTGGCGGCCGACGCTGAAACATAGCCCTCCACCTGCTCCAAGGCGGAGAGCTTTAACACCTCGTAAGAAGCCTTGAAAAACGGTTCGCGTTCCAGAAGGACATCCAGAACGACATTGGTATCGAACATCACCTTCATTGTTTTTCCAGACGCTCCCGCTTGATGTCGTCGAGTGTGATGTCCTTGGATTTGGCGATACCCACCAGGCTGTCAAGTATGGCAACGCGATCCGGCATCGGATTGGTCAGTCTGGCAATGCGCTGGCCGTTTTTCGTGATATAAATATCCTGCTTTCCGGCCATGGACAGATATTTTCCCATATTCATCTTCAATTCTGTGGCGGTAATCTGCATAACGCTCCCTCCTTCTTGTTCGTACATTTATTATACGATAATCGAACGATTTTATCAACCATTATGTTCGATTTTCAGGACTGGGCATTCTCCGCTTCCCTCCGCGCCTCAAACCGCGCCACGACCTCCTCCATCACCTTCACCGCGCCGCGCAGCAGGGTCTCGGCGTCCTTATGGCGCTCGAAGTAAGCGATGACGGGCGGGTTGCCGCCGCGCACGGCGAGAACCTGCGGGAACGCCCGCACGGCGGTGAGCACGCGGATCAGGTCGATATCGGCGGCCATGGCGAAGCGCATGTGCAGCTCGTCGCCCTTGACCGTCACGTAGTCGATGCCCAGCCGGGAGCAGTACGCCTTCAACTGGGCTACATCGATCAGGTTCATCACCGGCCTGTTGGGGTCGCCGAAGCGGTCGATCAACTCATCGATCATATCGTCGCGGCTGTCCCGGTCGTGTATGGAGGCGATCTTCTTGTACATCTCGACGCGCAACAGGTCGTTGGTGATGTACTCCTGGGGCAGGTAGGCGTCCACCTTGACGTCCACGCGGGTCTCGATGTCCCCCTGGGACACGTCGCCGCGCAGCTCCTTCACGGTGTCCTCGATCATCTTCACGTACAGGTCGTAGCCCACCGTGGCCATGAAGCCGCTCTGCTCCGAGCCCAGCAGGTTGCCAGCGCCCCGGATCTCCAGATCGCGCATGGCCACGCGGAAGCCGGAGCCGAACTCCGTGAACTCCCGTATGGCCGCCAGCCGCTTGTCGGCGGCCTCGGTGAGCACCTTGTTGGGATTGACGGTCAGGTAGGCGTAGGCCAGCCGATTGCTCCGGCCCACGCGGCCGCGGAGCTGGTAGAGCTGGGATAGACCGAATCGGTCCGCGTCGCACACGATCAGCGTGTTGGCCCGGGGCACGTCCAGCCCCGCCTCGATGATGGTGGTGCACAGCAGCACGTCGAACTTGCCGTCATAGAAGTCCAGCATCACGTCCTCCAGCGCGTGCTCCCGCATCTGCCCGTGGCCCACGGCGACGCGGGCCTCCGGCACCAGCTTCTTGAGCCGGGTGTACATGACCTCGATGGTCTGCACACGGTTGTGCAGCACGTACACCTGTCCGCCGCGGGAGAGCTCGCGCAGTATGGCGTCGCGCACCAGCCCGTCGGAGTACTCCACCACGTAGGTCTGCACCGGGTAGCGCTCCTCCGGCGGGGACTGCAAAAGCGACATGTCCCTTATGCCCACCATGGACATGTGCAGCGTCCGGGGGATGGGCGTGGCGGTCAGCGTCAGCACGTCCACGGAGCGCTTCATCTGCTTGATAGCCTCCTTGTGGGCCACGCCGAAGCGCTGCTCCTCGTCCACCACCAGCAGGCCCAGGTCCTTGAATTTCACGTCCTTCGCCAGCAGGCGGTGGGTGCCGACGATCACGTCGATCTCCCCCGCCTCCAGCTTTTTTAATATGACCCGCTGCTCCGCCGCCGTCTTGAAGCGGCTGATGACCTCCACAGTTATTGGGAAGCCGGCGAAGCGGGTGAGCATCGTGGCGTAGTGCTGCTGCACCAGTAGGGTGGTGGGGGCCAGCATGGCCGCCTGCTTGCCGCCCATGACGGCCTTGAAGATAGCCCTCAGCGCCACCTCGGTCTTGCCGAAGCCCACGTCGCCGCACAGCAGGCGGTCCATGATCTTCGGCTTCTCCATGTCGCGTTTGATGTCCTCGATGGCGCTAAGCTGGTCCGGCGTCTCCTCGTAGGGAAAGCCGTCCTCGAACTCCCGCTGCCAGGGGGTGTCCGGGTCAAAGGCGTGGCCCGGGGCGGACTCCCGCGCGGCGTAGAGCTTCAAAAGGTCCCCGGCGATGGCCTGTATGGACTGCTTGACCTTGCTCTTCTGCCGCTGCCACTCGCCGCCGGACAGCCGGTTCAGCTTGGGCGCGGCGCCCTCGGAGCCGATGTACTTCTGCACCCGGTCCAGTTGATCGGTGGGCACGTACAGCTTGTCTGACCCCTGATAGCGTATGTGCAAAAAATCCCGGTAGGTGCCGTCGCTGGACAGGCGCACCATGCCCATGTACTGGCCGATGCCGTGGTTTTCGTGGACCACGTAGTCCCCGACCTTGAGATCGGTGAACGCCGCCAGCTTCTCCCCCGACGACGCCCGGGCGCGGCTGCGCTGCCGGTTGACGCCGTAGATGTCGGACTCCGACACCACCGCAAAGCGTATCTCCGGGTACAAAAAGCCCCGGTTCAGCGTGATGGGCAGTATCACCGGCTCACCGGGCGCCAGATCCTCCGGGATGTCCGCCACAAACGGCGCGGGGGAACCCTGCGTTTTGAGCGCCCCCTCCAGGCGCTCGCCGCGGGCGGTGCCGCCGGCCAGCAGCGCCACGCGCCAGCCCTCGGCCTTCCAGCGGGTCAGGTCCCGGGCCAGCTCCCTGACGTTGCTTTGATAGGCGGAGGCGTTGCGGCACTCCATCTTGATAAGCCGGGTGGGTTTGAAGTCCTGCTCGGTGCGCATGAACAGGTTGGTCAGCAGTATGCGCCGACCCCGGTATTGGGCCAGCAGCTCGTCGTAGCCCAGCAGCAGCCCCGCCTGTACAGGCAGCGCCTCCTGGCGCTCCAATGCCGTCACGAAGTGCTCCTTGAACTCCAAAAAGCGGTTCTCGCAGCGCTCCCGCAGGCGGTCCGGCTGGTCGAACACGATGATGGGATCGTCCAGATAGTCCGCCGCGGTGTGATGATATCCCAGCAGCACCGGCAGCAGGGAATCCGCCCCCTCGGGCATCCTGTCGGTGCGCAGGGCCTCCGCCACGCCCTCAAAGTTGCGCTTGAGCGTGGAGCTGGAGCGCACCTTCCCGGGCAGGCGCGGGCCCTTGCCCGACGGCTTTTTGCCGTCGGCTTCGCCCTCCGCGTCGTCCGAAAGCGCCAGCTGCAAAAACTCGTCGAAGGGGATCAGGTCGAACTCCTTCTCGATGGCGCTCTGCCGGTCGTTGCTCCCATCGCCGGAGCGCGCGAGCAGCGCTTCCAGCCGTGAAAGCGCCTTATTACGCGCCTCATCGGTCAGCAGGCACTCCTGCGCCGGATAGAGCCGCACCGACGCCCGCCGGGAGATGGAGCGCTGGGTCATCACGTCGAAGGCGCGTATGGAGTCGATCTCGTCGTCGAAGAACTCCACGCGCAGGGCATTGGGGCTGCCCACGGGATACACGTCCAGTATGCCGCCGCGCAGCGCGCACTGGCCCCGGGCCTCCACCAGCTGCACGCGCTCGTAGCCCGCGTCGGTCAGCCGCGCGATGAGCGCCGAGGGCTCGAGCCGCATGCCCTCGCTCAAGGCAATCACCCGGGAAGAAAAATCCTCCGGCGGCGCCAGGCGGTACAGCATGGCGTCCGCGGGGGCCACCAGCGCCCGGGCCGCGCCGGTCACGCAGTCGCCCAGCGCCTCGATGCGGCGCATGGACAGCTCCCGGCTGCTCGCCGCGGTGCGCAGGAAGGTCACGTCCCGCCCCGGCAAGAACCGCGCCCCGCCGCCCAGCAGCAGGTTCATGTCCTCCGCCATGCGGGCGGCCACCGTGTCGTTGGGTTCGATCACCAGTACCGGCCTGCCCGTCCTCAGCGCCACCGCCGAGAGCACGTGCGCCCGCTGGGCGTCGTCCGGACCGTACAGCGAACAGACGCCCGGCGCATCGAGCGCCCGCGTCAGCTCCGCAAAGGATTCAAGCGCGTCCAGCGGATTAAACAGGCAGTCCAGCTGCCGTCCTATGTCCTGCATATTCCCTCCGTCTCAACCGTTCAGCTTCCCCACCAGCTGCCGCGCGGGCTCCACGCCGTTTGCGATCAGCTCGGCCACCACGTCGGCGGCGCCCAGGTAGGCGTCGAACATGGTCTGCCGAAGCTCGGGCGTCTGGTAGGTGGAGAGCACCCAGTCCTTCATGTCCCAGCCCTCCGCCGGGCGGCCGATGCCCACCCGCACGCGGGGAAAGTCGTCCCAGCCCAGCAGGTAGATGATGTTGCGCATGCCGTTGTGGGTGCCCGCGGACCCCTTGGGCCGAAAGCGCAGCTTGCCCTCGGGCAGGTCCACGTCGTCAAAGCACACGATCAGGTGGTCGTGCTCGGGCTTGTACCAGTTCACCAGCTGCACCACGCTCTCACCGGACAGGTTCATGAAGGTCTGCGGCTGGCACAGCGCCACCCGCTGCCCCCGGATCACACCCTCGCCCACTACCGCCTTGCAGCGCAGCTTGTGCAGGGGGATGTCGTACTTCTGGGACAATACCTCCACGATGTCAAAGCCCACGTTGTGCCGCGTGTGCATATATTTCCTGCCCGGATTGCCCAGGCCCACGATCACGTACATGCGCATCCCTCCGATCAGTTTATTGTAACGCCGGGCAATCCGGCTTGTCAATATGTTCCATGGAATATTACAGACTTTGGTCTGGAAATATCAAAATAAAATACCGCCGCGCATAACGGCGGCGGTACAGCATACGGTCGGTTTTGAAC
Source organism: Clostridia bacterium (assembly GCA_017434085.1). Taxonomy (GTDB): domain Bacteria; phylum Bacillota; class Clostridia; order Christensenellales; family Aristaeellaceae; genus UBA2862. The sequence goes on from JAFRFY010000113.1 coordinate 7,877, forward strand.
AAAGTCGGTATTACTTCTTCCGCATGAAGGAGGGCACGTCCGGCGTGAAGCCCCGGCGGGTCTGGGTGCGCGGCGGCTCGGACACGCCGTCCTCCTGATACACCCGGGGCGCGCGGCGCTGCTGCTGCTGCGGGGCGTTGCGGCTGGGACGGCTCTCGTACCCGGCGTCGGCGCTCTCGCGGTTGCGGCTGGGACGGCGCTCGAAAATCGGGGAGACGGGCTCCTCCTCGGTGAAGCGGGAGGACCGGGCCTCCTGCGCCGGGGCGGGCTCGTCCGCGGGCTCGGCGTCGCGGCTCACGGAGGGGCGCACGCCCGCGAAGGGAGTCTTTTCGAAGCCGGTGGCGATGACGGTGATCTTCACCTCGTCGGTCAGGTTCTCGTCGATGCCCGCACCGAAGATGATGTTGGCCTCCGGGTCGGCGGCGGCGGTGATCTTCTGGGCGGCCTCGTTGATATCGATGATGGAGGTGTCCGGCCCGCCGGTGATGTTGATGAGCACGGCCCGCGCGCCGTCGATGGAGGTCTCCAGCATCGGGCTGGAGATGGCCTGCTGGGCGGCGTCGATCATGCGGTTCTCGCCCTTGCCAATGCCGATGCCCATGTGGGCCAGGCCGCGGGACTGCATGACGGTGCGGACATCCGCGAAGTCCAGGTTGATGAGGGACGGCACCGCGATCAGATCGGAGATGCCCTGTATGCCCTGGCGCAGGGTGTCGTCGGCGATGCGGAAGGCCTCGGTCATGGTGGTGCCCTTGGTGACCACGCTGAGCAGCTTGTCGTTGGGCACGACCACCAGCGTGTCCACGTTGGCCTTCAGACGCTCGATGCCGGATTCGGCGTTCTTCATGCGCTGGCGGCCCTCAAACATGAAGGGCTTCGACACGACGCCGATGGTCAGTATGCCCATTTCGCGGGCGACCTCGGCGATCACGGGGGTCGCGCCGGTGCCGGTGCCGCCGCCCATGCCGCAGGTCACGAACACCAGATCGGAGCCCTTGAGGACGTTGGCGATCTCCTCGCGGCTCTCCTCGGCGGCCTTCTGGCCCACCTCGGGCAGCGCGCCCGCGCCCAGGCCCTTGGTCAGCTTGTCGCCGATCTGTATGACGGTGTCCGCCCGGGACAGCTTCAGCGCCTGCTTATCGGTATTGACGGCGATGAAGTTGACGCCCTTCAGGCCCGCGTCCACCATGCGGTTCACCGCGTTGGTGCCCGCGCCGCCGACGCCCACGACCTTTATGGCTGCGAAATTGGTATCTTCGGTGTCGATGCTGTTGTCCACGTTGTTCATTTCAAATTCAAGCACAAGGCATCCCCCTCGTCTAAGTAAATTATGTCAAGTCTGCCATGCAGACATTCTGGTTATTATTGGCTGTACGGCGTCAGCCGCGGCTGAACATGCTGCGTATCCTGCTGCCGAGATTTTCCTCCGGCTCGGCCTCGCCCTCGATGGAATCGAAGATCAGATCCGCCAGCCCCAGCGCCGAGGCGTAGACCGGGCTGTTCAGCTTGGAGGACTTCGCCGCGGAGATCTTCACCGGCCGCCCGATGGCCGCGGCCAGCGCCTCCCGGGCGCCCCGCATCAGCGCGATGCCGCCGCCGGTGAGGTACACCTGGCTGCGCTTGCCCAGCAGCTGCTCGGCGTCGTTGGCGATGGTCATGCCGATCATGTCCGTAAGCTCCTTGAAGCTGCTCTCGACGATGCGCCCCACCGCCTCCCTGGGGAAGGTCCTGCGGCGGCCGTTGTCATCGTACACCTCGGAGAAGGAGTTCATGTCGAACTCGTCCGGGTTGAACACGTAGCCGCGCTTGATCTGCTCCGCGGCGCGCATGGGCACGCGCAGGCCCATGGCCAGATCGGCGGTGATGTGCCCGCCGCCCCGGGGCAGTATGGCGTGATACACGATGGCGTCGCCCTCGACCACGCTGATCTCGGTGTTCAGATAGCCCACGTCGATCAGCAGCGCCCCGCGGTCGCGCTCCTCCAGCGACAGCACCAGCAGGCTCTCCCCCAGCGACGGGGAAAGGAAGCCCAGTATGGTGATGTCCTGCCGGCCGAGTATCTCGGTCACATCCTCGATGAACTGGGGATCGGCCACCACGAAGGTGGTCAGCCCCCTGAGCCGGGTGCCGCGCCCGCCGGGGGACATGGTCTTTTTGCCGTCGTCCACGATGAACCAGCTCGGCGTGCGGTGCATCACCAGCCCGCCGGACTCGCTGATGTGCAGCATGTCCGCCGCGGCGTCCTGCACGGCGTTGATCGCGGCCTCGTCCACCACGCCCTCGGGAAGCTCGACCTCGGTCTCGCCACTGAGCACGTGAATGTACTCGCCGGGCACGCCTACGTAGACCTCCTTGATCTTGGAATTCGCCTCCAGCTCCGCCGCGGCGATGGAATCGCCCACGCGCTGGACCATCTGGCCCGGCGTATTCCAGTCTCCGTCCGAATAGCCGTCATAGGGAACCGTGCCGGAGCCGATGATGTCCAGCCGGTCCATGCCGCCGGACTGGGCGATCATCGTCACGATTTTGGAGGTTCCAAATTCAATGGCTGCAATCTGCGTCTTCATATCTGTTGTTGACACATCCTATATCCATACTGTCATAGAATAGACCACATACCAGTATTATACATGGATTTGAATCGGGATGCAAACGCCAAACGCCCAATTTTGGCGGATTTCAGCATCTTTCAAAATTGTTTCAAAATGTCGGCACAAGGCCGTCACAGAATCGCCCCGGATTTGCATTTGCAAATCCGGGGCGATTCTGTGAGAGTGGAGTGTGGAGTTAGCCGCGCACAATACGCGGCGGGCAGGCATTCCATCGTTCACGCGAAGAAGGGCATTGTGCTATTAACGTTTTCTCGGGGGATGACGACCTCTCAGTCACCGACTTCGTCGGCGACAGGGGCTGTTGCGCTAAGGGCAATCTGCACACATGAACCGACGGGAACCAGGCGATGAGGGCATCGCCCCTACGGGCAGGCAGAGAGTTCAGATGTTTTAAGCCTCTGCCATGCGTGAAAACGCCTTTACTCAGTGCGTGGC
>JAFRFY010000114.1 GCA_017434085.1 Clostridia bacterium
CCCAGCCCGAGCCGGAACCCCAGCCGGAGCCCGCGCCGCCCGCGGAGGCGGCCCCGGCGGAGGCCCCCGCGGAGGCCGCGCGGCTGCCCTTCGCCCGTGCGCTGGCGGAGGGGGAGGACGTCCCGGCGTTGAAGGCGCGGCTGAGCGAGGTCCGGGCGCAGCTTTCGGAGACCGAGCGCGCCATCACCGCCGGCGAGGGCGAAATCGCGGAGCAGTCGCGGGGCATCGCGGCGCTGGAGCGGGAGCGCGACGTCAAGCAGCGTGCGCTGGACACACTGACGGACAACAATGAGGATATCGAGGCCCGCGTCGACGAAGCGGAGACCCGCATCGCGTCCCTTGAGGAGCGCATCGCCGCGCTGGATCGGCAGATCGCGGCCATGGACAGCGCCCTGGCGACCGGCCAGGGCGACGCGGGCGCGCTCGCCGGGCAGCTCGCGGTGATAGGAGAGCAGATCCACGCCCTGGAGGACGCGGGGGTGGAGCAGGCCGCGGCGCTCGTCGGCGACCCCAAGCGGTTGAAGGCGCAGTACAACGAGGCGAGATCCGGCCTCAGCGAGCTGGACAAGGGCATCGCGGCGCTGGACGCCAACATCGACAAGCTCAAGCAGGGCATCATCCCCGGCGGCTACATCGATGGCATCGACAAGGATACCAAGCTCTCCGACGCCGAGGATAAGCTCAAGAAGGCCCGCGCAAAGCTGGAGAGCGCCTTCTCCAAGGCGGAGAGCGCCCTCGCCAAGGCCAGCAAGCAGCTGGCGAAGGCCCGCAAGGAGTTCAATGAAAAGCGGGAGGACGCCTTCAAGGAGGCCGGCCTGGACGGCGTGATCACCGTGCAGATGGTGGCCCAGATCATCGGCGCGCAGAACTTCTCCATGCCCGCGGGCTACGTGCGGGACCTGGAGGACGACCGGGTGCTGGTGCGCGTGGGGGACAAGTTCGGCGCCATCGAGGAATTGAAGCGCATGAAGCTGTTCAACCTCGACATGGACACCATCGACGAGGTGCGCCTGCTGGACGTGGCCAGCGTGAAGCTGACCGACAACCGCGCGGACGTGTTCGCCAAGCAGGACGGGCGGGACGGCATACTGCTGTCGCTGGAGAAGCAGTCCACCTACTCCACGGCGGACGTGGCCGACACAGTGATGAAAAAGGTGAAGGAATTGCAGGCCGCGGACCCCAACCTGCACATCATGGATTTGATGAACCAGGGCGAGTACATCGACCTCGTGGTCAGCTCCGTGCTGGACAACCTGCTCATCGGCGGCGGCCTGGCGATACTGATACTGCTGCTGTTCCTGCTGGACTGGCGGCCCACGCTGACGGTGGCCTTCTCCATCCCCATCAGCGTGGTGGTGGCCTTCGTGGCCATGTATTTCAGCGGCATCACATTAAACGTGCTGTCGCTGTCCGGCCTGGCGCTGGGCATCGGCATGCTGGTGGACAACTCCATCGTGTCCATCGAGAACATCTACCGCCTGCACGACGAGGAGCGCCTGCCGCTGCTTCGCTCGTGCGTGGAGGGCGTGAAGTCGGTATCCGGGGCGCTGTTCGCCTCCACGCTGACCACCATCTGCGTGTTTTTGCCCATCGTGTTCGTGCAGGGCATGGCCCGGGACCTGTTTGAGGACATGGGCCTGACCATCGCCTACTCGCTGCTGGCCAGCCTGCTGGTGGCCATGACGGTGGTGCCGATGATGTGCTCCTTCCTGATGCGCAGGTCGAAGCCCAAAAAGCACCGGGTGTTCAAGCGGCTCCAGGCCGCCTACGGGGCCGTGCTCCGGGGCGCGCTGAGGGTCAAGCCCCTGGTGCTGCTGATGGCGCTGGCGCTCTTGGTGTTCTCGGGCATGCAGGTGACCGGGATGGGCATCTCCTTCATGCCGGAGGTCAACTCCCGGCAGATGAGCGCCACGCTGACCCCGGACAAGGACATGTCCGACGCGGCGCAGAAGGCCCAGGCCACCCAGATCATGACCGACATCATGGCGCTTAAAGGGATAGAGTCCATCGGCCTCATGGACGGCTCGGGCTCCATACTGAACTCCGGCGGCGGGTTTTCCTACTACATCACCGTCGATCAGACCGCCGGGGTGAAAAACGTGGAGCTGGCGCGGCAGATCGACGCCATCGGCGACAAGTACAACGCGGACCTGGTGGCCCAGTCCACCACCATGGACATCTCCATGATGACCGGCAGCGGCATCACCGTGGAGATCACCGGCGACGACATCGAGGAACTGCAGCGGATCGCCAAGGACGTGGCCGACCTCGCCCGGAACACCGAGGGCGTCATCGACGTCAACGACGGCCTGGAGGACGCCGTGCCGGAGCTTCGGATCGTGGTGGAAAAGGAGAAGGCCATCGACAAGAGCCTGACCACCGCCCAGGTCTACCAGTTCATCGCCCAGAAGCTGCTGGAAAAGACCGAGGTGGGCAAGGTCACCCTGAGCGGCAAGGAGATGAAGATACAGCTCATCGAGGGCCGCAACCGGGGCATCAAACCCGGGGACATCGAGGATCTGGAGATCGAGGTGGAAAAGGAGGAGGAGGACGAGCTGGTGCGCATCAGCGATATCTCCGATATCCGCGACGCGCTGAGCCTGTCCACCATCAACCGCGCCGACCAGCGCCGCATGGTCAGCGTGAGCTTCGACACCGCGGAGGGCTACTCCGCCAACCTGGTCAGCGACGCCTTCGAGGCCAAGCTGCGTGCCTATAAGCTGCCCGACGGCTACAAGGCCGTGCTGTCCGGCGAAAACGAGACCGTCATGGGCATCATGGAGGATCTGGTGTGGATGATACTGGTGGCCGTGCTGCTGATCTTCCTGATCATGGTGGCCCAGTACCAGTCCTTCAAGTCCCCGATCATCGTCATGTTCACCATACCGCTGGCCTTCACCGGCGGCCTGCTGGCGCTGATCATCACCGGCATGGACCTGTCCATCGTGGCCATGATCGGCTTCCTGGTGCTCTCCGGCGTGGTGGTCAACAACGGCATCGTGTTCATAGACTGCGTCAACCAGCTGCGCATCGCGGGCTGGGAGAAGCGCGACGCGCTGGTGGAGGCCGGGCGGCAGCGCCTCCGCCCGATACTGATGACCGCGCTGACCACCATACTGGGCATGTCCACCATGGCGCTGGGCAAGGGCACCGGCGCGGAGATGATGCAGCCCATGGCGGTGGTGTCCATCGGCGGCCTGACCTACGCCACGCTGATGACGCTGTTCGTGGTGCCCGTGCTCTACGACCTGCTCAACGGCAAGAAGATGAAGGCCCGGGAGATCCAGATGATCCGCGAGGCCGCCGGGATGAACGACGGCAGCTTCCCCGAGGAACCCGCGCTTGCCGCCCCGACCCCGCCGGTCGCACCGGTTGAGAAAGCCCCCGCCGAGGAACCTGCACTGACGGCACCGGCCGCGCCGGTCGCCCCGACCCCGCCGGTCGCGCCGGTCACACCGGTTGAGCCGGACGCATC
>JAFRFY010000115.1 GCA_017434085.1 Clostridia bacterium
CGGCTTCCTGGCGCTGTACGTGGGCATCGCCATCGGCGCGACGGCGGTGCTGGTGCCCGAGCGCGAGCTGGACTTCGAGCACGACGTGGTGGAGCGCATCCGCAACGCCCGCCTGGCCGGCAGCACCCACTTCATGGTGGTCGTGGCCGAGGGCGCGGGCAGCGCGGTGGAGATCGGCAAGATGATCCACGAGGCCATCGGCATCGAGCCCCGCGTGACCGTTCTGGGCCACATACAGCGCGGCGGCTCCCCCAACGCCCGCGACCGCGAGACCGCCACGCGCATGGGCTACTTCAGCGTGAAGGCCCTCGCCGAGGGGCGCGGCAACCTGATCATCGGCACCCGCGGCGGCGACATCGTGGAGACCCCCATTGAGGAGGCGCTGAACATGAAGAAGCACCTCCAGATGGACCGCTACACCGTGCTGGAGACCATGAGCGTCTCCCTGTCCCCCCACCATTGATCCCATCGACAAATCAGGGACGGCTCCGTGCCGTCCCTGATTGTTTTTTATTCAAATGCGTATTGATCGTCCCTCAGCATCTGCAGGCTGTACGCCATCACCACGGCGTCGGGCTTGTATTTATCCAGCCAGACCGCCAGCGGGTCCACGTCCTGCCTGAGATCGACGCACACCACATTGCGGGCCAGCAGGGACAAAAACGTGCCGATGGGCGCGCCGTAGGAATCCTTGAGCAGCAGTATGGTGTAATCCGGGGCGGAGTCGTTGGTGAATATGCTGTAGGATTCCGTGAGGCCGTAGAGCATGTAGGCGGTCTCGTTCCAGCTCTGGCCCTCGGGCGTCTCCAGCACCTCGAAGCGCGTGACGGCGTCGCGGAAGCCCCCGCTGACGTCCACCACGCGGGTGACGTGCCGCGTGACGCGGTGGATCTGCGCGTCGGACGCCTTCGGCCAGTATTCGGTGATGTCGTCCGGGGTCACCAGCTTAGGTCCCAGCCGCTGGCCGTACTTGCCGATGAACAGCTTCCCGTGCACCTCGGTGTCCAGGCGGTCCATGTCCAGAAGGGACGGGTCCAGCTTTGCGCCGGTCATGGCGTTGAGCTTGCCCGCCACGGCCTGGCCCATGGTGATGGCCGCCCGCGTGGACCAGTGCTGATCGGTGACCATCAACAGCTCGTCGAGCGGTATGCCGCAGTCCGGCAGCACGTCCCGGCTGTCCAGCACCTCCACGCCGCCCGCGCGCAGGCCCGCCACGGCCTCGTCCGCCATGCGCGCCGAGGCGTCCAGGGCGTCGTAGCCCTCGGGCATCATGGCGTCGGAATACAGCGTCGGGTGCTCGTAGACGAACAGGAAGGGGTAGCCCGCCATCACCGTTTCGCGCTGCTCGATGATGTCGGCCACGTTCTTCGACAGGTCCTTGTACGGGTTCAGATCGTACAGGTGGCCGGTGTTCAGCTTAACCATATTCTGGCTGCCGGTGTTGATCATCCGCTTGCCCAGCGCGTACTGAAAGGCCGAGTTGACGTAGCCCAGCTCCCTCTTGAGCCACATATCGTCCGCGATCTCGGCCGTGAAGCCGTTGATGCGCCCCGACAGCCGCTCCAGCGGATTGGCGCTGTCCGTCAGCAGGGCCAGCTTCTCGTCCGTCAGCTGTATGGATTTGCGCAGGTCCCGGTGGTGCCCCGCCAGCGTCACGACGAAGGCCGTAAGCACGAAGCCCAGGAAGGCTGCGGTCAGTATCGCCGCCACGGCGCGGTTGAGTGTCCTGGATTCTTTCATCGGTCGTACCCTTTCGGTGGAGTCGTTGCCATCAGTATAGCACACCCATATTAAGGGTTCAAGGCATCTATAAAAATACCACCCCGGAGGGACACGCATGTCCCGCCGGGGTGGGGGTTCCGTTCATTCGCCTCAGATCGTATTCTCGTCGGAGAACAGGTCGGCCAGCACCTTCTCCTTCACCTCGGAGACGGTGACCTCGCGGATCTTCTGCCTCAGCGGCAGCACGGCCCTCGGGGAGACGGACAGCTCGTCGATGCCGATGGAGAGGAAGGTCTCCGTCAGGTCGAGGTCCGCGCCCAGCTCGCCGCAGATGCCCACCCAGACGCCGTTCTTGTGGGCGTTGTCGCACACCATCTTCAGAAGCCTGAGCACGGCGGGATGGTGGGGGTTGAAGAAGCGGCCCAGGTCGTTGTTCTGGCGGTCGCAGGCCAGCGTGTACTGGGTCAGGTCGTTGGTGCCGCAGGAGAAGAAGTCCACCAGCTTGGCCAGCCGGTCGCTCATCACGGCGGCGGCGGGGGTCTCGATCATGATGCCGATCTGCACGTCGTCGGCGAAGGGCTTGCCCTCCTCGGTGAGCTCCTTCTTGACCAGCTCGCACATCTTGCGGGCCTCCTTGACCTCCCAGACGCTGGTGACCATCGGGAACATGATGCCCAGGTGGCCGTAGGCGGAGGCGCGATAGAGCGCCCTCAACTGGGTCTTGAAGATCTCGGGCCGGTTCAGGCAGATGCGCAGCGCGCGGTTGCCCATGGCGGGGTTCTCCTCCTTGGGCAGCTCGAAGTAGTCGATCTGCTTGTCCGCGCCGATGTCCAGCGTGCGGATGACGACCTCCTTGTCGCCCATGTCGCTGAGCACCTTCTTGTAGGCCTCAAACTGGTAGTCCTCGGTGGGATAGTCGGAGCAGTTTAGATACAGGAATTCGGAGCGGAACAGGCCGATGCCGCCGCCGTCGTTGGACAGCACCACGGGCACGTCCTCGGGATTGCCGATGTTGCAGAACACCTTGATCTTCTGGCCGTCCCTGGTGACGTTCTCCTTGCCCTTCAATTCCTCCAGCAGCTTCTGCCGCTTGAGCTGCTCCTCGCGCTTGGCCATCAGCATGGACCGGGTCGCCTCGTCGGCGTCCACGACCACCGCGCCGGTGGAGCCGTCTACGATCACCTCGCGGCCCTCGTACTCGGGCTTGAGCTGGTCGCCCACGCCGATGATGGCCGGGATGCCCATGGTGCGGGCCAGTATGGCGGTGTGGCTGGAGCCGCTGCCGCCCTCGGTGACGAAGCCCAGTATCTTGGACTTGTCCAGCTGCACGGTCTCCGACGGGGCCAGGTCGTCCGCCGCCAGGATCACGGGCACGGGGCTGTCGATGCCGCCCTGCACCACGCCGGTCAGTATGCCGATGATGCGGCCGGAGACGTCCTTCACGTCCGCCGCGCGGGCCTGCATGTAGGTGTCGTCCATCTGGGCGAACATGTCCGCGAACTGGGCGGCGATATCGGTCACGGCGGCCTCGGCGTTGAGCAGGCTCTCCTTGATCAGACCCTCGATGGCCTCCTCGTAGTCCATGTCCTCCGCCATCATCTGGTGGGTCTCAAACAGCATGGCCGCGTCGTCGCCGGCCTCCTCGCGGGCCTTGTCCGCCAGCGCGCCCAGCTGGTCGATGGCCTTGGCCTGGGCGGCCTTGAAGCGGTTCCACTCCGCCTCGATGTCCGCCACCTCATAGCGGCGGATGGTGCTCTTTGCGCGCTGATAGTAGTAAAGCGGGCCCATGGCCACGCCGGTGGATACGCCCTTGCCCTGAATGGAAATCATGGTAGGTCTCTCTCCTTTCGATGTCCATGCCTGACTGTTCAATACGTCCCCGCGCTTCATGCAGGGCGATGAGGGCATCGCCCCTACAATGGCGCAGGTACCGTAGGGGCGATGCCCTCATCGCCCGTCATATTGATGTGAATACCGTAGGGGCGATGCCCTCATCGCCCGTCGCGTTGATGTGAATACCGTAGGGGCGATGCCCTCATCGCCCGTCACGTTGAAACCAACGCCGTAGGGGCGCCCAATGGGCGCCCGCCCAAGCGATACGCGGTCTGGGCGGGCGGCCCATCGCCGCCCCTACGCTGTGCTTCGCGGATACTGCCCGCTTAGAAATTGTTCTTGAAAAAATCCTGGATCGCGGCGAAGGCGGTATCCTCGTCCGCGCCGTCCACGGTGACCTTCACGGTGTCGCCCTGCTTGATGCCCATGCCCATCAGCGCCATCAGCTTGAGCGCGTTGACGGACTTCTCACCCTTGGCGACGGTGACGGTGGAGGCGTACTTCTTGATCTCCTTGACCAGTATGCCGGCGGGACGGGCGTGGATGCCCACGGGATCGGTGATGACGTATTCAAAAGACTTCATATGATTTTCCTCCCTGTTATTTTGATATTGCGGGGGGAGGCAGCGCTCCCCCATTCCTGTGATTATTTCGCGCCGAGCTCCACGCCCTCCAGGTCGTCGGAGTTGGTCAGCAGCACGGCCACGGTGTCGGAATAACCGGCGGCCTTGATCTTGTCACGGCTGAACCGGATCAGCGGCTGGCCGGCCTTCACCTTGTCGCCCTCCTTGACCAGGCAGGTGAAGCCGTCGCCGTTCATGTTCACGGTATCCACGCCCACGTGGATCAGAAGCTCCATATCGTTGGCGGACACGCCCACGGCGTGCTTGCTCTCCGCGACGGAGCTGATTTCGCCGTCAAACGGCGCGACCACGAGCTCGTCGGTGGGCTCCACGCCGACGCCCACGCCCAGCACGCCGCTGGCGAAGGTGTCATCGGGGATCTTGTCGTAGGGGATGACGTTGCCCTTGACCGGCTGCAGCACCACGCCGTTTTTGCAGCGGATGACCGACACGGTGGGCGCCTCGATGGCCGGGGCCGCGGCGGCGGGAGCGGCGGCGGCGGGAGCGGTGGCGGGCTGTTCTTCCTTCCAGATCACGGTGGTGATCAGGAACGCCACGCCCGCGGCGATGACCAGCTCAATGCAGTAGACCGGGACATTGTTGATGGCCAGCAGGCCGGGGATGCCGGTGACGCCGTAGGTGGTCGCGCCCAGGCCCGTCAAGGAGCCGAACAGCGCGCCGACCGCGCCGCCGATGACGCCCGCGATGAAGGGCTTCATGAAGCGGAAGTTCACGCCGAAGATGGCAGGCTCGGTGATGCCCAGGGACGCCGACAGCGAGGACGGCAGCGCCACGGACTTGAGCTTCGCGTTGCGGCACTTGATGGCGACGGCCAAGCAGGCGCCGAACTGGGCGAAGTTCGCGGCGGAGGCGATGGGCATCCAGATGTTCAGGCCGAGCGCGCCTGACAGCATGCCTGCCTCAATGACGTTGTACATGTGGTGCAGGCCCATGACCACGGTCCAGGGATACAGCGCGCCCATGATCAGCGCGCCGATGCCGCCGGTGGAGGTCACCAGCCACTCAGCGCCCTTGAGCACCCAGTTCTCGAGGATGGAGAAGATGGGGCCGATGACCACGAAGGTGGCGAAGGCGGTGATCAGCACGGTGCACAGGGGGGTGACGAACAGGTCGATCATCTCCGGCACCTTCTTGTGCAGCCACTTTTCCACCGTGGACATCAAAAGGACCGCCAGTATGACCGGTATGACGTGGCCCTGGTAGCCGACCTGGGAGATCTTGAAAATGCCCAGGTCCCACACCGCGGGCTGGTTGGTCGGGGACACGGTCCAGGCGTTCATCAGGCCCGGGTGGACCATCATCATGCCGATGACGCCGCCCAGGAAGATGTTGCCGCCGAACACGCGGGCCGAGGAGACGGCTACCAGTATGGGCAGCAGGGCGAAGGCGGTGTTGGCGACCAGGTCCAGGAAGCCGAACCAGCCGCTCTCCGCGAAGGACGGTATCGCCTTGGCCAGCGCCTCCACCAGGCCCATCATCAGGCCGGAGGCCACGATGGCGGGCAGGATGGGTACGAACACGTCGCCCGGGGTCTTCAGTATCTTTTTCCACAGCGGCATGCGGCTGGCGGCGGCGGCCTTCACGTCGGCCTTCGACGCGGCGGACGCGCCGGTGACGGACAGAAACTCCTCGTAAACCTTGTTGACGGTGCCGGTACCGATGATCAGCTGGAGCTGACCGTTGGATTCGAACATACCCTTGACGCCGTCCACGTTCTCCAGGGCAGCCTTGTTGACCTTGCCGTTATCGGCGATAACGAGCCTCAGTCGGGTGGCGCAATGCGCGGCACTGATGACATTGGAGCCTCCGCCTATATTGGCGGCGATCTCCTCAGCGCATTTGCGGTAGTCCAATGCCATGGTTTTCTCCCCCTCCATAAATAAATGAAACTGTGATCGATCGTCGTTCATGGAGCCTCACAGTTTCTATCATTTTACTACAAATACGATATTATGTAAATAGCAAATTAAAGGAAAACGCTTATTTTAACATACAGGAGGGCAGGCTGCATGAAAAAAAAGTGGATTTTTCCGTCGTTTCATGGTATGATGAAAGCAACAGGAAACAATACGCGCGAAATGTTAACCACCATCACCGCAAGGAAGAGGAGGAGGATACCGTGAAGGAATGGACCAGAGAGGAGCGCTACCGGGTGCTTCAAGGCCCGGAGGAGATCCGGGAGCTGTACGATCGCATTCAGAAGTCCGTCTACCGCCAGCGCTACCACGTGCAGCCCATCACCGGGCTCTCCAGCGACCCCAACGGCTTCGCGCTGCACAAGGGCGTGTGGCATCTGTGCTATCAGTGGTGCCCCTGGGGGGCGGTGCACGGGCTCAAGTACTGGTATCACGTCACAAGCCCCGACCTGGTGCACTGGCAGAACGCCGGCATCGGCTTAAAGCCCGACTGCTTCTACGACAACCGCGGCACCCACTCCGGCAGCGCCATCTCCAGGGGGGACGACCTGGTGTTCTTCTACACCGGCAACCACCGGGATGAGGACTGGACCCGCACCCCCTACACCTGCGCCGCGCTGCTGGGCGACGACGGCCGCCCCCACAAGCTGGAAAAGCCGCTGTTCGGCCCCCGGGACGACCACAGCGAGCACCAGCGCGACCCCAAGGTGGTCTGGAACGCGGCCAACCAGACCTACTACATCTTCATCGGCGCGCAGACGCTGGACAAGCGGGGCTGCGTGATGGTCTACCGCTCGAAGGAGCTGCTCTCCGGCTGGGAGTACGCGGGCGAATTGAAGGTGCCGGGCTACGAGGCCTTCGGCGGCATGTGGGAGTGCCCCTACATCGTCAACATCTCGGGCCGCGACGTGCTGATTTTCTCCCCCCAGTACACCAAGCTGCCCGGGCGCGGCGAGAGCACCAACCACAACGTGTACTTCATCGGCAAGATGGACTACGACACCCTGACCTTCACCCCGGACGGCCCGTATCACCACCTGGACTACGGCTTTGACTTCTACGCCGCCCAGGGCGCGGCCAGTATCGGCGACCCGGACCGGGCCATACTGATCGCCTGGATCGGGCTTCCGGACAACCACTACCCCACCGAGGAGGAGGACTGGGAGGGCAGCCTCTCCCTGCCCAGGGAGCTGCGCATACGGGACGGCAGGCTGATCCAGACGCCGCTTAGCGATATCAGGTCCCTCCGGGAGGCCGAGGTCCCCGCCGACGGAAATCTGCCCTCTGTGTGCGAGGTGGAGGTCGCCTGCCCCGACGGAGACTTCGACCTCAACCTGCTCACCCGCGAGGACGGCGCGGGCGGATTGCGGCTGCACTACGACAGCGCCCGCAGGGTCTGCACGCTGGACCGGTCCGGCATGGACAAGCGCTTCAACATCCCGGTGGGCGAGCGGCTGGAGATGCCCATGGAGCGCCCCCTGGAGAAGCTGGACGTGTTCATCGACCGGTGCTCCGTCGAAATCTTCGCAAACGACGGCGAGGCCACCTTCACCACCCACGCCTACCCCACCCCGCGGGAGTTCCACTACACCGCATCGCAGGGCGTCGGCGTGCGCATCTTCCCGATGAAGGCTTCCGTGACGGACGAGTTTGTGGTTTGATGAGATATTTAGGAGGGTACCATGCAGAAAAAGGTATTTGCCAGCGACTTTGACGGCACGCTGTACTTCTACAAGGCGGAGGTCAAGCTGCCGCCGGAGAACGTCGAAAAGATCCGGGAGTACCAGGCCGCGGGCCACCTGTTCGGGCTGTGCACCGGGCGGCAGGTGGGCGGGCTGACCCCCTTCATCACGGGCTTTGTGAAGCCGGACTTCTACATCACCTCCAGCGGCGCGAACATCGTGGACGGCGACATGAAGCCCATCCTCAAGCGCGGCGTGGACCGCGACGTCGCCGACGCCCTGGTCAGGGAGCTGAACCCCCTGGGCTACCGGCTCACGCTGGACGTGGAGGGCGATATCTGCGTGTTCGCCCCCATGGACTACCCCGGGAAGTACTACGTCATCACCGGCGTGGACGACGCCCCCAAGGGCCTCATCCACCAGGTCAGCGTGCACACCGAGAGCCTCGAGGACGCGGCGCGGCTGTCCGCCTCCATCAACGAACGCTACGGCGACAGGATCGAGGCCTTCCAGAACGTCATCGAGATCGACATCGCCCCCAAGGGCTGCTCCAAGGGCAAGGGCGTCATGGCGCTTCGGGAGCACATGAAGGACGTGTACGGCGATTTCAAGCTCTACGGCATCGGCGATTCCATCAACGACCTGCCGCTCCTGGAGGCGTCCGACGTGTCCTACACCTTCCCCTACGCCCCCGAGATCTGCCAGAAAAAGGCCACCAAGGTGGTCGAGACCATCGTCGACGCGCTCGAGGACAGCATGCGGGACGAAGCGTGAGGAAGGTTAGGGAATAGGCAGTAGGCAGTAGGGAGTAGGGGTTACGGGGGTTACGACCTCTCCGCCTCACTGCGTTCGGCACCTCCCCTGAGAGGGGAGGCAAGAGGGTCACGACCTACGCGCGGCAGCCTTGGCTCCCCTTTCAGGGGAGCTGGCACAGCCGCAGGCTGTGACTGAGAGGTCGTCACCCCAATTTCCCAGTCCCCATTTCCCATTATAAAAAACACACCGACAAAGGATGATTGATCGACAATGAGCCAAGCATTGCGGGACGCTCGGCGCTACGAAGAGGAACACGAGCACGCCATCGCGCCAAAGGAGCGCCCGGGCTACCACCTCTCCGCCAGGGTGGGGTGGATGAACGATCCCAACGGCTTCAGCTGGTACGGCGGGCAGTACCACCTGTTTTACCAGTACCACCCCTACGA
Organism: Clostridia bacterium; assembly: GCA_017434085.1. Taxonomy (GTDB): domain Bacteria; phylum Bacillota; class Clostridia; order Christensenellales; family Aristaeellaceae; genus UBA2862. Next base: position 9,000 of record JAFRFY010000115.1, read on the forward strand.
TTCCCACTGGGGTCCCATGCACTGGGGCCACGCGGTGTCGGACGACCTGCTGCGCTGGCGCTACCTGCCCGCGGCCATGGCCCCGGACATGCCCTTCGACCGGGAGGGCTGCTACTCCGGCAGCGCCGTCACGCTTCCCGACGGCCGCCAGGCGCTGATGTACACCGGCGTCTCGGAGGAGCTGACCCCCGAGGGCCTTCGGCACGTGCAGGCCCAGTGCGTGGCCTTCGGCGACGGCGTGAACTACCGCAAGTACGAGGGGAACCCCGTGATCTCCGCCGCGCACCTGCCCGAGGGCGGCAGCCGGTTCGATTTCAGGGACCCCAGGCTCCTTGAGGCGCCGGACGGCTACCGCGCGGTGGTAGCCAACGACCACGCGGGCGTGGGCGGGCGCATGCTGCTGTTCAGGAGCGGCGACCTGATCCACTGGACCTTCGCCGGGGTGCTGGCCGAGAACGGCGGCCGCCTGGGCCGCATGTGGGAGTGCCCGGACTTCTTCGAGCTGGACGGCCGGGCCGTGCTGCTGGGCAGCGCCCAGGACATGCTGCCCAAGGGCTTTGAATACCACAACGGCAACGGCACCTTCTGCCTGCTGGGGCACATGGACCCGGAGACCGGCGCGTTCGTCGAGGAATCCGACCACGCCATCGATTACGGCATCGATTTCTACGCCCCCCAGACCCTGCTGACCCCCGACGGGCGGCGGGTGATGATCGGCTGGATGCAGAACTGGGACACCTGCAACCTGCATACCCCCTCCACCGCCTGGTACGGCCAGATGAGCGTGCCCCGGGAGCTGTCCATACAAAACGGCAGGCTTTACCAGCGGCCCGTCAAGGAGCTGGAAGCCCTGCGCGGCGCGCCGGTGACCTATGAGCACGTCAAAATCGCCGACGGGGAGCTGACCCTGCCCGGCATCGGCGGCCGCATGGCGGACATGGAGATCGAGCTGGAACCCGGCGAGACCCCCTTCAACCGCTTCGCCGTGCGCTTTGCCAAGAACGACCAGTTCCACACCGGCGTCAGCTTCCGCCCGGTGGAATCGGTGCTCAAGGTGGACCGGAAGTTCTCCGGCTCCCGCCGCGCCATCATCCACCAGCGCCGCGCCAAGGTGCGCCACGACCGCGGGCGGCTGAAGCTCAGGCTGATACTGGACCGCTACAGCGTGGAGGTGTTCGTCAACGACGGCGAAAAGGTCATGTCCGCCACGCTCTACACCGATCTCGCCGCCGACGGCATCGCCTTCTTCGCCGACGGGGCGCTGTCGTTCAATGTGACGTTCTACCCGTTGAATCCGTGAAAATGACCCCGTGAATATGCTCACGGGGTCATTTAATCCCATTTCCCATTCCCCATTCCCAATTCTCAAAACCTCCTCGCCCCCAGCATCGCCCCGCAGCTCTCGCGGACGATCAGGCTGCACTCGCGGATCTGGGAATAGGACCCGCCGCCGCCGTCCATGCTGCCGATCAGCTCCTCCACGGCGGTCACGCCGTGGTCGAAGGGATGCAGATCCACGGTGGTCAGGGAGGGGTTCAGGTACGGCGTGAAGAACTGGTTGTCGCAGCCGATCAGCGCCACGTCCTCCGGCACCCGCAGGCCCATGCGCTGCAGCTGTCGAAGCGCCCCCAGCGCCACCAGGTCGTTGATGGCGATGATGGCGGTGGGCCGATCCACCGGCGCGACGCCGCTGAACAGCCGGTTCACGCAGAACTCCCCCGCCTGGGGCGCGAACCCCGCGTCGGTGCGCAGCTGACGGTCCGGGCAGAGGCCGAGGCGCTCCATTTCCTCATAATAGGCCCTGCGCCGGGTGCTGGAGGAGCGCATGCCCCCCGAGCCCCCGATGAAGGAGATGCGCCGGTGCCCCAGCGTGACCAGGTGCGCCAGCGACTTGCGCACGCTCAGCGACAGGTCCGAGGTGATGTTGACGCAGTTCACGCCCTCCACCCGGGGACCTATGGTGACGATGGGCATCCTCTGGGCGATGCGGCACAGGCGGCGGCGGATCACCTCGGCGTCACCTTCCTCCATGGCCGCGCCCACCACCACCGCGCCGGACACCGGCAGGCCCGTCACGCTCTCCACGGCGGTGTCCTCCGCGCCCCGGCCGAACTCCGGCTGGCACACGATCAG
>JAFRFY010000116.1 GCA_017434085.1 Clostridia bacterium
ACCGGCGCGTCGTTGATGCCGTCGCCCACGAACGCCAGCCGCTTGTTGCCCGTGCATTCCTTCAAAAGCTCCTCCACGCAGGCCACCTTGTCCTGCGGCAGCAGTTCGGCCCGGTAGTCGGTCAGACCGACCTCCTTTGCCACCGCCTCCGCTACGGACTTCGCGTCGCCGGTCAACATGACCGTCTTTTCAATGCCCGCCTTCTTGAGCTGGGCGACGGCCTCTTTCGCGTGCTCCTTCAACTCGTCGGCGATGACGATGTGCCCCTCGTATTCCCCGTTCACCGCCACGTGGATGATGGTCCCCACGTGATGGCAGTGGTGGAACGGCACGCCCAGTTTGTTCATCAGCTTCTCGTTGCCCACGGCGACCTCGGTGCCGTCAACCTTGGCGATGACGCCGTGGCCGCTGATCTCCTGCAAATCGCTCACCCGCTTGGGGTCGATGTGCTTGCCGTAGGCGCGCTTGAGGCTCAGGCTGATGGGGTGGCTGGAGTGGCACTCCGCCAGCGCGGCGTACTCCAGGAGCTTGGCCTCGTCGATCGGGCTGTGGTGCACCGCGGTGACCTCGAAGTTGCCCTTGGTGATGGTGCCGGTCTTGTCAAAGGCCACCGTGGTGACCTCCGAGAGGGTCTCGAGGTAGTTGGAGCCCTTCACCAGTATGCCCTGGTTGGACGCCCCGCCGATGCCCGCGAAGAAGCTCAGCGGTATCGAAATCACCACCGCGCAGGGGCAGGAGATCACAAGAAACGTGCACGCGCGTAGGACCCAGTCCCGCCACAGCGCGCCAACGGAGGCGTAGCTTGACATGCCGATCTTCGTGATCATGATGAACAGCGGCGGCACGAGCGCCAGCGCCAGCGCCGCGTAGCACACGAACGGCGTGTAGACGCGGGCGAACTTCGATATGAAATTCTCCGATTTCGACTTACGCGAGGCGGCGTTCTCCACGAGGTCGAGGATCTTCGACGCCGTGGATTCGTCGAATTCCGCCGTGGTGCGGATCTTCAACACGCCGGACATGTTGATGGACCCCGACAGCACGTCGTCGTCCACCGCGACCTCCCGCGGCTTCGATTCGCCGGTCAAGGCAGCGGTGTTCAGCGCGGAGGAACCCTCCACCACGATGCCGTCGATAGGCACCTTCTCACCGGGCTGCACCACGATGATCGACCCCGCCTCCACCTCGTCCGGATCGACCCGCGTAAGCGAACCGTCCTCATTCTCGATGTTGGCATAGTCCGGGCGAATGTCCATCAATTCGGAAATGTTCCGGCGGCTCTTGCCCACGGCGTAGCTCTGGAACAGCTCGCCCACCTGGTAGAGCAGCATGACCGCCACGCCCTCGCCGTACTCCCCCAGCGCGATCGCGCCCACCGTCGCCACGGTCATCAGGAAGCACTCGTCGAACACCTTGCCGTTCTTGATGCCCAGGAATGCCTTGCGCAGTATGTCCCAGCCCACCGTCAGGTAAGGTATCAAAAACAGCAGTATGATCGCCCATTTCGGCAGGTCGACGTGCACGTAGTCCTCCGAAATCAGATAAAGCGGCACGAAAAACACGGCGGCTACGATGATGCGCGTCAACAGGTTTTTCTGCTTTTTGTTCACACCGTCACACCCCTTCCTTTGGGTTCGGCGCGCTAACCCCGCCGCGCCTGCACGGCCCGGTAGGAGCAGGCCTCGGCCAGCGCGCACAGCGCGTTCAGGTTGGCGTCCGGGTTGTAGATCTTCAATACGCGGGAGAGGTCGTCGAAGTTGTAGGCGTTCATGGCGGCGCTGGTGGACAGCGTGTACTTTTCGCTGTAGTCCTCGGCGCTGTCGGACATCCAAAAGCCCTGGGTGACCTGTATCGCCCTGCCGTTGTCCCGGAATTCCTCCGCGTAGCCGGTGACGGCGTTGAGCATCAGCGCGAACGCCGGGCCGATGATGGAGCTGTACTTGCCCACCACGAACTTAAGCGTGCCGTCGGTGACCAGCTGCAGATTGCGGGTGTTGTAGCTGTCCACCACGCCCAGCGGCGTTTTGCCGATGACGTTCACCATCTCCGCGGGCGGCAGCACGGACAGCACGGCGTCGTATTCCCCCGCCTCAAAGGCCGCTTTGGCGGTCTCAAAGAAATTTTCGCGGCTTATGTAGCCGGGGCACAGGGTCACGCGCACGCGGTCCGTCTCCACCGTCACGGGCGCATCCGAACGGGCCAGCGCCTCCCGCGGCATTGAAAACGTCGCCCCGTAGGCGCTGGAGAGGGTGTCCAGTATGCCCAGCGCGCGCTGGTAGTGCATCTCGTTGCCCAGCGGCGCGCCGCCGCTCAATACAAAGTAGCGGCTCCCGACCTTCTCCCGTATGAAGAAGCGCGCCATGTCCGCGCCGGCCTGGAACTCGAAGGGCTGGCCGGGCCCGAACATGCCCAGGAACCAGGGGTTCATTTCCACCGCCTCGAAGTCCTCGGCGGACACCGTGCCGGAGGCCAGCAGATAGTAGGCGCGGTTCTTCTCGCACAGCGCCACCTCGGCCCTCAGGTCCTGGGACAGGAAGGACATGAAGCCCTCCACGCCCTGGTCGCAGGCGTTTTGTATGAAGCTGAGCTCCTCCTCACGGGAGGTGATGGAGCCCGAGTAGACGAACTTCACCATCTCGAAGTTCTGCTCGATGTAGCCCTTGAGGTAATCCTTGAAGCCCAGCACCTCGTCGTCGGCGGTGTTGTACACGATGACGCCGATCTTGTGCACGCCCTCCTCGGCCAGCGCCGGAAGGCACAGCGCGACGGCCAGCATCAGAAGCATTGCGATCAGCCGCTTCATGCGTCTTCCCCCTTTCCGAACAGGTGGCAGGCGACCTCGTGGCCAGGTTCGATCTCCTTGAGCGTCGGCCACACCTCCCGGCAGACCGGCATGCACCGGTCGCACCGGTCCCGGAACGGGCAGCCGGCGGGCACGTCCAGCGGGCTCGGCGGCTCGCCCTTGATGGGCTCGATCTTCTTTGAAAAGTCCATCCTCGTGTCGAACACGGCGTTCAGAAGCGCCCTTGAGTACGGATGGCAGCACACCTCGCTCAATTTGTCCCCCGGCATGACCTCCACGATGTTGCCCAAATACATCACCGCGATCTGGTGGGAGAAGGACTGTATGAAGCCCAGGTTGTGGCAGATGAAGCCTATGGTGATGTTCTTCTCCCGCTGCAGCTTGGTGATGAGCTCGATCACCGTCTCCTGCACCGACACGTCCAGCGCGCTGGTGGCCTCGTCCATCACGATGATCTCCGGCTCCAGCGCCAGCGCCCGGGCGATGGCCACGCGCTGACGCTGGCCGCCGGACATGTTGTGGGGATAGCGGTCGGCAAAATCGCCGGGCAGCTCGACCATTTGAAGCAGCTCGCGGGCCCTGGCGTTCTTCTCGGAGCGTTTGATCCTGCCGTAGTTCAGAAGCGGCTCGCACACGATGTCCCTGATCTTCATCTTGGGGTTGAAGGACGTGGCGGGGTCCTGGAACACCATCTGGATGTGCTGGCGCATCTCGTGAAGCTCGCGCCCCTGCAGCTTGGTGATGTCCCTGCCTTTGTAGATGATCTCGCCCTCGGTGGGCCGGTCCAGCCACACCAGAAAGCGCATGAACGTGCTCTTGCCGCAGCCGGATTCGCCCACGAGACCGAGGGTCTTTCCCCGGTACAGCTTCAGATTGACGTCGTTGCACGCCACCAGCTCCCTGCCATCATTGGTGGGAAAGCGCCGGGTGACGTGCCGCGCCTCAAGCAGTAGTTCAGACATAGCGCTTCCCTCCCAGCGACGGCACCGCGCCGATCAGCCTTCGCGTGTAGGCGTTGGTCGATGCGTCCAGTATGTATTCCCGGGGACCCTGGTCCTCGATGCGCCCGTCCTTCATGACGACCACCTTGTCCGCCATGTAGGCCGCGACGCCGATGTCGTGGGTGACCACGATGATGGACGTGCCGTACTCGTCCCTGAGCTCCATCATCTGCCGCACGATCTGCGCCTGCGTGGTGACGTCCAGCGCGCTGGTGGGCTCGTCGGCCAGCAGCAGCTTGGGCCGGTAGGTCATGCCCATGGCGATGCCCACGCGCTGGCGCATGCCGCCGGAGAGCTGGAACGGGTAGGAGCGCATGATGCGGTCCGGGTCCGGAAGCCGCATGCGCGAAAGCATCTCCGCGCCCTTCTTCCAGGCGTCCCGCTTCGGGATGGCCTCGTGGGTGCGTATGTACTCCACGAAGGATTTGCCGATCAGCCGCGTCTGGTTCATCATGGCGCCGGAATCCTGGAAGATCATGGAGATGTCGTGGCCGCGCAGGGCCCGCCATTGGCGCTTGTTGAGTTTAAGCAGGCTCTTGCCGTCGTAGACGATGTCGCCCGAGGTGACCTTCCCGCCCCCGGGCAGAAGCCCCAGCACGGCGCGTATGACGGTGGTCTTGCCGCTGCCGCTCTCCCCCACCACGGAGCAGATCTGAGCGTGGTCGAGCTCTATGGAGCAGCCCTGCACCGTCGCCCGCTTGCCGTAGGAGACGTCGATGTTCTTGATCTCTAAGAGTGCCACGCGCCGTCACCTCCCCTCGTTGGTGCGGGGATCGAGGATATCCCGCAGGCCGTCGCCCAGCATGTTGAACACGACGACGGTCACGAATATCGCCAGGCCGGGATAGATCATCAGCCACGGCGCGGACTGCATGAAGTTGCGGCCCTCGTTGAGCATGGAGCCCCACTCCGGGTTCGGCGGCTGCGCGCCGAAGCCCAGGAAGCTGAGCGCCGCCAGCTCCATCATCATGCCGCCGATGTCCGTGGCGGCGGTGATGACCAGCGTGGTGATGGTGTTGGGCAGCATGTACTTCCACAGCATGTAGGGCGTCTTCGAGCCGGTGACCATGGCCGCGGCCACGAAGTCCGTGTGGCGTATCTTCATCACCAGGCTCCGGGCGAGGCGGGCGTACTTGGGCCAGGTCACCACGGCGATGGCGATGATGGCGTTCTTCGTGCTCGCGCCCAGTATACCCGCCACGGCGATGGCCAGCACCAGGCCCGGGAAAGCGATCATCATGTCCGCAAGGCGCATGATCACGGCGTCCACCCAGCCGCCGAAGTAGCCGGCAAGTATGCCCAAAAACGTGCCGATCACGAACACCACGCCCACCAGTATGAACGTGGAGGACAGCGACGTCCGCGCGCCGTAGAGCACGCGCACGAATATGTCGCGGCCCATCTTGTCCGTGCCGAAGGGATGCTCCGCGCTGGGCGGCTTGATGGACTCCTTGAGGCTGCCCTTGATGGGGCTTACGTCCCCCGCGATCTGCGGCGCGAACACCGCCATCAGCACGATCAGCAGCGCCAGCACGGCGAATAGGACAAAGACGGGGTACTTCTGTATAAAGCGCTTCTTTTCCATCCTCATCACCGCCTCAGCCGCATCCGCGGGTCCACGTAGTTGTAGGAGATGTCCACCAGCAGGTTGATGACCATGTAGATCACCGCCACCCACAGCACATAGCCCTGTATGAGATAGTAGTCATAGGAAGTGATGGCGGACACCGCCAGGTTGCCCATGCCCGGATAGGAGAATATGACCTCCACCACGCTGGTGCCGCCCAGCAGCGAGCCGACGGACAGGCCGAGCATGGTGATCAGCGGCAGAAGCGAGTTGGGAAACACGTTGCCCCACAGTATCTTCCACTCCGGCACGCCCCGCGCCCGCGCGCCGGTGACGTAGTCCGAGTGCAGCTCCTCCAGCACCGCCGTGCGCACCTGCCGGGTGTACTTGGCGGACATGGCCACCGCCAGCGTCGCCGCGGGCAGTATCATGTCCTTGAACGTGCCGCCGGAGGACACCACTGGCAGCAGCCGAAGCTGCACGCAGAACACCAGTATCAGCAAAAGCCCCACCCAGAAGTTGGGTATGGACACGCCGAAGAAGGTGATGGCCCGGACGATGTAATCGATGGGCTTGTCCTGATACACCGCCGACAGCACGCCCAGCGGCACCGCCACGATCAGCATCAGCACCATGCTCATCAGCGCCAGCTTGAGCGTCGGCCACAGCCGCGCCGCCAGCAGCGTCACCACCGGCTTTTGCAGCGCGAAGGACGTGCCGAAGTCCCCGTGCAGGCAGTTTCCCAGCCAGCGGAAGTACTGCGCCAGGAACGGGTCGTTCAGCCCCATCTCCTCCCGAAGCACTGCCACCTGTTCCTCGTCGGGCATCAGGCCCTGGGCGAGGTACATGTTCCGCACCGGGTCGCCGGGCGACAGATAGGTCAGCAGGAACGTGATGATGCTGATGCCGATCAGCACGATCAGCATCTGCAACAGCCTGGACAGTATTTGCTTTTTACCCAAGCAAATCGCCTCACTTGTAAGTTGAATAGGGATTTAGCGCGCAAGCGCGCTAAATCCCTCAAATCCCCGCTTATTCCGCGGGCACGATCTCCGTCGACAGCCAGTAGTAGTCGGCGGTATGGATGTGCGCGTGGCCCACGTTCTTGGAGTAGGCCATGGAGCTGTTGTAGTAGCCGTCGATGATCACGGCCGCGTCGTCGATCAGTATCTGCTGCATCTCCTGCAGAAGCGCGGCGCGCCCCTCGGCGTCGGGGGTCTCCAGGAACTTCTCATAGGCGGCGTCGTAGGCGTCGTTCTGGTAGCCGCAGTAGTTGGAGCCGCTCTTGCCGTACCAGTTGGCCATGTACTCGGTGGGGTCGCCGTTGCCCACGGTGGTCCAGTTGTTGTTGTCGAGGTCGTAGTTGAAGGTGACCAGGTCGTTCCAGCAGTCGTCGGATGAGCCGTAGGCGGGGTTGACGCCGATGCCCAGCTCCGCCATGTGCATGGTGTTGGCGTCGGAGAAGTCGTTCAGCAGGCGGTTCTCATAGGAGGAATAGCGAAGGAAGATGGGCTGGCCGTCCAGCTCGCGCACGCCGTCGCCGTCGCTGTCCACGATGCCCGCCTCGTCCAGCATGGCCGCCGCGGCGTCGGGATCGTAGGCGTAGGGATCGTTCAGATTCTCGTAGCCGTAGGCCAGCGTGCTGGGCAGCACGGAGAAGCCCGTGGTGTACAGGCCGCCGATGGTGTTGGATTCGCAGATGGTGGGATTGTCGATGCCCATCACGATGGCCTTGCGCAGCACATCGTTGCCCAGTATGCCCTTGAAGTTGATCCAGCTGAAGCCGCAGCGCACGCCGGAGGCGATGTCCACGGTGTAGTTGTCGTCCGCCTGGAGGCGCTGGAGGTCGGAGACGTTGGTGATGTTCTCCACCAGGTCCACCTGCCCGGCCATCAGCGCGTTGGCCTTCGCGGAGGCGTCGCCCATGAATATGATCTCCACCTTGTCGTAGGGCACCTCGCCGCCCCAGTAATAGGGATTCGCGGCCATGGTGTAGCCCACCAGGTCGGCGTGGGATTCCGCCATGTACGGGCCGGTACCGATGACGCCGTGGTCAAAGTCGGTGGTGTCGGCGACGTTGATGATGGCCATGACCGGGTAGGCCAGGTTGCCGGGCAGGTTGTAGTCCGGCTTGGGCAGCGTAATGGTGATGGTGTTCGCGGCGTCGTCCGCGACGACCTCGGCCTCGAAGGGCAGGTAGTTCTGCGGGTTGGAGGAGCCGTCCGGGCCGTGCTCACGCACGCTGTCCAGGGACTCCTTGACCTTGGTGGCGGTCATGTCCGCGCCGTTGGAGAACTTCACGCGGTCGCGCAGCACAATGGTCCACACGGTGGAATCCGCGTTGGCCTCCCAGCTCTCGGCCAGCCAGGGCTCGATCTCCATGTTGTCGTTGAACTTGAACAGGCCCTCGCTGATGCCGTAGCGCATGCAGTTCCAGGCGCAGTTGATCTGGGCGGCGGGGTTGACCAGGCCGTCGGAATACATCTGGCAGCCGAAGGTGAGCACCTTCTCCTCCGCCAGCGCGGGCACGGCGCACATTGCCGCGACCATCGTCAGTGCCACTAAAAACGCGATAAACTTCTTCATGATACTCTTCTCCTCTCCTGTTGTATCGCAAGCCCTCGCGGGCGTTGTGATCATTTTTCCTCCGAATCCGCCACGCCGTAGGCGATCAGGAATTCGCCCCTCGGCGCGGCGAGGCCGGTGTAGACGTACAGCACATGCCCGTCGCATCGGGCGCGGACCTCTCCAATCGAATCGCCGTAGAGGTCCTGAAGCGTCCCGAGAAGCTGGCCCTTTTGGATAGGCTGATCCTTCCCCACCGCGGGATACCACAGGCCGTCCCACTCGGAATCGACATACACCGCCTCTTTAAACACGCGGCGCTTCAACGCCTCATCCCGCAGGCCCGGCGTCTCCGGGATGATGCCCAGGTGCGCAAGCAGCAGCAGTATGTCCCTGCGGTTCGCCTCGACGAGCTCCGCGTCGCAGATATACCCCTCGCCGCGCTCCACCAGCAGCCCGGGGATGCCCAGCGCGGACGCGGCGTAGCTGTACTGGCCCTTTGTCGCCTGCGATTCGACCAAACAGCCCAGGTTCAGTGCCTTCGCCGCTTTAAGCGACGCCTCCCGCGCCCCCGGGTTGGTGGGAAAGAACGCCAGCGGCGTCATGCGCTCGCCGCGGCTGCCGCCGTGGAGGTCCAGTATGAAGTCGGCCTGCGGCAGGATCTCCCGGACGAAGAAGTCCGCGACGCGCTCCCCGACGGTGCCGTCGGGCCTGCCGGGATATCCGGCGTTTAAGTTGTAGCCGTCCTCGGGCAGCATGCGCGGGTGCATCGTCCAGAAGCCGCTGGTGTTCACGCAGGGCATGAAGATCGCCCGCCCGGACATCTCCGACGGCTCCAGCGCCCGCGCGACCCTGATCGCCGCCGGCGTGCCGTTGAACTCCCCGGCGTGCATGCCCGCGGTGACCAGCAGCGTCCTGCCGGGCCGCGCGCCGTTTATGAGTATCACCGGCATCTCATAGCCGTCGCCCCGTCGCCCGCCCGGGGACACCTCGCCGGCGTTGGCCAGGCCGCCAACGGGCACGCGAAGGACCGTCTGACGCTTCTCGCCCGGGGCAATCGTCTCCCCGAATATCCGCCAATTACCCATAGCAACACCTGCTTCAGTATAAATAAAACGGTCCGCCCCGCGACATGCGGCAGCAGACCGTTTTTTTGCAGCCAAAAACAAGCCATCCGTCCTTCAGTGATCCGTGAAGCGAATGTATCTCAGCTACAGGCAAGTCTTCTGACTCAGGTTCACAGCGTTCGCCGTCTTCCCGGTTTAAAACCAGTGACATTATGGCGTTCGCTCCCCAATACAGCGGCGGCCCCGTGCGGGATTCTCACCCGCTTCCTTATTCAGCCCCTCCCGTGGGAGAGGTCACCTGCGCCGGTTATTTATTTTTCGATACCATGATAACATATATCCGTTACACAAGTCAAGCGTCATGTTCTTATTAGTTTAATTAAACTTTGTTATAGCAGGGCGGCAGGTATTTCTCATGGCGTTTAAGCCGCCATGAGAAATACCTGCCGCGTTTGCATTTTGATATATATAATTGCGTCTACTTTATGGCCTCAAAGGCGGTGTCCAGCGCCGCGATCAGGTCGTCGATGTTCTCCACGCCGATGGACAGGCGGATGGTGTTGGGCTTGATGCCCTGCTGCAGCAGCTCCGCCTCTGTGAGCTGGCTGTGGGTGGTGCTGGCGGGGTGGATCACCAGGCTCTTGACGTCCGCCACGTTGGCCAGCAGCGAGAATATGGGCAGGTGGTCGATGAACCTCTGCGCCGCGGCGGCGTCGCCCTTGACCTCAAAGGTGAATATGCTGCCGCCGCCGCGGGGCAGGTACTTGGCGTAGAGGGCGTGGCTGGGCTCCGAGGGTATGGACGGGTGGTGCACCGCCTCCACCTGGGGATGGCTCGACAGGTACTTCACGATTTTCAGGGCGTTTTCGGTGTGGCGCTCGACCCGGAGGGACAGCGTCTCCAGCCCCTGCAGGAACAGGAAGGCGTGGAAGGGCGAGAGCGTCGCGCCGGTGTCCCTGAGCAGTATGGCGCGGATGTAGGTGACGAAGGCCGCCGGGCCCACCGCGTCGGCGAAGGATATGCCGTGATAGCTGGGGTTCGGCGCGCTGATCCAGGGGTATCTGCCCGAGGCCTTCCAGTCGAAGCCGCCCCCATCCACGATCACGCCGCCGATGGCCGTGCCGTGGCCGCCGATGAACTTGGTGGCGCTGTGCACCACGATGTCCGCGCCCCACTCCAGCGGGCGCACCAGGTACGACGTGGCGAAGGTGGAATCCACCACCAGCGGCAGGCTGTGCCGGTGGGCGACCCGGGCGACGGCCTCAATGTCGATCAGGTTCGAGTTGGGGTTGCCCAGCGTCTCGATGAATATGGCCTTGGTGCTGTCGGTGATGGCGGCCTCAAAGCTGCCGGGGATGTCCGGGTCCACGAAGGTGGTGGTGATGCCGGAGGTCAGCGGCAGCGTGTGCGCCAGCAGGTTGTAGGTGCCGCCGTAGATGGTCTTGCTGGCCACGATGTGCTCCCCCGCCTTCGCCAGCGCCTGGAAGGTGTAGCTGATTGCCGCCGCGCCGGAGGCCACCGCCAGTGCCGCCACGCCCTTCTCCAGCGCCGCGATGCGCCTTTCAAAGATGTCGTTGGTGGGGTTGGTCAATCGGCCGTAGATGTTCCCGGCGTCCCGCAGGCCGAAGCGGTCCGCGGCGTGCCGGCTGTCGTGGAACACAAAGGACGTCGAAGCGTAGATCGGCACCGCGCGGGCGTCGGTGGTGGGGTCGGCGGCCTCCTGGCCGACGTGCAGCTGCTTGGTTTCAAAGGCCCAGTTGGCCGAATTGCGAATATCAGACATGATCCGATCCTCCTGTTCGTGTGTCGTATGATGCGCTCTGTTTCTTCATCACCGACACATTCGATCGAGGCTCAGCACCGCCGGCAGCGGATGGATGCTCGCGCGCTTGCTCATATCGGTCTTTCCTTTCCCTCAGGCGTTGGCAAAAGCATACACCGAGACAGGGGATTTGTCCAATACCCCATTATTATGATAGGGTATAGATATATTCTATATGATTGCGCCAGGTATCCGACAACCCCGCCCATTGCCTGTTGCAATGCGATTCCCGACGGAGTATAATGGGAATGAACTACGCTTCCTCCGAAAGGAAATGGGCCATGATAGCGATCGGCATAGACACGGGCGGCACCTGCACGGACGCCGTGATTTACGATACGGATACAAAGGCGATCCTGGCGACCGGCAAGACCCTCACCACGAAGGCCAACCTGGAGATCGGCATAGCCAACGTGCTCGACCGGCTCCCGGACGAATGGCTGAATAAGGCGGAGAGCCTCGCCCTGTCCACCACCCTTGCGACGAACGCCTGCGTGGAGAACAAGGGATACCGGGCTAAGCTGCTCGTCATCGGCGCCAGGCAGGACATCATCGACAGCCTGAGAAAGGAGCTGTCCGAGCACGGGATCAGCGATATCTCCCAGCTGATCGTTATAGACGCCCGGCCGGAGAACATGTTCTCCGAGCCCTACGATCCCGACTGGGACGCGCTCGAAAAGCGCATCCCCGAGCTGTTTTCGGACTGCGAGAGCGTCGGCGTCGTACAGGCCTATTCGGCGGCAAACGGCGGGCGCTTTGAGCTGACCGCCCTGAGGCTGCTCAAGAAGCGCCTGACCATCCCTGTGACGATCGCCTATGACATCTGCAAGGAGGTCAACTTCCTCAAGGTCTGCGCAAGCACGCTGCTCAACGCGCGGCTGATGCCGCTGATCTCCGAGTTTTTGCAGGCCATACACAACGTGCTGTCCCGCCGCGGGCTGGACATTCCCGTGCTGATCGTCCGGAGCGACGGCATACTCATGTCGGAGGAGATGGCGCGAAGCTGCCCCGTGGAGACCCTGCTGTGCGGCCCCGCGGCCAGCATCATCGGCGGGCTTGCACTCGCGGACGCCGAGGACGCCGTGGTGCTCGATATGGGCGGGACGACCACGGACATCGCCATGATCAAGGGCCACGATCCCGTCATGGCGGCGGACGGCATCATGATCGGGCCCTACCGCACGACGGTCAGGGGCGTGGACGCCCGGGCCATCTCGCTGGGCGGCGACACCGCCGTCCGCTACGACAGCGACGGGCTCTACCTCGATACGGTGCGCATCATCCCCATCTCCGTGCTGGCGGATTCAGACCCCTCCGTCGCGCGGGAGCTCAACGCGCTCGCCCGGAGCGAACGCCCGCAGACGCGGATGAGCCACGAGTTTTACGTATTGCAGAAGGATATCTCCGGGAAGGCCGGTTTCACACAGCAGGAGCATGCCATCTGCGACGCTTTGAGGAACGGGCCGTTGATCGCGGCCAGGCTGGCGCAGGCCGTCGGCATCGATCTCTACGCCATCAACACAAAGCGCCTCGAGCAGGAGGGCGTCGTCATCAAAAGCGGCGTCACGCCTACCGACATGATGGTGCTCAAGGGGGATTTGACGCTGTTCGATCCGTCCGCCGCGGCGGAGGCGCTAAAGTGTGTGTCAAAGAAAACGGGCATCCCGGCGGAGGATATTCCGGATATAGTCTATGAGATGGTGGTCCGGGCGATGTACGTACACCTCGGAGCCTTTCTGCTGCATCAGCAGTATCCCGGGCGGAAGAGCCCCTTTGCCCCGGAGCGCACGGACGCCCTGCTTCAAGCCTTCTACGACCAGGCGCGCCGCCGGAAGGGCACCATCGCCGGGCTGTCGCTGCGCACGCCCCTGCCGCTCGTCGGCATCGGGGCGCCGATCCACGTGTTTCTGCCCAGGGTCGCCGCGCTGTTCGGGACCCGGGCGATACTGTCCGACTATTCCCACGTCGCCAACGCCCTCGGCGCGGCGCTGGCGCAGAGGGTTGCGCGGCTGGACGTCAACGTCTGCGTGAACTCCATGGAGGCCGCCACGGGCGGCTACTATGTCGTCGCGGACTGTAAAAAGCACCTCTACCGGGACCTGGAGGAGGCCATCGCCTTCGCCAAAAAGACCGCCGAAGCGGAGGTCATAAAAAAGGCCGTCATTCAAGGTCTCGGGAGGGACCCCGAGATCGAATTGACGGTCGAGCACACCATATTCGACAACAAGGTGCTGCTGGGGTGCGTCGTCCACGCGGAGGCCCGTCCGCGCAGGCGGCGTTAAGAGGCCCTTTTGCTCAGGTACTCCTTCAAATCCACGATGGGCGCGGGCCTCGAATACTTGAAGCCCTGCAGGTAGGTCGCGTCCATGTCCTTGCACATGACCTCGTCCGTATCCTTCATCATACTGAAGCAGACGGATTCCGCGGACGGCTTGTCCCCCTATCTGGAGCGGGTCGAGCGCGGACTGGCCGAATACAATCGCGGAGGCAGGCCCTATCCCCTCTCCATATCCTACGGCGTGAGCTTCTTTAATCAGGGAAGCGTCGATGCCTTCCTGAGGGAAATGGACGAGAAGATGTACGCTATGAAGGCGGGACATCATCAGGATACGGCGCGCTGACCGCCCGCCTCATAGGCAGCCGCGCGGCATCGCCTTCAACCGCCCTGCTCCGTCAGTTCAGTCCCGCCCCATTCGACCGCGGTAAAGCCGTTCCTGGCGGGTCGCTCCGGCAATCGCTGCTGCGGGATCTCCACACTGTCCTCCAGCCCCTTATAGACCATGAAAACCCGTATGACGGTGTCCGGCTCGACGGAAAACGCCAGCGGCATCATAGCATCGATCTCCGCCGCGCTCAAAAAGCGGATCAGATTGTACGGATTGTCCCGCATATTCGGCAGCCAGTAGACGATGAACTCCTCCGCCTCCCTCTCCGACAGGCCGAGAAGGTCGAGCTTTTCCTCGAGGAACGCCGCCGTGTCCGCTCCCTCGACCACGAATCCCTCTGAGATATCCTCAATTCCCTCGGACCGCCCCTCCCAATAGAGCGCATAGAGCGCCCTGCCGGTCGTCATGTCCGTCAGCGTGCCGTCGGGCTTTGCCGTGACATGCCATCCGTCCGCGTACACAGGGTATGAAGCGGTGAGCTTCTCCGGCATACCGAGCGTGACCGTGACCTCGGTCTCCGCCTCCGGATAGAGGTAGATAATCGGCTTTTTCAAAACGACGATGGAGTCGGTAGGCATGACCGGCGTCGTTTCGGCGCTCACCGTCACCCGGCATTTCAGCTTCTTTTTGCCGACCTTCGCCGTGATGACGGCCTCCCCCGGCTCCAGGGCGGTCACCAGCCCCTTTTTGTTCACCTTCGCTATACACTTGTTTGAGCTGGACCACTTGGCCTTCTTCTTCGTGCCCTTGACCTTCAACCGGACCGTATCGCCGACGGTGAGCGCGACGTCGGTCTTGTTCAGCTTCACCTTCGACGCCGCCCGGGCGGTATGGAGAAAACACGGCCGCGCCGGGAACGGGGATTGCATGGGCAGCATGGAAACCAGCGCAAGGCATAGCGCGATCATAATCTTCCGTACCATATTCAACGCTCCCTCCTCGTCCGCAGTTCCTTTGATAAACAGCTCCCTGCCATACAGCCCGCCGCCCCTTCCGTTCCCAGTTCGTCGTCAAAACTTGAAAACAATGCCCGCCGCCGCGGAGATCATGGCGATGGACGCCGGCCGTCTTGAAACCGGCGTAGGTGGACATATTGATGCCGATCGCCCCGGGCGTGGATTCGGACACGGCGATCATGTCCGCGATATCCGCGTGTGAAAACCATCCCGTGGCGTCCGACATCTCATACAGGAACGGCAATGTCGCCAGTCCCCCGCCCACGGAAAACAGGCCCGTTTTGATGAACTCAATTATCAGTCTCAGGAGGGTCATTGGCTGTCGCCTCCCCTCTTCGCTCTGCGCAGGCTGATGAGGATTCCCGTCGCGCCGGACAACAACACCAGTACCGCGGCGGGGATTTTCAGGGGCAGCATCCCTCCGAAGGCATTCAGTATAAAGATAAGTATGTACAGCGCCAGCGAAAACCCGTCCACCACGCTGCCCTTCCACAGCCTGAGCACCGCCTGGACGATCAGCACGCACACGCATACGCGGATTCCGGCAAAGGCGTGCTGCACGACCGGCAGGTCGGCGAAATTGGTCAGGAAGGCGGCGATGATCAGGATTATAACGATGGGCCCTGTGAGGAAGCCGCAGGTGGCGGCCAGGGCGCCGGGAATTTTGCCGCGCTTCTCGCCGATGAAGGTGGATACGTTGAGCGCGATAATGCCGGGCGTGCACTGGCCTATGGAGAAGTAATCGCGCAGATCCTCCATGGTGGTCCAGTGCCTCTTGTCAACCAGCTCCCGCTCCAGGATCGGGAGCATGGCGTAACCGCCGCCGAACGTCACACAGCCGATCCTGGCAAAGGTCAGGTACAGTTTGAGGAGATTGTTCATGGTGCTGCCTCCGGTAACTATTCATTCCCACTGCGATCCTATTATAAAAGATATCCGGCGGCCAGTCAATACAGCAAAGACCCCGGCAGGCCAAATCCTTGGGGGAAGGCCTGCCGGGGTGTAAGGCATGTGAAAATCAACCGGTTATGAATGAATGGGCACCTGTGCCGGCGGGATCATGAAAGCGGGTAGGCGTTGAAGGCATTATTGTAATAAATGTCTTTAAGCTCGCCCTCATCGAACAGCTTCCCGGTTTGCAGATAGTCCCACAGGTGGACGTAGCTGTCCCGGGTCAGCGGGCTGGGCAGGTCGCTGCCCCAGAGCAGCTTGTCGTGCCCCACCGTATCCCGCGCCATGGCGACATAGCGCACGGCAGTGGGAAAGGGATAGACCTCCGGGTCCACATTCCACGGCACGGCGGAGATGTCGAACCAGACGTTCGGCAGCCTCAGCATCCCGAGGGCCCGCGCGAAGGGCGCTTCATCGTTGAGGGTCGGCGCCAGCAGGTGGCACACGACGATGCGCATATTCGGGTAGCTCTTTGCGATGTTGGCGATGGCGTCGGGCTGGAAGCTGTCCATGCCGGGGCCGCCGACGTCCAGCACCAGCGTGCAGCCGTTGTCCGCCGCCAGCCGGATCTGCTTTTCCAGCCGGGGGCCGTCGATGCGGAAGGGCTCGTGATAGCCCATCATGCCGCCGTCGCTGACCTCGAACTTGATTACCCGCACGCCCTCCCGGCATACGAAGCGCTCCAGGATCTGCATGGACCCCCGCGCGAAGGGGTCGGCGGTGCAGGCGGAGATGAACATGTCGGGGTATTTGCGGGCGACCTCCAGCGAATACTCGTTGTGGAAGCCGTAGAAGCTGCCCTGCAGGAGCACCGCGCGCTCGACGCCCTGCGCCTTCAGGAAGGGATAGAGCCTCTCGCCCCGCACGTCGTATTCGCCCAGCTCCGGCGGGATCAGGGCGGTCTCCTCCCCGTTGGCCCAGCGTGCGCGGCCGCCGCCGATGGCGCGGAACTCGCCCCTGCGGGCAAAGCCATGCAGCGTTTCCACCACATGTACGTGTACGTCAACCAATTTCATAGTGCTCACCCTTTCCCGGTCCGGCGGCGCATGCCCTTCAACAGGGAACGCCCGAGGCCGCTGTCCTTGTTCTTTCCGTAGACATCCATGGCCATGGCGCAGATGATGATGACGCCCTTGACCAGCGTGTGGTAGGTGGAGGGCACGCCCATCAGCCGTATGCCGTTGTTGAGCACGCCCACCAGCAGCGCGCCGAACAGCGCGCCCTGTATGGAGCCCTCGCCGCCCGCTGCCGATGAAGGTGAAGCTCGCAGGCTCCATGGCCGCGATGGTCTGGTTGCCGGTGGTCAGCTGCGCCACGCCGTTGATGATGCTCTGGGTGGACAGCCAGAGTTTTCTTCATAAGATATCCTCTTCTTCTTTATTGGCGTTCGTCGGTCCGCAAGCCCGCTGTATCCCCCCGGCGCACCGGACAGTGTATCCGTATTCTATCCGGGAAAGGCGCGTGGGATGGGTGATGACTCCGGAGAAAAAAGCCGGTCATCGGCAGGGATGAAGCGCTGCTCAAGCCCCTCTACGGCGGCATCTGCAGCAGCGATCTGAACTCCTACCGGGGCAACAACGCCTATATGGCCTATCCCCGCGTCCCCGGCCACGAATTCTCCTGTGAAATTGTTGAGATCGGCGAGAATGACCGCGGCTTCAAGGTGGGCGATATCGTCACCGCCAATCCCTGCTTCAACTGCGGCAAGTGCTATTCCTGTCGGCGCGGGCTGGTCAACGCCTGCATGTCCAACCAGACCATGGGCGTGCAGCGCGAGGGCGGCTTTGCCGAGTACATCGCCATGCCTATAAGCCGCCTGATCGACGGCAATGGTTTGGACGCAAAGACGCTGGCGCTGATCGAGCCCTTCTGCATCGGCTATCACGGCATACAGCGCGCCGGCGTGAAGGACGGCGACAGGGTGCTGGTGGTGGGCGCGGGCACCATCGGCGTGCTGGCGGCCATCGCGGCGAAGTCCCGCGGCGCGAAGGTATGGATCTGCGACGTCGCGCCGAAGAAGCTGGAGTACGCGCTGCGGTTCGGGCTGGAGGGCACCGTTTTAAACGACGGCCCCGAGGCGCTGAAAAAGGCGGTGGACGATATCACCGACGGCAACGGCTTCGACGTGACCGTGGAGTGCGTCGGCCTGCCCTCCACCCTGCAGAGCTGCCTGGACGCCGCCTGCTTCGGCGGCCGCGTGGCGGTGATCGGCGTGGGCAAGCACAACATCGACCTCGACTTCACCATCATACAAAAGAAGGAGCTCAACATCTTCGGCTCCCGCAACGCCCTGACCCGCGATTTCGAGGAGCTCATCGACATCGTGAAGACCCAGAACCTGAAGCTGGACGAGGTCGTGACCAATATCTACGATTTTGAGGATGCCGCGAAGGCGTTTGAGGATTTCGACAGGAACGCCGGCAGCATGCTCAAGGTCATGTTCAAATTCTGACGGGCGCTCCACAGGTTTCTCCTGTCACGTCACCGCCGCTTCACCGTCTCCCCCGCGGCGCTGATCTTGTCGGCCATGCACACGATCCATCCCTCTTTGGTCCTGGGCGGGGTCGGCACGACCGGAAACATGTGACAGCCGATGATATCCGCCTCGATATCGTTGATATCATAGTCCCGCCGCGCGTTTTCAAGCGCCAGCCGCGCATGGTGGAGGGCATGGTTCGGCCTGCTTTTATCCTTCACATGCCAGTCGTAGAGGAAGTAGTCGTGAAGCAGCGCGCCGCGGACCAGGGAACGATAATCCACGGCGCCCGGCATGCGCTCGGCAATGCGCAAAGCCAGCGCGGCGACGCTGACGCTGTGCGCATAGACGCTGTGCCGGCCATGCTGCGTAAACT
The DNA here is from genome assembly GCA_017434085.1 of Clostridia bacterium. GTDB lineage: Bacteria > Bacillota > Clostridia > Christensenellales > Aristaeellaceae > UBA2862. Next base: position 18,251 of record JAFRFY010000116.1, read on the forward strand.
GCCGGAGCCGCGCGTAATTGCCCACGGCCTCGAGCTCGGCGAGGGTTTCCCGTATCAGTTGATCGTTGCTCATTCCTTTATACCGCCGTATCTGCCGTGTTCGTTAACCTGTGAACGGGAGCGCGCCTTTCAGCCGGGCGGCTGTCAGCCACTCGGGAGGGCGGGGTTTCAGACGACCTCGAAGCTCATGTCCTCGCCTTCGACCGTGACGATCACCTCGTCGGCGTAGGTCGTCTCGCCGCGGCCGTCGGTCAGCGTGAACAGCAGCGCGAACTGTCCGTCGCCCAGGTCCATCTCACCGAAGGACGTATAGCGGTTCACCACCAGCGTATCGTACTCATACCACTCGAATGTATCGTCTCCGGTGGTGGTGGCGGCCTTGTGCAGCGTGGTGATCACGTCGCCCGCGCGCAGCCGCGCCATGCTGCGGTCGGCCATGCCATAGTCGTCCAGGCCCTTCTGCGCGCCGAGGATGCAGTAATCCTCGTCGTTGTAGTCATACGCCACCTTCAACTGGGAGGGCACCCCGTTCAGCAGCACGGGCACGTTGTACAGGTTGTAGTCGTCGCCCTGGTAGACGATCTCCATGTGGCACAGGCATCCGTCGATGCAGCCCCAGACGCCGCGGAAGTTGTCCCTGAACACGCCGTTTTTCCAGTCCTGGTCGAGGTCGTTGTCGCTGCCGAGGAACAGCATCATGTCGCTTTCCTCATCCAGATAAGCCAGCTGGAAGGTGACCTCCGACACCGTGGCCAGCGTGTCCCTGTCCAGCGTCAGCACGGCGTACCCTTCGTCGTCGATGGTCGTCTTCCAGCCGTTGACGGAGAAGTTGTTGAGGGTATCGAGCTCCTCGATGGTCTCGCCGTAGCCCAAATCCTCCATTATATAGGACTGCGCCTCCTCATCCAGCCTGCCGGTGAGCATATAGTCGTAAAACACCTTGAAGCTCTTGCTCGCCCCGGCGCTGGCGTAGAGGTTGTACAGCTTGAGGTTGGGGTCGTAGGCGTAGTAGCAGGACAGCCCGGACGCCCGGGAGCGGTACTCGCCGTTGACCTTGTAGACGACGCAGTCCTCCAGGGCCCTGATCACGGCCCCGGAAACGGAGGGCATCAGCGATGCGTTCTGCCTGGCCAGGTCCCCGAGGTCCACCATATTGGTGTAGCCCGTCTTGGGGGTGTTGCCGCCGTAATTCTCCGCGGCCTTTGCGCCCCGGCCAAACGCCGCGAAAAAGTTGGAATCGTCGCAGGCTTCCAGCACGGCCCGGCTGCCGAAGCGATTGTACGCCGTCAGCAGAGGGTCGAGCTTCGCCAGATCCACCACGGACAGCGTGGCCTCGCCGTCCAGCCTGGCGGCCCTGCAGCCCGCCATGTAGGTGTCGCAGATGGCTTTGCCCAGCGATTCGCCATCCATGCCTGGATATCGCCGCATACGGTTCAGCAGGCCGTAGTAATTCCATCCGCAGCCGGGCTCGGTCTCCTCGCTGGCGACCATATAGCGGGCATAGCCGTTGACGGCCGCGGCGGTATCCACCGTCGCCATGAGGCAGCAGTCAAAGCCGATCAGCTCCAGCGGCGGCTTCTGGGGATCGGCGGTAAAGACCCGGTCAAACGCGCTGTGCAGCTCGCCAAGGCTCAGACTGTCCTTTTTGAACTGCTCGTCGATCACCAGTCCCCCCGCGCTGCCGCCGCCGTGGTCCCAGAGGATCACCGCCTCATGCGCCGCGGGGAAGTATTTGTGACAGAAGCCGAGGAAGTCGGCCAGCGTTTCGGCATCGCCCATGCTCCTTTTTTCGCCGCGCCACACGCGGGCGAGCTGGTCGCCCTTGAGCGCATAGCGCTCGTGATAATTCGCGTTCACGATGCTGTTGTGCCACTTCCTTGCGCCGCCGGTCTGAACGACCACCGTGACGCCGTCGGGCAGGGATTGATTGACAAGCTCCATGAGATCGGCCGTTGCGGCGCCGACGCCGGTCTCCAGATCCGTGCCGCACAGATACAGGTAGATCGCCCAGTCGTCCCGTGTGGCGGAGGCTCCCGGCGTCGGCGGGCACAGCTGCGACAGTATCAGCACCGCGAGGCATATTGACATGAGCTTCTTTTTCATCCGTATTCTCCTCCATCCCCAGTGCGATTCGTCCAAATCCCCATCCACCGGGATGCATTCCGGCTATATTATTCCATGCCGCTGTTGAAAAGTCAAGATCATGGCGAAAGGCCGTAGACGAAACGCTAATTTTATGTTATAATATTAATATATTAACATTACGACGAGCGCCACCGGACCTTAGAGGAGGTTGTAACCATGAAGAAGCCCTTGTGTCTGCTGATCTGCACGATGATCTGCCTTTTGTCCACCTGCGCGTCCGCCTGTACCGGCGTGTACATTGGAAAGGACATGAGCACCGACGGCGCCTACATACTCGCCCGCTCCAACGACAGCCAGGGCGTATTTCCCGCCCGCCTGACGGTCGTGCCCCGGATCGAGCGGGACCCGGGCCGACAGATGCCCGTGGACACCGACCATTCCAACTATCTCGATCTTCCCGCGACCACCTTCAAGTATACCGGCACGCCCTTCATGGATTCCGGCATGGCGGAATACGGCACCGGCATGGACGACGCGGTCTGCGTCAATGAGTACGGCGTGGCCATGACCATGTCCGTGACGGCCTTCTCCAACAAGGCCGCGAAGGCGGCGGACCCGTGGGTCCCTGTGGGCATCACGGAGTTCACCACGAACCAGATGGTCATCTCCACCAGCAAGAGCGCGAAGGAGGCCGTGCAGACCCTCGCGGGCCTCATCGACCAGTACGGCAGCTCCGAGACGAACATCGCCCTGATCGCGGACCAGCAGGAGGCGTGGTACGTGGAGATGTACACCGGCCACCAGTACGCCGCGGTGAAGCTGCCCGACGACCGGGTGTCCGTGTTCGGCAACGAGTTCAGCCTGGAGTACCTCTCCGATTACGCGGAGAGCATCGCCTCCCCGAACCTGGAAAAGCTGGCGGTGGACAACGGCTTCGCGGTCTACGGCGACAATGGCGAGCTGAACCTGCTGGACACCTACGCCGGGCCGGAGACCGTGGAGAATTACAGCCACATGCGCACCTGGATCGGCCATAAGGTGCTCTCCCCCTCCGCCTACGGCGACTACGACAAGCTCGACCGCTACCCGCTGACCTTCGTCCCCGACAATCGCGTGTCCCTGCAAACCGTGATGGAGCTGATGCGCAACCGCTACGAGGGCACCCCGTACAGCCCCGACGAGACCGGGCGCATCGACATGCGGGTGATCGGCACGGACACCTCCATGAGCGTCCACATCGTACACCTCCGCCCCGACCTGCCGCCCGCCATCGCCGGGACCACCTGGGTGTGCATGGCCCCGTCCGTGTACGGCGTGTTCGTGCCCTTCAACATACTCTGCGCCGAGCCCTCCGAATCCTACGCGGCCAACCAGCCGGAGGGCGTGTTCCATCAGCTTGAGTCCGACAAATACCCCTATTTCGCCTTCAAGGACCTGAACACGCTGTGCCTGACGGATTACAAGATCTACGGCGCGCCCGTGCGGGCCTACTGGCACAGCGCGGAGATGCACATGATCGACGGCATGACCGCCCAGCTCCAGGAGGTCAACGCGCTTTTGAACAGCGACCCCGCGAAGGCGCAGCGGCAGATGACGGAATACTGCGCGCGCCTCCAGGAGCAGGCGTTCGCGGACGGCAAGGCGATGCTCAACCAGGTGCGCTGGGCTTTGAGCGCCAACTCCAACACCATGAAGATGGGCATGAACCCGGAGACCGACGAGCTCTACACCACCGAGCGCGTGCTGGACCCCATCAAAATCGAGCTTGACGCAAGTCCCTACGCCAAATTGGAGGATTGATGATCGTTACGGGTCATTCGCCTTCCATCATGATCCCTATGACGTCCTCCGTGGAAAGCGGGGGCAGATGACCGTGCACGCATAGCTTCGGATCGACGCTCCGCATGGTCTGAGCCAGCTTTTCCGCGCGCTCAAAATCCATCGTCCACTCGGGAAACACGCCGGACGTGGCGTCTCCCAGGAACAGAACGCGCTCCCCGGGCGCCTCGATCAGGGTGCTGTCGGACGTGTGCGGCGCCTCCGCCTGAAACAGCCGGATCGGACAGTTGCCGGCATCGAGCAGGAGCTCCCCGCTGAAAACCAGGTCCGCCGGCGTGACGGTGACGGGCTTGCCGTCGGCATATTCCCGGCGGATGCTCTCGTCCATCCCGAAAAAGAAGCCCGTCCCCTCGTCCTCCAGCCGCCCGCGGAAGTCCGACAGATATTGGTTCGTGCGCCTGTTTGCGACGCTCAGGCCGTGAATCGCGCCCGTTCCGAACGTGTGATCCCAGTGCCAGTGGGTCAGCACCGTGAGCCGGGGCAACGGCAGGCCGGCCGCCTTGAGCGCGCCGTAAAAATCCCGGACGTGGTCCGCGGAATGCCCGGCGTCCACCGCGACGCTCCATCTGTCCCCGCGGATATAGCCGAGGTTCGGGCGGTCGCGCGCCTCCTCGAAGGGATATATCCATACCCGTTTCGTCAATCTGTTCAGCTTCATGCTTTCCTTGCCCCCCTCATCCCATGATCTGTCGGCACCTCCACGTCGTCATCCACGTCCACGACCCAGCGGCGGATCACTTTCCAAAATCCATTATATCAGAAACCCCGGAAGGCATCAACCGAAAGAGACCCGACATACAAAAAGGGCCAGCCCGAAAGGCTGGCCCTTAAACCTTGATGAACCTTATTGTATATCGATCTTCTCAACGCGCCCTTATCTCCTGCCCCGGCCGGCGCCGCCGCCGAAGGTGTGGCCACCGCCGAACGCGCGCCCGCCGCCGAAGCCGCCGTGGCCGCCGAAGCCACCGAAGCCGCCCATGTGCATGCCGCCCATCGGATGATGCCACCTGCCCATCGGAGGACGATGATACCAGTAACCATACCGCGGACGGCAGATTGCCCAAAAGATCCAAACGAGAATGATCAGAGTCAGCATTTCATGGTCCCCCTTTCCCTGCGAATCCTTCAATAGAGAAGTCGGTCCTGCGGCTTTGCCCGTCAGTCGTTGTTTGACTGTGAGGGTAGTGTACCACAGGGCGCGCGAGCGCGCAACGGAAAGCCGCTGAATTGTCGGGGGACGTGCATAAAATGTCGCGGCGGGACGCCGTATCGCGGCAGGCAACCGCCAGTGTAATCTGATGATCTTGCCCTGGCCGTTGTACCGATCGCGCCAGGTTTTCCATATAAATCAGCCCTTTCCGCGCCCTGCGGCACATGAATGTCCTGCTGGATTCCTTGAACGACACAGACCCGACGTTCATCGAAATATATCGCAGAGCGCTCGCGGAAGGGCCCCATATTTACGACGAATCCGCCGCCACCTACAGTGGTGACGGCGGATTCGCGTTTCAGGAGCCTGTGATCAGGCGAAGCATCACTGTTCGTTGGAAGCGTTCGTACCGGCTTTCTTGCCGTTGACCACGAAGTCCACGATGGCGTTGCCGCCCAGGCGGTTCGCGCCGTGGATGCCGCCGGTGACCTCGCCGGCCGCGTACAGGCCGGGGATGATATTGCCCTCGGTATCCAGCACATGGGTATCCGCATCAATGTTGATGCCGCCCATGGTGTGATGGACGCAGGCCACGCGGGGGCAGGCGATCCAGGGACCCTTGGTCAGCTTGGTGGAGTACAGCTTGCGGCCGAACTCGTCCTCGCCGGCGTCGACAGAGGCGTTGAAGGCGTCGACGGTGGCCTGCAGGTCCTCATAGGAGCAGCCGATCTTCTCCGCCATCTCCTCGAGCGTATCCGCGATCAGCAGATAGCCCTCGGCCTCGGCTTCGCGGGCCGGATAGCCGTCGCCGGTCATCAGCTCGTCGGGGTCGGTGGCGTTGCCGTCGCCGGACTCCAGGATGTACATGAGGCCGTCCGTCTGCTCGATCAGCGCGCAGCAGATGACGTCGCGGCGACCGTCCTCCTGGACGAAGCGCTTGCCTTCCTTGTTGACGAATATGATCTGATCCGTGCCGGACAGGTCGCGGGGGGTGTAGCGGGTCATGCCGCCGTTGAAGGGATTGCCCAGGTAGAGCAGCTGGATCTGCTCCATGTCCACCAGGTTCGCGCCGATCTCGGAGGCCATGACGATGCCGTCGCCGGTGATGCCCGCGGCGTTGGTGGTCATGACGTTCTCGCCCAGCACCGGCCACTTGCCGGAGGTGTTGTACTTCTCGCGCATCTCGACGTTCGCGGAGAAGCCGCCGGTGGCGATGACGACGCCCTTGTTAGCGTGCAGGGTCAGCTCGGAACCGTCGGGATTGGCAGCCACGACGCCCACCACGCGGCCGTTCTCGTCCTGGATCAGGTGCTCGCCCTTGGTGTTGAGCAGCACGTTGTCGGCGCCCACGACGTTGGAGAACACCTTGATGTAGCCGGTGCCCATGGAATCCAGGGAGGAGTGGGTCCTCTGGTACAGAGAGCCGGCGCCCTGGCCGATCTTGTCGGCAAACTCCATGCCCAGGCTCTTCAGCCAGCCCAGGTCCTCGTAGGCCTGGCCCGTCAGCGCCTTGACCAGCGTCAGGTTGCCCACCTTGTCGCCGCCGTTCCAGGTCTGCAGGGCGAACCAGTTCGGGCTGTCGAACAGGCCCTTCGCGCCGTCGGCCTGCCAGGCTTCATAATCGGCCTTGACCGCTTCGATGAGGGCCGCGTGCTCGTCGCTGACGGGCGCCTCGGCGATGGCGGTCTCCACCAGGGACTTCACGCTGTCGGTCATCTCCACCTGGCTCTGCAGCTCCTCGTCGGGGCAGTTGTAGATGCCGCCGCAGATGATGGAGTTGCCGCCGATGGTGCCCATCTTCTCGATGACGATCACGCTCGCGCCGTTCTGGGTCGCGGCGGTGGCGGCGGACAGGCCCGCGCCGCCCGCGCCGACGATGACCACGTCCGCGGTCAGCTCGGTCGGGTAGGTCGCTTCCGCGCCGCCCTCGGCGGGCGCGGCCTTCATGGCGTCCACGTCCAGGCCCGCGGCAGCGGCGGCGGCCTCGACCGCGGCCAGAATGCCGTTGGAGGAGTTGGTCGCGCCGGTCACGGTGTCCACGGCCAGGGACTGGCTGGCGATGATGGCCTCGGGGATCTGCGCGAACGCGGCGTCGCAGATGCCGGGGGTCTCGTTCTGCTCCAGCACGTCGATGCCGGTGATCTTGCCGTCCTCCACCGTGACGGAAACCTTGATGTCGCCGCCGTTGCCGGTGCCGACGCCCTCAAAGGTCTCCGCCATCGCGCCGATCAAGGTCATCAGCAGCATGAATACCAACAGGATACTTGTGATCTTCTTCATGTCCATTCTCCATTTCCGCACTTCTCTGTGAAAGCGCTGTCGTCATTGCGCAACGCTGGGTTGCCGTGGTTTCCGGGTTACGAAGAATATCTACAATCCGAAAGGCCCACCTCCTCGTTTCGCGCCGTTGACGTTCGTCATTGGCAGCAGGTACCGTCGCGTCCGCAATCCCCGCCGGAACACTCCCCGCGGCGATTGCAGACGGGATTTTCCTCATAGGCCAGCTTCCCGGCGACCAGCATGTCCGCCGCGGCGTCCGCATCGCCCTGAACGCCGGCATAGAAGCGAATGCCCGCGTCCGCCAGTGCGGCCTGCGCGCCGCCGCCGATGCCGCCGCAGATCAGGGCGTCCGCCTGGCACTGACGCAGAAAATCCGCCAGCGCGCCGTGGCCGAAGCCCTCCGCGCTGACGACCTGACTGCTCCGCACCGCGCCGTCCGCCACGTCGTAGAGCTTGAACTGTTCGGTGTATCCGAAGTGCTGGAACACCTGACCGCCCTCGTAGGTGACCGCGATCCTCATGACGCCGGCTTCTTTTTCCTTGATTTCAAACGGTATCCCGCCCTCCCGCTGCTGCCGGAATTCGCACTGGCAGGCGATGCCGTCCCGGTCCAGCGCCTGTGACGCCCGGCGCATCTCCTCGATGGAGGCGGCCATGAAGTCCAGCGCGACCTGGGCGGGGAGGTGGTGGGTGTGATAGCCATACTTCACGCTGTACACCAGGCCCGCGTCCCTCAGCACCTTGATGTGCTGGGATACCGCCGATTCGGAGATCCCCAGCTTCAACGAAAGCGAGCGCGTGCAGTGCCTTCGCGCCAGTATCTGCTGGAATATCGCCATGCGCATCGGTTCTCCCAATGCCTTCAGACACGCGGACAGCTCCATGCTCGATCCCTCATCGTATTTATTTTAGCAATCGCTAAATTAATTTCAGTTATAGTATAGCACCGAAATTCAATGAAGTCAATACTAAAATAAACAGGGGCCGGGGCAGCGTCATCGGATGACAATACTGTTGCTGAGGCTTCGAATCCCATCGCAGGGCCGCCATTCATCGTCCCCACGGTGGTTTTGCAGGTCCTGCAACGCTTCTGTGATCCGATGAAGACCCCCGGAAAGCGGCAGATTTTCCGGTAGACGGGGACCGATTTACATGATATAATGTTAAATGTATTGGCATGTTTTGGGGGAATGCCCCATATGCACTAATGTCACGAAGGGCTACAAGAGGAAGGCCGATGGCAAGGCCGGGCAGCTGCGATTCCGTGAAATGATACGAAAAGGTCTCGTCTCCGAGACATTGCTCGACAATATCATCCGTGCCGCCGCGATATTCAGGGAGGAAGGCAGCTGTATCACCGTCGTGCAGATCAACGACCGGTATGCGTCGCTTCTCGGGATCGATAATGAAGCGCGCTTCATGGAGCATCTGGATGAGGCGTCCCGGCAGAAGTTCCGGGAGCTGCTGGACAAAGCAAACATGCATGCTCTGGGTGGCAGCGAGGGCATCATCCATTACATCAGGAAGGACGGAAGCGCTATCGCGCTGAACATGCGCGTATTCCTGCTGTATACCCTCGATAACCATCGCCTGTATCTCGTTACGCAGAACTGATGCCGCAACGGAGGCATGATCGAACGCCTTCATCAATACCCAGCCGGCGGATGCGCTGGCGGGGCGGTTTTGCCGGAAGAAGCAGGATCAGAGGATGTTTCAAATTACGGAGAATACCAAGGAGGCGACCAAAATGATCCACCTGATGCACAAATCTATCGAACCTGACGCGATGCCGATCCTCTACGACACTCCCTTCTCCCCCGCTTCCTTTAATGCGGACTTTGAGATCCGCGATGGCAGCTGGCATGTCGAAGACGGCTGGCTGATCGGCGAAAGCCGGCGGAACTTCGCCTCCATGGCGATCATGCGCCGTTCCTTCTTCGGTCCCGTCTGCCTGGATTTCCGGGCCCGCGTGCTCCCGCCCTGCACCCATGACATCAACTGCATGTGGTCAGGATCGTGGGATGAAGCCACCAACACGCGCGCCCTGGCCTACGTCGCGGGCATCGGCGGCTGGTGGGACAGCAAGGTCGGGTTTGAGAAGAGCCCGGAATACAAGCTGAACTGCGGGACGAAGCTGCTGGATTTCGAGCCGGGAAGGACGTATCACATGCAGTGCGGCAGTATCGGCGGGCATGTGTTTGTGATCGTCGACGGAAAGCTGGCCATTGAGGCGACCGATCCCGACCCCATCGACCAGGAGAAGTATGGGCGCGTTGGATTCGAGGCGTACTGCACCCGGGTGGCCGTGACCGATTTCAAGGTGAGAAGGGCCATCTGGGAGGAAGTCAGCGAAATGTACGAACCGGAGTATTAGATGCCGCCTGCCGTACCTGCTGCGGAGCCCGTTCCATCCGCTGCTGCACGGATTCATCATGGCGCCGTCGTCCTTTACCACGCACCCTGCTGTGGCAGGCGAACCGATCGCCCACTATGGCGGATATCGGGAACAGTATGGCGTAGATGACGGACCTGGGGCAAAGGAGTAACCATGTGCAAAAAGCCAGCGCTGAAAAAAAACAAAGGCAGGTGTGGTTATGCAGGACGCCATTCGCAACCTCCGCGCGCAACTGAACGCCTGTGCGGAGCTTTCCGGCCATGAGCAGGGCACCCTTGCCTTGCTGCGAGCATTTCTTACGGAGAACACCGCCCTCTCCGTCATCCCCATGGACGGCTGGCTCTTGGCGACGCATCGGGAAGGGGATGCCTGTCCCACTTACGCACTGCGCGCGGATATGGACGCCCTGCCCGGCGCGGACGGCCCCTGGCACGGCTGCGGGCACGACGGGCATTGCGCGATCCTATGCCGGGTCGCCACGATGCTGGAGGGGCGCGTCCTAAACAGGAATGTCCATTTCATCTTCCAGCCGGCCGAGGAGACGGGAGCGGGCGCCAGGCGCATCTGCGACACATGGCCCGGGTTGGGAAATGTCGAGCGCATATTCGGATTTCACAATCTTCCGGGGTATCCTATAGGGCACCTGCTGACCCGTCCCGGCTGCTTCGCCTGCGCGTCCGAGGGCCTGTCCATATCGGTGACCGGCTCTCCCGCGCACGCCGCCTATCCTGAGCGCGGTGAGAATCCTGCGGACCTGCTGTGCGGTGCGGTATTGCGTCTGCCAGGGATGACGGAAGACATACTGCGCGGGGATGACAGGCTTCTGATGGCCACCGTCACAGGCATGAAGCTCGGAGATGAAAACTACGGCCTTTCCGCATCTGACGGGCGGCTGTGGCTGACCTTGCGGGCGCACAGGGATGAGGATCTGCGGCTCCTGGAAACCGCGATAAAGGACTGTATACGGGCCGGCTGCCGCGAAAGGAATATGACCTGTCGTTTTGAAATGCGGGACGTATTTCCGGATACCGTCAATGATCCGATAATTACGCGGGAATGCGAGGACCTCTGGCGCGAATCCGGCAGGATCGTCCAGCGGTTAACGGAGCCCATGCGCTGGTCGGAGGACTTTGGATGGTATTTAAAGCGCGTACCGGGCATGTACTTCGGCATCGGTATGGGGCGCGAATGCGCGGACCTTCATACATCGGGTTATCGGTTCGATGATGATGTGACAGAGCCTGCCGCCGAGGCAATCCTTCAACTGTTGGGAAACGGATAAGGAGTGATACTATGCTGAGCGTACTTCGGGACAACAATCTGTTAGGCGTTGCCCTTGCCTGTCTCCCCGGCTTCATCTTCATATGTATGGGCATATACGAGATCATCATCATGCGCAGGAAACAGAAGCGGGAGACCGCCCGGGCGGTCGGCAAGGTGATATCCTTCGAAACGCGCGTGAGCCGGACCGGCAAGTATCGCAATGTCGTCCGCGTGCATGATTCCCCGGTGGTCGAATTCAGCGCCGACGGGACCACGGTGCGACACAAGAGCGATATTGAATACAAGGAGAACACCTTCAAAGTTGATGAGATCGTCCACCTTTTCTATGATCCGAACGACCCGTCTCACTTCCATCTTGAGAAGGGATTTCGCCACATCCTGTCCTTGGGAGCGTCGCTGATCGCGGTGGGGATCGGGTGGATTGTGATTATCTGCGCCTTCGTTCAAAGAAGCAAAGAATGTTAGAGTGGTAGACAACAACCGCTTTAATATGGTATAATATGGCCATGGGCGAAGGAAAATGATCGTCAATGATCCGCTTTGAAAGCAGCCTGTACACGACCGCCGAGGGGAGGCTGGGCAGATGAACTGGATCGTCGTGGCGGACAACAGCATTGAAGTATTGCAGGACGCGGGGCACATTCTCTGCAAGCGCAAGATGCGCGTGACCGGGTTCAGATCCGGGCAGGCGCTTATGGAGTTTTTGAAGGACAACCGGCCGGATCTGATCCTGCTGGGCAGCGTGCTGTGGGAAATCGGCGGTTTTGAGGCGATTTCCGCCTTAAAGAGCGCCCGCAAGACGGACAGGGGGATCCCCGTTTTGCTGATGGCGGAACAGGGAGAGCCGGATCTGGAAGCGCGTGCGCGGACCATGGGCGCTGCCGGCGTGGTGGGAAAGCCGCTCGTGGCGGCGGAGCTGACGGCGCGCGTGCTCGACATCCTTGCGTCGGTCCCGCAGCCGGGCGCTGACGGGAACGCTCCGATCCGCAATACGCTGGAGGAAATCGCCAACGCGCTGGAGGAGCGCAACGAATCCACCACCGGCATGTGGATGGGCAGCGAGGCGTTCGGCAACGTCTACCGCCACATGCTCCGTTACCTGGAACGCTATCACGGTGTCGCGTTCCAGGTTTTGTTTACGGTGGAGATGTCAAAGTCGTATGACGCGCGCCAGCGCTCGGAGATCATGACGCAGTTCCGGCGCAGGCTGCAGATTTCGCTGCGCAGCAGCGACATGATGATGGAGAGCGGCGAGAACCAGGTGTTCCTGCTGCTGCCGGAGGTGGGAGAGGCCGACATCGGCCACGTGATCTCTCGATTGATCGAGGACTGGAAGCAGACGGAATACGGCCCCAGCACCGATATCATCTCCGAGGTGCGGCAGGCGAATCTGAATCGCGGCGCGGCGCAGGAGGAGATCAAGCCCCGGACGGATTGGGTCGTCGTGGTGGATGACGACGTCGCCAATCTCAAGATGGCCGGGCTGATACTGAGCCGGCAGCACATGCGCGTGACGGCGCTGCGATCCGGGCGCGCGCTGCTGGAGTACATCCGCAGCAACAGCCCAGACGTGATCCTTCTGGACGTGCGGATGCCGGAGATGGACGGCTTTGAGACGATGCGGCTGCTCAGGCAGGAAATGACGCCGGGGAAGGAGATCCCCGTGATCTTCCTGACCGCCGACGACAATGCCGAGTCCGAGATGATGGGCCTGAACCTGGGCGCGATGGACTTCATCAAAAAGCCCTTCGTGCCGGAGGTGCTGACCGTGCGCGTGAAGCACATCATCGAGCTCTCCCGGCTTCAGAGAAACCTGGCCGAGGAAGTGGCGCTGAAGACCCAGGAGAACGAAAACCTCTCCATGCGCGTGGTGCAGACCCTGGCGGAGACGATCGACGCCAAGGACACCTACACCAACGGCCACTCCGGTCGGGTGGCCGAATACGCCCGACAGATCGCCCGGCGCTTCGGCTACGGCCGCAACCGGCAAAATGAGATCTACATGATCGGGCTTCTGCACGACGTGGGCAAGATCGGCGTGCCGGACAGCGTGATCAACAAGCCCTCGCGCCTCACCGAGGAGGAGTACGCCCAGATCAAGATCCACCCCGTACTGGGCGACAAGATATTGAAGAAAATCCAGGAGCGCCCCAAGCTGGCCATCGGCGCGCGCTGGCACCACGAGCGCTACGACGGCACGGGCTATCCCGACGGTCTTGTCGGGGAAAGCATCCCGGAGGAGGCGCGGATCATCGCCGTGGCCGACGCCTACGACGCCATGACCAGCCGGCGCAGCTACCGCGGCATACTGCCGCAGGCCGCCGTCCGCAGCGAGATCGAGCGGGGCAAGGGCACGCAATTCGACCCCGTATTCGCCGACATCATGCTGGAGATCATCGACGAGGACACGGAATACAAGCTAAAGGAAAACTGACTATGTTTTTGGAATACGCGGAAAATATCGTGCAGCTCATGGCGTGCCTGATCGCCCTTTTGTTCTGCCTGTTTCAATACATCAGCGGGAAGCAGAAGGGATGGGTCTACGCGACGGCGGTCTTCCTGTGCAGCCTGATGAGCAGCTATTACTGGACGGCTTACCTGGTCATCATGGGCGACTACCCCAACGTGTCCAACCTCTTCTCCTATATGGGCTGGAACGTCGCATTTGTCTTTTTGCTGCTCCTGGTGCTTCACATGCGATGCGCCGAATCCCGGCGATTCTTTCACCCGCTGATGCTGCTGCCGGTCCCGCTGAATGCCTGGCAGCTCACCCTTTACCTGCAATACGGCGGCGTGCTGAACAACCTCATTCAGGTCTCCGTCACGACGGCCATCGCCTGTTTCAGCCTGCAAAGCATCCTCTGGTATCGAAGGCATCGGAAGCGTGGCGCCACCCGGCCCTACGTGGCGATGGTGGCGCTTATGTATGTGTGCCTCGAATACGGCATGTGGACGACATCCTGTTTTGCCGCGCCCATCGGGACGTTGTACTATCCCCTGTCCTTCCTCAACAGCATTGTCTTCCTGAGCCTGACGTGGGCGCTGGCGCTGACGTACCGATCCGGGCGCAGTCCCGTGCGGGACGGCATGATCCGCAGGTACCAGGCGATCCTCAAGGCCGTGTACTTCGCCGTCGTGCTCGTGTGCAGCGTCGGCGGCATCATGCTGGGCATCTGGATGCGCGACACGATGCGGGCGGGGCTGCGGCAGGCCTCGGAGAACAACCTGTACGGCATCATCCACGTGGTGCTGTTCGTCATATCGCTGTTCCTGGTGGCGTTCGCCGGGGCGATCATCTACGTGGTGCGCTTTTCGGAGAAGGTGGCGGAGAACAACGCGCTGAACGAGGCGCGGCAGATCGCCGAGCACTCCAACGCGGCCAAGAGCGAATTCCTGGCGAACATGTCCCACGAGATCCGGACGCCCATCAACGCGGTGCTGGGCATGAATGAGATCATACTCAGGGAGAGCCGGCAGGCGCGGGATCGGCTGCCGGAGCCGCGGGAGGCCGTCCGGGATGTCTTTGCCGACATCTGCAGCTATGCCGTGAATATCCAGAGCGCCGGCAACAACCTGCTGTCCATCATCAACGACATCCTCGATTTCTCCAAAATCGAGGCGGGCAAGCTGGAAATCGCGGAGGGTCAGTACCGGCTGAGCTCCGTGCTCAACGACGTCAGCAACATGATCGCCTTCAAGGCCCGTGACAAGGGGCTGGACTTCCGCGTCGACGTGGACGACACCCTGCCGGACTGCCTGTACGGGGACGAGGTGCGCGTGCGGCAGATCGTGACCAACGTGCTGAACAACGCCGTGAAGTACACCCGGGAGGGGCGCGTGTCGCTGACCGTCCGCGGCGCCCGGGGCGACGCGGCGCGCCCGGGCGGCGCGATCGACATGAAGATCGTCGTGGAGGACACCGGCGTCGGCATCCGGCAGGAGGACATCGGGCGGCTGTTTGAAAAGTTTGAGAGGGCCGATCTGCGCCACAACAGCACGGTGGAGGGCACGGGCCTGGGCCTTGCCATCACCCGCAGCCTGCTGGACATGATGGGCGGGAGCATCGACGTGCGCAGCGTGTACGGCGAGGGCTCCGCCTTTACGATCATTCTGCCCCAAAAGGCCGTCGGCACGGAGCCCATCGGCAACTTCCGCGAAAAGTTCATGCGGACCCAGGAGCAGGCGACGGTTTACAGGGAATCCTTCCACGCGCCCGAGGCGAGCATACTGGTGGTGGACGACACCCGGATGAACCTGACGGTCGTCGTCAATCTGCTAAAAAAGACGGGCATCAACATCGACACGGCAGACAGCGGCGAGGAGGCCGTCAGGCTTTCCCTGTCCCGGCGCTATGACCTGATCCTGCTGGACCAGCGCATGCCGGGGATGGACGGCACGGAGGCCATGCGCCGCATCCGCGAACAGCGCGACGGCGCCAACCGTGATACGCCGTTCATCTGCCTGACCGCCGATGCCGTGAGCGGCGCGCGGGAGCGCTACCTGGCGGAGGGCTTCACGGATTACCTGACCAAGCCCATCGACAGCCTCGCCCTCGAACAGGCGCTGATCAGGCACCTGCCCGCCGGGAAGGTGCAGATCGTGGATCAGCCGGTCGAAGGCGAAGCGGAGGGCGCGCTTCGGAACGATCCCTTCGAGGCCCTGCGCGCCGCGGGGGTCGATACCCAGGTCGGCGCGCGATACAGCGGGGGCGACCCGGAGCTGTACCGGACGATGCTGCGGGAGTACGCCGGCGACGCTCGGGAGCGGGCGCGCGCGCTGCGGGAATCCCTGGACGCCGGGGACTGGAAGAATTACGCCGTGCTCACACACGCATTAAAGAGCACCGCCCGCATGATCGGGGCCGCGGCGCTCTCGGAGACGGCCGCGCGGCTGGAGGCGGCGGCGGACGCGGGGCAGGCGGAGGTCATACTGAAGGCGCACGACGACTTGATCGAGCGCGACGCGGCGCTGGCCGGGATCATCGAGGAGAACCTGGGGACCCAGGCCCATTCGGCGGCGGACGACGAGATACTTGAATTTCTGCCGGAGGGGGAATGATGGCATGAAGGCGCATGGCCGGGAAAAGGGCAGGTTCAACCTGTTCGTGCCGATGATCGTCATATTCTGCCTGATGGTGGTGATGGTGCTGTACACCTCCCGCGTCATTCAGGATGTGGCGACGGGCAACATCCACGAAATGGGCGAGGACAGGATCTCCGGCGTGGCGGCGCAGCTCGAGAACTATCTGGAGCGGACCAAGAGCGCGCTGTGGGTTTCGGCGGACACGGTGGATTACATGATCCGCAACGGCGCGTCCACGCAGTACATACTTGACTACATCATGGAGGAGACGGACCGCCAGAGGGAGCATTACGATGCGAACATCACCGGGCTCTACGGCTATATTCAGGGCGAATACCTGGACGGACTGGCCTGGGTACCGCCGGAGGGCTACGACCCCACCCAGCGGGACTGGTATAAGATCGCCCTTGACGCGCGGGGAGAGATCACCATCGTGCCCCCCTATCTGGATGCCCAGACCCACGACATCGTCATCTCCATCTGCCGCATGCTCTCCAACGGGTCTGACGTCATCTCCATTGATCTGACGATGAACCACATCCAGGAAATCGTCACCGATCTGCACATCATGGAAAAGGGCCATGGCTTTGTCGTCAACCAGGACGGCATGATCATCGCCCATCAGGACGCGGCGCAGCGGGGAGCCAATCTGGCGGAGGACGCGGCGCAGCGCGCGCTGCTGGACGCGATACTGGAAAAGCAGAACGGCATCTTCGAGATGACGATGGGCGGCGAAAAGCAGACGGTGTTCGTCAAGGAGATCGTGGACCAGTGGTATGTGGTCATCGCGGTCGGCAACCGGGAGCTGTTCGCCGAGGCCCGGCAGCAGACGGCCGTCAACGTGCTGATCTGTATCGTCATATTCGCGCTGATCGCGTTCTTCTACGTGATCGGGCACAAAAACGAGCAGAGCTATTCCCGCCGCATCGAGGAAATGCGGGCCGAGGAGCAGAAGCAGGCTTATGAAGCACGGGCACTGAAGCTGGAGAAGGAAGCCGCCGACCGGGCCAACCAGGCCAAGAGCAGCTTCCTGGCGGAGATGTCCCATGAGATCCGCACGCCCATCAACGCCGTGCTGGGCATGAATGAGATGATCCTGCGGGAGAGTACCCGCTCTCGCGGCGCGGAGGCCGCCGCGCCTGACGTCCGGGACGCATTTGCCGGCATCACCGCCTGCGCCCGCAACATCGAGAGCGCTGGGAACAACCTGCTGGCCATCATCAACGACATCCTCGACCTCTCGAAGATCGAGGCGGGCAAGATGGACATCGTCGAGGGTGGATACCGGCTCAGCGCCATGCTCAATGACCTGAGCAATATGATCCTCTTCAAGGCCCGCGAAAAGGGGCTGGATTTTGACATCGACGTGGATGAGGCGCTCCCCGACAGCCTGTTCGGCGACGAGGTGCGGGTGCGCCAGATCATCACAAACATACTCAACAACGCCGTGAAGTACACCGAGAAGGGCTTTGTCCGGCTGACGCTGCGCGGCGACATGCCGGAGGCGGCGGCCGGGCAGACGGTGCGCCTCGTCATCACCGTGCAGGATACGGGCGTGGGCATCCGGCCGGAGGATGTCGACAAGATGTTTGACAAGTTCCAGCGCCTGGATCTTGAGCAGAACAGCACCGTGGAGGGCACCGGCCTGGGGCTCGCCATCACGCACCGGCTGCTGGACATGATGGGCGGCAGCATCGAGGTGAAGAGCACGTACGGCAGGGGCTCCGTGTTCACGGTGACCATTCCGCAGAAGATCGTGTCGCCCGAACCCATCGGAGACTTCCGAAAGGGGCTTCGCGCGCATGCGCCGGCGTCTGGGGACTACTGCGAGAGCTTCCGCGCGCCGGAGGCCCGCGTGCTGATCGCGGACGACACGCGGATGAACCTGACCGTCGCCGTCGGCCTGCTGAAGGGCACGCAGATACAGATCGACACGGCCACGGGCGGCGAGGAGGCCATCGCCCTGGCGGCGGAGAGGCCCTACGACCTGATCCTGATGGACCAGCGCATGCCGAGGATGGACGGCACCGAGGCGCTGCGCCGCATCCGCGCGCAGGCGGACGGCGCGAACCGGGATACCCCGGTCATCTGCCTGACGGCGGACGCGGTCGTCGGCGCGAAGGAGCGCTACATCGCCGACGGCTTCACGGATTACCTGACCAAGCCTATCGACAGCCAGGCGCTGGAGCGCATGCTGATGGCCTATCTGCCAAAGGAAAAGATCATTCCCATGCCCAGAACGGACAGCCCGTCGAAGCGGGGCGCGGAGCCGTCCGACCCGCGCGAACGGGACGCCTATGCCCCGCTGCGCACGGCGGGCATCGACCCCGGGATCGGGCTCGGCTATTGCCAGGGCGACGAGAACCTCTACCGATCCCTGCTGCAGGATTACCTGCAATGCGCCGGGGAGCGGGCGGAGGGCCTTGTCAGGCAGTATGACGCGCGCGACCTGAAGGTCTACGCGATACTGGCGCACACGATCAAGAGCGCGTCCAAGACGATCGGCGCCACGGCGCTTTCCGATATCGCCGCGACACTGGAGGCGGCGGCGGACGCGGGCGACCTCGCCGCGCATCAAGACGACCATCGGCGATTGCTGGAGCAATACGGCGCGACGGTCGCCGCGATTCGGTCCGTAATCCCGTTGCCCGAGCAGAAGCCCGACGATGGGGAAATCATGGAGTTTCTGCCGGAATAGACGATATTTTCCAATGCCTTCCCCGCGCCGTTGCCCCGCAGCGCCGCCTGTGGTATAATGGCGTCGGACATAGCATTCCGGGAGCGGAAATGGCGTGACGCAAATGAGCAGACAGTACCTGACCGGCGACGTTCTGGCCGCAATGGAGCGCCGGGAGATAAAAGTATGCTATCAGCCGAAATACGACGCGACGACGAATCGCCTGAAATCCGCGGAAGCGCTGGCCCGGTGGGTCAGGAAGGACGGAAGCGTCGTATTGCCGGAGCAGTTTTTGACCTCCATGGAACAATCTGACGTCATCACGGTGCTGGATTGGTTTATGGTGGAGCAGGTTTGCGCCTTCCTCGAACGGCTGAAGGCGGAGGGCATCCGGCTTCGCCCCGTTTCCGTCAACTTTTCGAGATGGCATCTTCACGAGGAGGACATGGCCCAGCGCCTGGCCGACATCGTCGATTCCCATCATCTGGAGCACAGTCTGATCGTCGTGGAGATCACCGAATCGGCCATGATCAATGAAGAGGACCGCATGCGTGAAATGGTCGCGGAGCTGCACGGACATGGCTTTGAGTTTTCCATCGACGATTTCGGCAGCGGCCTGTCTTCGCTGAGCATGGTGGCCGATACCCTTCCGGATGAGATCAAGATCGACCGCTCCCTGCTCAGGAAAAACTGTGAGGATGTGCTGGTCATCAGCCTGTGCAACAATATCGGGGAATGATCATGCGCCTGTGGGATATCTACGCGCCGACGGTGCCTGACTTCATATTGCAGGCCATGGAATCGCCGGAGATGCGCCGCCTTCAGAACGTCGGCATGAACTGCGGGTGCGAATACACGTCGTTCCCGCTGTTTCGGCGCATCCATGCGCCGTATTCGCGCTTCGACCACAGCGTGGGCGTGGCGCTGCTCGTATGGCGCTTCACGGGAGATATCCGCCAGGCGCTGGCCGGGCTCTTTCACGATATCGCCACGCCCTGCTTTGCGCATGTGGTCGATTTCATGCTGGGCGACAGCATGACCCAGGAGGCGACGGAGGACGGAACCGGGACCGCGATCGCGCAATCCGAAGGTATCCGGGCGCTCCTGCGGGCACATGGCCTGTCGACCGGCGACGTCGCCGATTATCACAGGTATCCCATCGCCGATAATGACAGCCCGCGCCTGTCCGCCGACCGGCTGGAGTACACGCTCGGCAATCTGGTGAACTATGGATTCGTTACCCGCGACCGGGCGAAATGGATGCTGGACGCGCTTACCGTGCTGCGCGATGAGAAGGGTCAGACAGAGTTGGGCTTTACCGGTATGGAGGAAGCCGTGGCCTTCGCCAACGGCGCGATGGAAATGGGCAGGATATACGTCTCCGAGCCGGACCGCTTCTCCATGCAGATGCTGGCGGCGCTGCTGGCCGAAGCCAGGGACGCGGGCGTCATTACGATGTCGGATCTCTGGCGCGACGAGCCGTACCTGATCGACAAGCTGTGCCGGGATGCGCGATTTGCGGAGGAATGGCGCCGTTACAGGCGGTACAGGGGCATCATCCACGGGGAAGGCGGGATCGTCGTCCACGCGAAGAAGCGCTTCATCGACCCGCTGGTGCAGGGGCGTGGCCGTGTCAGCCGTCTGGATGCCGATTTCAAAAACCGCATGGATGCGTTCCTTCGAGAGCCTCAGAACGAACCGATGATCGGGATTCTGTCCTGATTCTGGTTAACATCAATAAATCATTCAAACTCTGCAAGCAGGTCATCACGGTTCCCATAACCAATGCCATCAAGAACATGGATAAGAAAGAAAGAAATCAATATCTATATTTGTTTATCGTCTTGGTTATAATATATTCTTATTTCGCTATTTTCCTTCTTTTCCATCTCTTTCTCATGGCATTCCTAACATTCCTTCATTTCTTTTGCACTTGATATTCTATCTCATATGCGCTATAATTGTTAGCGTTAACTAATCATACTGTTCAGAAGGAGGGTTGTGAAGTCCCATGTCCAAGTACCATATCGAGAAGAGCACCGTGCAGGAGACGCTGATTATTCCCCTGTATGGGCGCAAGGTGTGTTCGGAGAAGTTTCCGCACCTGTTCAAGGACCCGGAGGCGGAGCGCATCTGCGACGGGCTGGACTATGATTTCTCGGAAAAGGGCAGGAAGATGGAGTCCGCCACGGCGCGAGGATGATGACCCGGACATGGCTGAAGGAAGCGGGCATTACGGACGTCGGGGCGTTCTTCTCGCTGGAGCGCTCGTCGGAGCTGGAGAGCTGGAGCGCGGATTTCGCGGAGGTATCTTCAAAGAGCTATATGCGCGGATACCGGGACATCTACCGCGACGTGAACCTTTTGCACAAGCTGATGATCCGCTTCTGCGACAGCCTCGTGAAGATGGTCATCGTGAAGATACGGTTCAGGGAAGACGCAACATGATCATTGGTAATGGAAGCCTTCCTGCTCTTTTCATTAGGCAGACAGCTTCCCGCCGTCCATGACGTATACTTCATCAGCGAACTGTGCAGCTTCGTTTTCGTGGGTCACCAGCAGCACTCCCGCGCCGTCGTCCGCCGCCTTGCGCAGAAGGCCGAGCACGGCGAGGGTGTTTTCGTTGTCGAGACCGGCAGTGGGTTCGTCGGCCAGCAGGATGCCCGGTCGCATCAGCATGGCGCGGGCGAAGGCCATGCGCCGCAGTTCGCCGCTGGACAGCTCGTTGGGCTTCGCGGTCATCAGCGCTTCGAGACCTACGTCCACAAGCAGCGCGTTCGCCCTGTCCACAGGTGGGTTTTGCCTGTTGTACAGGATGGCGGGAAGCAGCACGTTCTCCAGCACCGTCAGGCTCAAAAGCGCCGTGTGCCCCTGCGGGATCAGACCGATCTTTTCATTGCGCAGCCGGGCCAGCGATTTTTCATCCAGCGCATAGAGATCAGTATCGTCCAGCAGCACTTTGCCGGAGGTAGGCGTCAGCATACCTGCCAG
>JAFRFY010000117.1 GCA_017434085.1 Clostridia bacterium
GAAGCGCATTTTCGGCGTCTTTGACTGCATTTCCGCGTTGATTCCCCTTGACTTAGCCCCACTAAGCCTGCGGGAAATCGCCTTGAAATGCAGCCAAATCCGCTCGAAACTGCATCTCCCGGCATTTAGAAACACACTCTAGGAATTAGGAATGGCAGTGCAAATCCCTGCGGGATTTGTTTGATTTAAACCGAAATCAGATGCTGTCACGATTTGCCGTAGCCTTTTGAATCAAAGAAACCCGAAGGGTTTCATCCAGAATTCCCAATTTCCAATTCCCCATTCCCAATTCCCAATTATCTCTTCCCCATCTCCAACGTCTTTTCGTATGCGGCAACAACCGCCTCAAACGCGGCGGAGCGGAAGGCGTTGCGCTCCAGGGCGCGCACGCCCTGTATGGTGGAGCCCGCGGGGGAGCACACGGCGTCCTTGAGGGCTCCGGGGTGCTGCCCGGTCTGCAGCGCCAGCGCGGCGGTGCCCAGCAGGGCCTGCGCCGCGTAGGCCTGGGCCTTGGCGCGGGGCAGCCCGCAGGCCACGCCGCCGGCGGCGAGGGCCTCGATCATCATGGCCGCGAAGGCCGGGCCGCAGCCGCAGACCGCGCTGCCCGCGTCGATCAGCCCCTCGTCCACGAAGTCCAGCATGCCCGCGCCCGCCATGGCGGTCTTAAAGGCGTCGAGCTTCGCGTCGTCCACGCCGTCGGAGCAGCACAGCACCACGCCCTGCCCGACGGCGGCGGGGGTGTTGGGCATGATGCGTATGATGGGGTACGCTCCCCCCGCCATCTCCCGCACGCGCTCCATGGTCAGCCCCGCCGCCATGCTCACCAGCACGCAGGGGTTCTCCCTCCCGGCGAGCGCGCCGCGGATGGAGGCGAGCATGCCCGCCATAATCTGGGGCTTGACCCCCAGGAACAGGTAGTCCGCATCGCGCGCCGCGGTCAGGTTGTCCACCGCCCGCGCGCCCAGCCTTTCCGCCAGCGCCGCGGCCTTTTCGGGGGTGCGGTTTGAGAGCAGCAGGTCCTTTCCGGGCAGGGCCTTGCGCGCCGCCGTCGCCATCGCGCCGCCCATGTTGCCCGTGCCGATGAAACCGAATATGGCCATGGTGAATCCCTCCATATTAAAGTTGATATTTCGTCAGCCACTCGGAAAAGCGTCCGTAGATGGCGTAGAAGCGGTCGTTGAGGTCCTGGGCGTCGTCGAGGGCGTACTTGTCGGCGGCCTCGTCGTAGGTATAGCGGCCCTGGGCGAGCTGCCCACGGGCATAGGCCTCCAGCTCGGCGGCGTCGGCGATGATCTCGCAGAGGTCCTCGAGCCTGTTCGCGTCGACGGCCCTGACCCGCTTGATCAGCCCGGGGAAGTAGTCCGGCGACGACTGGGTGGCGAAGCCCCCCGCGCCGGTGTCGGCGAGCACGTTCTCCGCGTCGCCGGGGTACAGGTAGTAGGGCACCGCGACGCCGCTTTCGTCCGTGGTCTGGCCCTGGTAATCCGGCCAGGCGCAGGTGAACAGCAGGTAGTCGAACATGGCGTTGACATCGGCGATCACCCCGTCCTCCGCCAGGGACTGGTACAGCGCGTACTCCTCCGAGACCTGCGACAGGTCCACGATCTCGTACTTCGCGTCCACGATGCGGTAGTTGTACTCGTAGCCGTAGTCGTCGGAATACTGCCCCACGTCCATCCTGCCGGTGATCCTCACGGGCCGGTCGGTGTAGTCGAACTTCGTGCCCTTGGCGGCGTACACGGCCATGGTGTTGGCCAGCTGCTGGGTGTTGGGCACGCAGAAGGGGCAGCTCTGGAAGGGCAGGTTCATCAGGTAGATGTAGTCGCCCTCCAGCGGCGACAGCGTGGCCATGTAGCCCGTCAGCGACACGGTCTTGCCGTTGAGCTTCTGTATGGTCTCGATGCTGGCGGACTCCGCGAAGCTCAGCTTCGCCGCCTCGGCGTCCTTCGACCCGCAGCCCGACAGCGCCGCGAGGGCCAGGAGCAGGAACAGACAGATCAGCTTTTTCATATAACACTCCTTTGGAAGGTCAAGGGTAGAGTGAAGAGTGGAGAGTGGAGATGAAGAATGCCGGTAACTTTTCAGTTCAGCGGGCGATCAGGGGATCGCCCCTACGGAAATCACACCGCTGTAGGGACGATGCCCTCATCGCCCTTCTGAGACGCAGACCTGGACTGAACAGTTACGAATGCCGGAGCGCGAAGCGACGATGTTTCCGGTTACGAAACGCGCTTTTTCGCGGGACCCATGGATGATGTTGCCGCAGTGATATGTGCGCGGCAAACTGTATCTCCACTCTCCACTCTTCACTCTCCACTCTCTTTCTTCACGCTTCCAGACTATCCTTCCGCGCCATCCTCCGCGTCAGCACGGCGGTGGGCAGTATGCTCAGCGCGAACACACAGAGCAGTATGGCCCACTCCAGCGGGTAGACGCGCGCGGCGTTGAGCACGATGCCCATGCGCGATACGAACCCCCGTATGCCCCACAGGCAAAGGTGGGCGCACAGCAGCGACAGCGCCATGGCGCACAGCCCGGTCAGGGCGTTCTGGATGAGGTACAGCCGGTTGATCTTGCCCATGCTGACGCCGATCAAGCGCATCAGCGCGATCTCCCGCCGGGAATCGTACATGTTCAGAAGCGCGATCACGGACACCACGAACAGGTTCATCACCAGTATCACCGCGCAGAGGATGTACACGATCTTCCGGCTCAGGTCCACGTTGTCCATGACCTCCCGGAGCACGGTGTTGGGGTTGATGGCCAGGTAGTCGGTGCTGTCGCCGTAATAACTCATCAGCGCGGCGTAGTCCGAAAGCGACTTCGAGCGCACCAGCACGGCGCAGATCTCGCCCGCCTCGGCGTGGTGATGTTCCTCGTGTTCCTCATGATCCTCGTCATGATCCTCGTCATGCGCCTCGTCGTGATCCTCGTCGTGATGGTCGTGCAGTTCCCAGATGGTCGATACTGGGGTGAACACGGCGTTGTCGTAGGCGGTGTCGGTGCGCCTGAGCACGCCGACCACGGTCAGCGGGTGATCCGCGTGGGCCGCGCCGTCGTGGGACAGGCCGTGGGAGGAGATGATTTGGTCGCCGGGGTTCAGCTTGTAGGCCTTCGCCACGTCGTAGCCCACCACGGCCTCCAGCGGAGACTCGAACATCTCGCCCTTCAAAAGCGCCTTGTCCGAGAGTAACGCGGGGTCGGTGCCCACGATGGGCGCGGCGTTGTAGCTGTCGCCCATGCTGAACGGTATGGCGGCGTTGACCTGGCCGGAGCGGTTCAGATCGTCGATGACGGAATAGGGTATGGTGCCCAGGGGCTTGTCGGTGAAGAACATGGTGTTCATCGCCAGCTGCGTGGCGCTGCCCGAGGGGCCGATGATGATGTCGTACTTCGCGGCGGTGTTCACGATGCCCTCGGACACCTGGGTGGAGATGTTGTACGCCAGCAGCGCGACGCTGGCGGCGATGACCACCGAGAGCGCCGTCATGGCCAGCTTGGCCTTTCGGGTGGCCATGCTCTTGAAGGCGAAGCTAAGCATGTTGACGCGCCTCCCCTCCGGGGACCCATTCGGCCACGGCGTTCATGTCCATACGTTCGTCGAACATGGGGGCCAGCCGGTCGTCGTGGGTCACGGCGATCAGCGTGCCCTCCCCCGCGTTTAAAAGCAGGGTCTTGACCACCTCGACGCCGGTGTCGTAGTTCAGATTGCCCGTGGGCTCGTCCGCCAGTATGATGGCGGGCTTCTTGATCAGCGCCCGGGCGATGGCCACGCGCTGCTTCTCGCCGCCGGAGAGGCGGTTCACGCGGCGCTTCTTGAGGCGCAGTATGCCCAGCCGGTCCAGCAGGGCGTCCATATCGGAAGTATCCACGCCCTCGAGGCGCAGGAGGTTTAGGTTGTCCTGGACCGTCATGTCCTCCAGCAGCTTGAAGTCCTGGAAGATGTAGCCCACCCGGCGGATGCGGAAGAGGTCGCGTTCCCTCTGGGGCAGGGCGCTGACGGCCTCGCCGTCCACTCTCACGCGGCCCTCCGCGGGGGTCAGCACGCCGGAGATCAGGTTAAGAAGCGTGGATTTGCCGACGCCCGACGCGCCCAGCAGCGCGTAGCTTCGGCCGGTGTCAAAGCACATGTCGCGGTAGCGGATGCCGGAGCCGTCCGAAAACCGCACAAAGAGATCTTCAATTTTGATCATGATATCGTCCTCCGAAATGTAGTATGGCTTTCGGGGGACGCTCAATCGTTCAGGCGCACCTTTTGCTCGATCAGCGTGCAGGCGGTCGCTGCGGCGCGATGCAGGCGCAATGCCGCCGCGCACAGCATGAGCGTGTAAAGCGCCGCTGTCGCCCGGGGTAAAAGCGCCGATTTCATCCCCAGCCGCACGCACGCGCAGATGGGGCACTCCGGGCCGTGGGCGCAGTGATGGCAGGCGATGTGGGCGCAGGCGCACAACAATACCGCCAGCTCCAATAGCAGAACCAGCGCCAATACTTTTGCGATCTTCCTGCGCATGTCGATGCCTCCCGTTTGATTAAGTTGTTTGGCTCTTCGCGGAAACTTGTGGGATAACGACCTCTCAGTCACCGACTTCGTCGGCGACAGCTCCCCTGGACAGCAGTCGCGCCACTGCCTACGGCAGGCGCGACCAGCCCGCAGCGGTGCCGCGTCGGAAAATCTTCGATTTCCGACGTCGGCAGTTCGCCCTTTGGGCGAACCGACAATCCCCTTTGGGATTGTCGCCTTGCATCCTTCGGATGCCAGCGCGGCGCTGCCGGCGGCCCGCTTACGCGGACGCCGGTGCGTGGGAGGGGAGCCAAGGCTGCCGCCTGTGAGTGCCCTTTTCGCCCGCAACCCTATCGTAGGGGCGGCGATGCGCCCGCCCCGAGCGGAACCATGGATTCGTATCGGGCGGGCGCCGCATCGGCGCCCCTGCGTCGGGCCTGATCGCGGCAGCCGCCATTCCTGTTCCCTGGTCCCTGTTCCCTGTTCCCTGTTCCCTCGTCTCCCCGACAAATCAGAAGTTGCCTGCGACATGAACAATTACTCACGGAGGAACACCCATGAAACTGATGATCGCGTCGGACATTCACGGCTCGGCCATGTGGTGCGAGCGCATGCTGGAGGCCTGGCGGCGGGAAGCGCCCGCGCGGCTGATCCTGCTGGGAGACCTGCTGTACCACGGACCCCGCAACGACCTGCCGGAGGCCTACGCCCCGAAGGCGGTGATCGCCATGCTGAACGCCATCGCCCCCCACCTGCTGTGTGTGCGGGGCAATTGCGAGGCCGAGGTGGACCAGATGGTGCTGTCCTTCCCGGTGATGGCGGATTACTGTGTGCTGATGCCTGAAGGGCACACCGTATACGCCACCCACGGCCACATCTACAACGAGGGCAATCCCCCGCCGCTGCAGCCCGGCGACGTGCTGCTGTGCGGCCACACCCACATCCCCTGCTGTAACCGCCACGAGGGCTTTACCTATGTCAATCCCGGCTCGGTGTCCATCCCCAAGCAAAACACGCCCCACAGCTATGCCACCCTGGAGGGCGGCCTGATGGTGTGGAAGGATTTGATGGGCGGGGAATTCATGCGCGAGAGGCTGTGGTAGACAGATTCTGATTTGTTCCTTGCTTTTCTCCCCTGAATACATTATTATAAACATGGGTGAAAAAAATATATATAGCAAGGAGTGGTGCACACATGACGAAGAAACTGCTTTCCCTCATCCTGGTGTTGGCAATGGTACTGGCCATGGGCTCCGCCGCGCTGGCGGACTACTATTCCAACCTACTGCCCGTCATCACGACCCTCGCGCCTGAATTCAAGGACAAGACCGTGATCCTGCACTCCAACGACGTGCACGGTGCCATCGACGGATATGCCTACATGCCCGCGCTGCGCGAGAAGCTCCTGAGCCAGGGTGCCACCGACGTGCTGGTGGTGGACGCAGGCGACTTCTCCCAGGGTGGCATCTACGTCAGCGTCAACAAGGGCAAGGCGGCCATCGATATGATGAACGCGGCGGGCTACGACGTGGTGACCCTGGGCAATCACGAATTTGACTACGGCTTTGACAAGCTGATGGAAAACCTGAAGGACGCCAAGTTCCAGGCCATCTGCTGCAACGTCTACAATGACGCGACCGGCGAGACCATACTGCCCCCCTCCACGATCATCGAAACCAAGTCTGGCATGAAAATA
>JAFRFY010000118.1 GCA_017434085.1 Clostridia bacterium
CGATGAGGGCATCGCCCCTACTATGATTGCGCGAGCGATGAGGGCATCGCCCCTACTATGATTGCGCGAGCGATGAGGGCATCGCCCCTACTATGATTGCGCGGGCGATGAGGGCATCGCCCCTACTATGATTGCGCGAGCGATGAGGGCATCGCCCCTACGGTGATATGGATCATCCGCCGCGTATTGTAGACGGCTGTCTTTAACTCCACACTCCACACTCCACACTCCACACTCCTTCACATCAGCGGCGCCAGCACCTTCAAAAGCCAGCCCAGCACCCGCGTGGACAGCTTTTCGCGGCGGAGGTCGTCGAGGTGGATCTCCTGGCACTTAGCGGCGGTCTCACGGAAGTCCTGCTCGATGTCCTCGATGGCGGGCACGCCGTAGAGGTAGGCGGCGCACTCAAAGTGCAGGTAGAGGCTTCGGTAGTCCAGGTTGATGGTGCCCACCACGGCCTTGACGTCGTCGGACACGAACACCTTCGCGTGCACGAAGCCCGGGGTGTATTCCAGTATGCACACCCCCGCCTCCAGCAGCGCCCGGTAGTGGGTCTTGGCCAGCGCGAAGGCGTATTTCTTGTCCGGGATATGGGGCAGCAGCAGCACCACCTCCACGCCGCGCTTCGCCGCGAAGCACAGCGCCGTGAGCATCTCGCTGTTGAGGATGAGGTAGGGGGTCATGATGTGCACGTAGCGGGTGGCGCGGTTGATGATGTCCAGGTACACCATCTCGCCCACCCGCTCGTCGTCCAGCGGGCTGTCGCCGTAGGGCAGCACGTAGCCCGGGGCGGTCACCGGCGGGGTGTCGACCTCCAGGTAGCGGGCGAAGCGCTCCGAATTGCCGTCCAGGTTCCACATCTGCAAAAACATCAGCGTGAAGGACTGCACCGCCTCGCCCCGCATCATCACCGCCACGTCCTTCCAGTGGCCGTAGAGGTGCTTGATATTGATGTACTCGTCGGCCAGATTCACGCCGCCGGTGAAGGCGATCTTCCCGTCCACCACCAGTATCTTGCGGTGGTCGCGGTTGTTGTAGTGGGTGGACATCACCGGGCGCAGCGGGGAGAACATCTTGCACTGTATGCCCAGCTGCGCCAGCATCTTCGGGTAGCTGTACGGCAGGCGGAACAGCGCGCAGGTGCCGTCGTACAGAAGCCGCACCTCCACGCCCTGGGCGATCTTCTCCTCCAGCTTCTGGAGGATCTGGCCCCACATGACGCCCTCGTCCACGATGAAGAACTCCATGAATATGAAGCGCTCGGCCTCGTCCAGCGCCGCGAGGATGGCCTCCAGCGCGGCCTCGCCGGAGGGCAGGTAGGTCACCTGCGTGTTGGCGTAGGGCGGGAAGTAGCCGCTGTGCCACAGGTATTCCGACAGCGCGCCGAGATCGGGGTTCTCCCGCGCGAGGCGCTCCCGGAGCTCGGACTGGTCCGGCTGCAGCGGCGCGGTGTCGCGTATGAGCGCGCTTAAACGGCGGTTGAGCATGCGGTGGCCCAGGTCGAACTCCACGAACAGGTACAGCGTGACCCCCACCGGCGGCAGCAGCACGATCAGCAGTATCCAGGTGATCTTGTTGGCCGGGTCGGAGGACTTGTTCACCAGCCGTATGATGATGGTGCCGTAGAACACCATCAACAGGCCGTAGATGTAGGGCATGAAGCGGCGCATCGACCGGAACGCCTCGTACAGCAGGAAGATTTGCAGCGCAAACAGCACGATGATCAGCATCGTGCGCCCGAACAGCACGTGCAGTATGCCGCGCTTGCTCTTCTCCACCAGCCGGATGCCGGTGTTGTCCCTGCCGGATTTGTCCCGGATTTTTTGTTTGTCCATGAAGCGCTCCATGCGGGCGTTTTTTTCATTAATTAATATACCCCAAACCGGGTAAAAAATCAAGTGCCGACAGTCGTGAGACTGTCGGCACAGTAGGCGGTTCTTCCGAATCAGCGGCCGAACTGCACGTCGTTGTTGCCGGAATCGGTGGTCCACATCTCCAGCATGTTGATGGGATCGTTGAAGTCGGCGAGCCAGCCGTTGCGGGCCACGTCGTAGTTGCCGGCCTTGCGGTCGTTCAGGAACACGTTCCAGTCGCAGGTGCGGATGGTCATGGTGATGCCCACGGCCGCCAGGTCCTGCTGCATGCACTCGGCGATGGCGATGTGGCCGGAGGACTCGTTGGTCAGGTACTCGAAGGAGATGGGGGTGTTGGCGGACAGCATGTTGTTGTCGTCAAACTCGAAGCCCGCTTCCTTGAGCAGCTCGATGGCGCCGTCCACGTCCACCTCGAAGTCGTAGTAGCCGGCCAGCTGCTCGCCGTCGGCGGTCTCGGCGGTCACGGGATAGGTGTAGGCGTCGTCGTTGACCTTGAACACGCCGCCGTTGCCGTCAGCCATGCCCTCGGGGATGAAGGCGTTGGCGGGCTTCTGCTCGCACTGGCCCACGGTCTCGATGATGTACTCGCGGTCGATCAGCTTGGAAATGCCCTTGCGCATCGCGGCGGCCTGCTCCACGGTCATGCCGTCGAACAGCTTGGACTTGATGTTGAAGTTCATATAGTAGGTGCCCAGGTTGTCGATGATGTGGAACTCCGGATCGTCCTTGAGTGTCTGGATCTCGTCGGTGGGCACGGACTCGATGAAGTCCACGTCGCCGGCCTTGTAGGCGGCATAGATGGCGGTGTCATCGGCGGAGAGCATCATGTCCAGCTTCTCCAGCTTCACGTTGTCGGCATCCCAGTAGTTGGGGTTCTTGGTGTAGACCATGGACTGGTTGTGGGTCCACTCGGTGAGCATATAGGGGCCGGAGACCACGAAGCCGGCTTCCAGCGCCCACTGGCCGGGATTCTCCTCCCAGCCCTCGGCGGCCTCAACGCACTGCTGCGGCACGGCGTAGAAGGCGGGGAAGGCCATCAGGTCCAGCATGTAGGCGCAGGGAGCCTTGAGCTGTACGGTCAGGGTCTTGCCGTCCTCGGAGGCGGACACGGCCAGGTCCTCCGGATAGCCCACGATGCCGTCAAACATGTAGCTGTAGTCCGCGGCGGTCTGGGGATTGGCGGCGCGCTTCCAGCTGTACTCGAAGTCCTTGGCGGTCAGATCGGCGCCGTCGGACCACTTCAGGCCGTCGCGCATGGTGAAGGTGTAGGTCAGGCCGTCCTCGGACACTTCATAGCCGGTGGCGAAGTCGGGCTGCAGCTGGCCCTCGGCGTTGTAGGTGTACAGGCCGCCGAAAGAGGCGATGGCCAGGCACGCGCCGTCCACGGAGCTGTTCAGCGCGGGGTCCAGCTTGTCCGGCTCGGGGCCGTTGTTCAGGCGCAGGGTGTCGGAGCCTTCGACGGTGGCGTACTGGAAGTACTTGAAGCCGAACAGGTTTGCGTACACGTTGGACACGGTGGAGCGCTGCATGTACAGGTCGTTGTAGTGATAGATCGGCACGAGCGCGCCGGTGTCCATCAGGATGTCCTCGGCCTGGTGCATCTTGGCTTCGCGGGCGACGAAGTCGGTCTCGCGATCAGGGCGTCATATTCGGTCCAGTTGGGCTCGGAGCCCTCGTCCGCCATCGCGGGGATGGCGCAGGCCAGGAGCATCATCGCGGCCAGCAGGATCGCAAGCAGCTTTTTCATGGGTCGTTCCTCCTAAGAAAGATGTATTATCTGAAACGGCGCGGGGCCGTTAGAGATTCGGTCAGATATTCGGGTTCCAGCAGGCGATGCTGTGGTCCGGGGCGATCTCCGCAAGCGGGGGGCGCTCCTGGGCGCAGCGCTCGGTGGCGTAGCGGCAGCGGGTGCGGAACGCGCAGCCGGAGGGGGTATTCAGCGGGCTGGGCACGTCGCCCTCCAGCGGGATGCGCTTGCGCGTGCGGGCGGTGTTGGGGTCGGGGATCGGTATGGCGGAGATCAGCGACTGGGTGTAGGGGTGGGCCGGGTGGCTGATGATCTCATCCGCCTCGCCGGTCTCCACGATGCGCCCCAAATACATCACCGCGATGCGCTGGGAAATGTGCTGCACCACCAGCAGGTCGTGGGCGATGAACAGGTAAGCGATGCCCAGCTTCTTCTGCAGATCCTCGAAGGTGTTGATCACCTGCGCCTGTATGGACACGTCCAGCGCGGACACGGGCTCGTCGCACACGATGAACCGGGGGTTCACGGCCAGGGCGCGGGCGATGCCGATGCGCTGGCGCTGGCCGCCGGAGAACTCGTGGGCGTAGCGGCGGGCGTGGTCGGAGTTCAGGCCCACCAGGTTCAGAAGCTCCGTGATGCGCTCGGCGCGCTCGGCCTTCGTCTTGTAGAGCTGGTGGATGTCCAGCGGCTCGCCCACGATGTCCGACACGGTCATGCGGGGGTTCAGGGACGAATAGGGGTCCTGGAACACGATCTGCATCTTCTGGCGGAACTGGTGCACGTTCTCATGGGTGACGGGCTGGCCGTCGTAGAGCACATGTCCCGCGGTGGGCTTGTAGAGGTGCAGTATGGTGCGGCCCACGGTGGTCTTGCCGCAGCCGGATTCGCCCACCAGGCCCAGGGTCTCGCCGGGCTTGATGGCGAAGGACACGTCGTCCACGGCCTTCAGGGGCCGCATGCCGAACCAGCCGGTGCGGATGGGGAAGTACTGCTTGAGGTTTTTGACCTCCAGGAGGTATTTTTCGCTCATTCCGCGGCGCCTCCCTTCGCTTCTTCATAGACCTGCTTGACGTTCATCCAGCAGGACGCCTTGTGGCAATCGTTGATGTCCAGCTCCTCCGGCAGCTCGCTTAAGCATATCTTCATGCAGTTGTCGCAGCGGGAGGCGAAGGCGCAGCCCTTGGGCATGTTGGTCAGATCCACCGGGGAGCCCGATATGGGGATCAGCCGGGCGTGGTTGGTGTCCAGCCGGGGGATGGACCGCAAAAGTCCCTTAGTGTACTCGTGGCGGGGGTTGTAGAAGATCTCGTCGGCGGTGCCGCGCTCGCAGATGCGGCCGGCGTACATCACGATGATCTCGTCGCACATGTCCGCGATGACGCCCAAATCGTGGGTGATCATGATGATGGCCATGCCCAGCTTCTTTTGAAGCTCCTGCATGAGCTCCAGGATCTGGGCCTGTATGGTCACGTCCAGGGCGGTGGTGGGCTCGTCGGCGATGAGTATATCCGGCTCGCAGCACAGCGCCATGGCGATCATGATGCGCTGGCGCATGCCGCCGGACAGCTCGAAGGGGTACTGCTTGAGGCGCTGCTCCGGGGAGTTCACGCCCACCAGCTTGAGCATCTCCAGCGCGCGCTCGTCGGCCTGGGCGCGGTTTCGGTCGGTGTGCAGCATGATGGCCTCCCGAAGCTGGTTGCCGATGGTGTACACCGGGTTCAGGCTGGTCATGGGGTCCTGGAATATGATGGACACCCGCTTGCCGCGGAACTCGCGCATCTGCTTTTTGGAATACTGCACGATGTCCTCGCCGTTGAAGAGTATCTGCCCGCCGGTGATGCGGCCCGGCTCCACCAGTATGCGCATGATGGAGTAGGCGGTGACCGACTTGCCGGAGCCGGACTCGCCCACGATGCCCAGCACGCGGCCCTTGTCCAGATTGAAGGAGATGCCGTTGACGGCGCGCACCTCGCCGGAATCGACCTTGAAGGACGTACACAGGTTCTTGACCTGCAAGAGCGGTTGGTTCATCCTGAATTACCTCCTCAGCTTGGGGTCGAAGGCGTCGCGCAGGCCGTCGCCCAGCAGGTTGAAGCTCAGCACGATCAGGCAGATGATGATCGCGGGGAACACCATCTTGTAGGGGTAGCTCTGCATGCCGCCGCGGGCTGCGTTGGCCAGCGAGCCCAGGGAGGGCATCGGCGCCTGCACGCCC
>JAFRFY010000119.1 GCA_017434085.1 Clostridia bacterium
CGCGGCGACAGCACCGCCGACTGGTCCCGGCTGTGTGCGGCGCTGGGCGGCGGAGCGTGGCAGGTCAACCTGCGGCTGTGCAGGGACCTGGGCGCGCTGCTCAAGCGCACGGGGGGCGACGTGTGGGCGGTGACCGCCGGGGACCGCGTGCTGGACGTCCGGGCCGACGAGCCCCGGGTGTGCGTCGCGGCCTTCGACCTGGGCACCACCTCCATCGCGGCGTACCTGATCGAGGTCAACGGCGAGAAGCGGCAGATCGTCGCCGGCATGCGCAATCCCCAGGCCCAGTACGGCGGCGACGTGATCTCCCGCGCGGACTACGCGCTGGAGCACGGCCCGAAGGCGCTGGCGGACTGCGCACGGGAGGCCATAGACGGCCTGCTCGGGCGCATGTGCCATCAGGCCGGCATCGCCCGCGAAAGCGTGTACGCCGTGCTGCTGGCGGGCAACACCGCCATGCACCACCTGTTCCTGGGCATCTCGCCGGATTCGCTGGTGCACGCGCCCTACAACCCCGTTATCAGCGAACCCCTCGACCTTTCCGCGTCCCACTGCGGCCTGCAGGGGCACCCCGCCGCGCGGCTTTACCTGCTGCCGGTGATCGGGGGCTTCGTGGGCGCGGACACCGTGGGCTGCCTGATCGCGGGGGACTGGCTTGAACGGGAAAAGCTGACGCTGATGATCGACATCGGCACCAACGGGGAGCTGGTGCTGGGCGACAGGCACCGCCGCATCGCCTGCTCCACCGCCGCGGGGCCCGCCTTTGAGGGCGCGAAGATCACCTGCGGCATGCGCGGCGCGGAGGGGGCCGTCGACCACGTGTGGCTGGAGGACGGGGCCCTGCGCTGGCACGTGCTGGGCGACGTGAAGGCCACCGGCATCTGCGGCTCCGGGCTGGTGGATTTGGTGGCGATGCTCTTGAAGACCGGGGCCATGGACGAGAGCGGACGTCTCGAGGACGGGGACCGCTACGACC
This sequence comes from Clostridia bacterium, assembly GCA_017434085.1. Taxonomy (GTDB): domain Bacteria; phylum Bacillota; class Clostridia; order Christensenellales; family Aristaeellaceae; genus UBA2862. The sequence goes on from JAFRFY010000119.1 coordinate 977, forward strand.
TCGGGGACACCGGCGTCTACATTACCCAGAAGGACATCCGCGAGGTTCAGCTCGCCAAGGCCGCCATGGCCGCGGGCATCGTGCTGATGGCGGAGAAGCTGGGCGTCGATATTGAGGATATCGAGGAGGTCGACATCGCCGGGGCCTTCGGCAACTACATCGACCCGGACAACGCCTGCGCCATCGGGCTGATCCCCCAGGCGCTAAGGCGGCGCATCGTGCCCGTGGGCAACGCGGCGGGGGAGGGCGCGCGGCGCGCGCTGATCGATCGCGCCGCGTGGCGCTCCGGCGAGACCCTCGCCCGCACCACGGAGTTCCTCGAGCTCGCCACCATGCCGCAGTTCCAGGATGAATTCGTGGATCAGCTCGGATTCCCGGAATGATTTAAAATGGGTATTGACAAATCGCTATGACAGGTATATAATCATATATGAACAGATGATCATATGTTTGGAGGTGATGGCGTGCAGGAGCGCATCGAGTGCTGCGACGAGCACTGCGTGCATCCGGAGATCCTCGAGCACGTGAAGCTGGAGATGCCGGACGAGGAAGCCCTCTACGACCTGGCGGAGCTGTTCAAGGTGTTCGGCGACACCACGCGCATTCGCATACTGTACGTGCTGTTCGAATCGGAGATGTGCGTGTGCGACATCGCCGAGCTTCTGAACATGTCCCAATCGGCAATTTCCCACCAGCTGCGGGTGCTCAAGCAGGCCAGACTGGTGGGCAACCGGCGGGAGGGCAAGACCATCTATTACTTCCTGGCGGACGACCACGTGCGCGCGATCATCGGCCAGGGCATGGAACACATCGAGGAATGAAGGAGGAGAAGGCAATGAAGAAGACCTACAAGATCGACGTGGACTGCGCGAACTGCGCGAACCTGATGGAGGAAGCCGCCAAGAAGACCCCGGGCGTGGCGAACTGCGCGGTGAGCTTCATGACCCTCAAGATGAAGGTGGAATTCGACGAGGGCGCGGACGTGGACAAGGTGATGCAGGCGGTGCGGGACAACTGCAAGAAGGTGGAGCCGGACTGCGAAGTGTTCCTGTAAGAATTGGGAATTGGGAATGGGGAATTGGGAATTTGAATGGCGTCCTGATTCCCCGTTCTTTTCATGAAAGGTCGTGCTGGTATGAACCAGAAGCAAAAGCGCCTGTTGACGCGCATCATCGTAGCCGCCGTGTTTTTCGTGCCGCTTTATCTGATTTCGGAGGACTACGTGCACGTCGACCTGCCGAAGTGGGCGATCATACTGCTGTTTTTGATACCTTACCTGACGGTGGGCTGGGACATACTGCGCAAGGCATTCCTGGGCATCAAGAACGGCAAGGTGTTCGACGAGTGCTTCCTGATGACGGTGGCGACGGTGGGCGCGATCGCGCTGGGGGAGTACGGCGAGGGCGTGGCGGTCATGCTGCTCTACCAGGTGGGCGAGCTGTTCCAGAGCTACGCCGTGGGCAAGAGCCGCAGGAACATTTCCGAATTGATGGACATTCGC
>JAFRFY010000120.1 GCA_017434085.1 Clostridia bacterium
CCCCGCGCCGCGACGGCGACCGCGGCGGCCGCGGCTTCGGCGACCGTCCCCGCGGCGACCGTCCGCCGAGGCGTCGTGACTGATATCGACTGAAACCCACGAAATGGACATACTGACGGTATGTCCATTTCGCGTTCATTTCCAAAGGAGTACATCTATGACGTTTGACCAAATCACCCTCCCGAACGGGCTTAGGATCATCGGGGAAAAGATCGAGCACTTCCGCTCCGTGTCGGTGGGGCTGTGGCTGGGGGCGGGCTCCCAGTACGAGCTGCCGGGGGAGGCGGGGCTTTCCCACTTCCTGGAGCACATGGTGTTCAAGGGCACCGAGAAGCGCTCCGCCCGGCAGATCGCCGAGGAGATGGACGCCGTGGGCGGGCAGCTGAACGCCTTTACCGCCAAGGAGTGCACCTGCTTCTACGCCAAGGTGGTGGACGAGCACCTGCCGCTGGCCATGGACGTGCTGGCGGACCTGGTCACCGCCCCGGGCTTCGACCCCGGGGAGCTTGAGAAGGAGAAGGGCGTGGTGATCGAGGAGATCAACATGGCCGAGGACACCCCGGAGGACGTGGCGTTCGAGCTTCTGATGCTGGCCCACTACGGCGAGCAGCCGCTGTCCCGGCCCATACTGAGCACGGCGGAGCGCATACAGGCGTATCAAAGCGACGACCTGCGGGCCTACTGGCACAGCATGTACCGCCCCCAGAACGCCGTGCTGGCGCTGGCGGGCAACTACGATTGGGCGCGCGTGCAGGACATGGCGCGCGCGCTGCTGGGCGACTGGCGGCCCGAGGGCCTGGAGCGCCGGGCGTATGCCACACAACCCGCGAAGCCCGCGCTGCTGACCCGGGAGAAGGACATCGAGCAGACCCACATCTGCCTGGGCTATCCCGGCGTGGCCACCGGCGACGACAGGGGCTTTGAGCTGTCCATATTCAACAGCGCCTTCGGCGGGGCCATGTCCTCCCGGCTGTTCCAGAAGATCCGCGAGGAAAGCGGCATGGCGTACAGCGTGTACAGCTACCCCAACGCCTACACCGATACCGGCATGCTGGCGGTGTACGCCGCCACCAATCCCGAGGCCGCCAACGCCGTGATCGACATGATCCGCGCCGAGGCGCAGTCCATCGCCGAGACCGGCATGACCCGGGAGGAGTTTCAGATGGCCCGGGAGCAGATGAAGGCCGGCTACATCATGGGGCTGGAATCCACCTCCGCGCGGATGCAGTCCATCGGGCGGCGGCTCTTGCTGCTGAACAGGACGCGCACCGAGACCGAGACCATCGACCGCATCAACGCCATCGACTACGATACCGCCAACGCGCTCATGCGCGCGCTGCTCACCGCGCCGTTCTCCGTGGCGCTCGTTGGCAAGGGCGTAAGGGAGATCGCGGGGAAGATACAGACAGGAGGTGCCCCATGGCCTTCAAGGATTTGATGAACAACTATTTCTACGGCAGGCAGGGCAAGGCGGACATGACCGTGGCGGACCTTCCGGCGAACCGCCGGCAGCTGTTCGCCACGGTATTGAAGGTGCGCTGGACGCAGATGATCGGGGTGAACCTGCTGTACGTGATCATATGGATCCCCGCAGTCATCTGGACGATCATGAACCTGATGCTCCTAAACAGCGCGCAGGTCACCGAGCCCGGGGCGCTGAGTCGCGCCGACGTGCTCAGCGTGATCTCCACGTGGCTGCTCATCATGATCCCCTGCATCGCCATCACCGGCCCGTTCAACGCCGGGGTGACCTTCGTGCTGCGCAACTGGGCGCGGGACCAGCACAGCTTCATACTGAGCGACTTTAAGGACGCCGTCAAGGGCAACTGGAAACAGGCGCTGCCGGTGAGCTTCATCAGCGGCGTCATGCCGTTTGTGGTGTTCATGGCGGTGCAGTTTTACGGGGAGATGGCGAAGTCCTCGCCGCTGTTCATGCTGCCCATCGCGCTGGTGATACTGATGGGCGCGCTGTGGTCCATGGCCACCATGCTGATGTATGTCATGATGGTCACCTACTCCCTTCGCTTGCGCGACATCATCCGCAATTCCATACTGCTGACCGTCGGCAAGCTGCCCTACGCGGTGCTTTTCAAGCTGCTCACGCTGCTTCTGCCGATACTGGGGCTGATCGCCTCCGAGATCGCCCCGGCCTCCATGGGCTATGTGCTGCTGGCGCTGAGCATACTGTACGTCCTCATCATGCCCACCTTCAACAAGCTGCTGACCGTGTCCTACGCCAACTGGCTGTGCGAGACCTACATGAACCCCAAGATCGAGGGGGCGCAGACCAACATCGGCCTGCGGCCCGAGAACTGGGACGACACCGAGTACCGGCCCGAGGACGATGAATAGCCCGCGCCCTGAGCTTTTAGCCCCCGCGGGGGACATGGAGCGCCTGGAGACGGCGCTGCGCTTCGGCGCGGACGCGGTGTACGTCGGCGGGCCGAGGCTTCAACTGCGCGCGGGCAGCGCGGGCTTCTCCATGGAGGACCTGGCGCTGGCGGCGGGGCGCGTCCACGCGGCGGGGAAGAGGCTGTACGTCGCCGTCAACGCCTTCCCCGACAACGCCGAGGTCGCGGAAATCGGGGACTACGCCCGGGCGCTCTGCGACGTCGGCGCGGACGCCGCCATCGTGGCGGACCTGGGGGCCATCGCCGCCATCCGCGCCGCCGCGCCCGCGCTCAATGTGCACGTGTCCACACAGGCCAACTGTTTAAACTACATGGCCGCCCGGGTGTATCACGACATGGGCGCGAAGCGCGTGGTGCTGGGCCGGGAGATGACGCTTGAACAGATCGCGGAGCTGCGGGCAAAGACGCCTGGAGACCTGGAGCTGGAGGCGTTCGTGCACGGCGCGATGTGCATGGCGTACTCCGGCCGCTGCATGATCAGCGCGTATCTGACGGATCGCAGCGCCAACCGCGGGGCCTGCACGCAGTCCTGCCGCTGGCGCTATCATCTGATGGAGGAAAAGCGCCCCGGCGAGTTCTTCCCCGTGGAGGAGGACGGCGGGGGCACGACGATACTGTCCTCCTTCGACCTGAACTGCCTGGACTTCCTGGATAAGATCATGGTCGCCGGGGTGACCTCCCTCAAGATCGAGGGGCGCATGAAGTCGCCCTACTACGTGGCCACGGTGGTCAACGCCTACCGGCGGCGCGTCGACGACATACTGACCGGCGCGGCGACCCCGGAGCGCACCGCCCTGTTGCGGCGGGAGCTGGACGCCGCCAGCCACCGCGCCTACGCAAGCGGCTTCTACTTCGGCGCGATGAAGAAGCACGCGCCGGAGGACGGCTTTTACTTGCAGGATTGTACCTTCGCGGGCGTCGTGCGTCAGCGGCTGCCCGGGGGCCGCGTCCGGGTGGAGCAGCGCAACCGTATAAGGCGGGGGGACGTGATCGAGGTGCTGTCGCCGAACAGCCTGGGGGTCCAATTTTGCGCTATGAACATGACAGACGTCGAGGGCGACCCGCTGGATGTCGTGGCCGTGCCCCAGACGATCTTTGACATGGACGCCCCGGAGGGAGTCGGGGCGGGGGACATACTGCGCGTGAGAAATCAAGAACGATAGAAGGTGATCGCGGTGAAGCGTGCGTTGGTACTGTGCGGCGGGGGTTCCCGCGGGGCCTATGAGATCGGCGCGTGGGGCGCGCTTCGGGAGCTGGGCGTCCGGCTGGACGGCGTGTACGGCACCTCCATCGGCGCGCTGAACGCCGCGCTGGTGGCCCGGGGCGACCTGGAGGCGGCGCGGAACGTGTGGCTGAACATCTCCATCAAGAACATCATGGCTGTGGAGGACCCGGAGGACTTCGCCATAGAGCACATGGTGGCCAACAAGCGGGACGTGATCCCCTTCCTGATGGAGAACGCCAAGCACCTGCGCATGGACATCACGCCGCTTCAACAGCTCGTGCGGCAGGAGTGCGACGAGCCCCGCATACGCGCCCGGGGCATGGGGCTGGGGATCATGACCTTCAAGGTGCCCCAGATGCAGGGGTGTCCGATGTATTTGAGGGACATGAAGCCGGGCATGCTGCCGGACTGGGTGATCGCTTCGGCGTCGTGCTTTCCGATCTTCCCGGCCAAGGTGATCGACGGGCAGCGCTACATCGACGGCGGCTACTGCGACAACCTGCCGCTGGACATGGCGCTTTCGGACGGGGCCGACGAGGTGGTGGCCGTGGAGCTGCACCCGTACCTGACCCACCCGGAGTACGCGCGGCTGCCGTGGCTCAGGATCGTCAAGCCCCGGCACAACCTGGGGGGCTTTTTGGACTTCAACCCCAAGCTGATGGCGCGCAACCTGCGCATGGGCTACCAGGACGCCATGAAGCTCTACGGGCGCTTCGACGGCTGGCTGTACACCTTCCGGCAGATAAACGCGCTTTCGGTGGCGCAGCCCGCCCGGCGCTACCTGAACCGCCTGACCCGCTTCGACGCCGAGTTCATGCGCCGCGGCTCCCTGCGCACCGGACAGCCGGTGAACGCGCCGCTGTTGACCGCGCTGGAGTCGGAGACGGCGTTTGAGCGGCTCGGCTGGAAGGACGTGTGGGTGCGCGGGCTCGAGCTATGCGCGGCGGTCATGGGCTACCGGGTGGACGCCATCTACGACGCGGAGGCGCTGATCAAACAGATCCGCCGCTTCTGCGACGGCGCGCCCCTGCCCGGGAAGCTGGACGAGGCCGCCCTGCACGCGGCGTGGAAGCAGGGCCCGCGACAGACCTTCTCCACCCTGACCCGCTGGCTGATCGCAAACGGTGAGTTCCCGAAAGAGCTCTGGCACCGCCTGGGCGAGCTGCCGAAGGAGACCGCCGCGGCGATGTTCATGGCGGAGACGGAAAACTGAATAAAAATCGCCAAAAATGCCGACGATAGGAACATATTCCCTGTGAACAGGAGGAATGGTTCTGAATCGTCGGTTTTTATTTATGCTGATACTTATGCTGGCGCTGGCGTGTCCGGCGCGGGCGGAATCCCGGGACTACGTGCGGCTGCACGTGGTGGCGGCGGGCGATTCCGCCCCGGCGCAGGCGCTCAAGCTGCGCGTGCGGGACGCGGTGCTCTCCCGCGCCCGCGCATTATTGGAAGATGTCGGGGACGCGGACGCCGCGTGGAAGGTCGTTAATGACAATCTTGATGCACTGGAGGCCGCCGCGCGGACCGTCGCTCCGGACGCGCGCTGCGAGCTCGGGGTATTTCCCTTCCCGGAGCGCGTCTACGGCGGCACGCGGGTGCCCGCGGGGGACTATCGCGCCCTGCGCGTGGTGATCGGCGCGGGGCGGGGGCACAACTGGTGGTGCGTGCTGTACCCGACGCTGTGCTATCCCGAGGCGTGGGTGGAGGGCGACGGCGCGCTCTACTCCAGCGCCTGGCGGTGGCTTCGATCGCTGTTCGGGGGTGAGAAGAAGTGAGGCGGGCGATGATCGTGATGCTGATACTGATGCTGCTGATCGCGCCCGCGGCGAAGGCAGCGGCGGTGCTGGACGTGGGCGCAAGCGGCGCGGACGTGAAGAAGGTGCAGCGCAAGCTGATCGACTGGGGATACCTCGACGGTACGGCGGACGGCAAATACGGCGCGAAGACCCAGGCGGCGGTGAAGGCGTTCCAGCGCAAAAACGGCCTGTCGGCGGACGGCCGGGTAGGGGCCAGGACCGCCGCGGCCATGGGGGTCACGCTGTCCGGCGGCGCGTCCTCCGGCGGCAACACGGCGGCTTCGGCGTCCATCATCTCCGCCGACCACCGGCTGTTGTCGAAGCTGGTGTACGCCGAGGCCCGGGGCGAGAGCTACAAGGGCCAGGTGGCCGTGGCGGCGGTGGTGCTGAACCGGGTCGCCAGCGCGTCCTTTCCCAACACCATCTCAGGCGTGATCTACCAGTCCGGGGCGTTTACGTGCGTGAGCAACGGCACCATCAACAACACCCCGGACGCCACCGCCATACGCGCCGCGCGGGACGCCCTGAACGGCTGGGACCCCACCGGCGGGTGCCTGTACTACTACAACCCGAAGAAGACCAACGATAAGTGGATTCGCACGCGGACGGTGAAGACCGTCATCGGCAACCACCGCTTTGCGGTTTGAGGAGGTGCGGGATATGCAGATCATAGGGGACATCCGGGACCGGGATTGGCAGAAGGCCGGCCTGGTGATGCTGGCGATGCTGCTTGCGGCGGTGCTGGCCTTCGCCGTGGCGCAGACCCGGGCGCTCAACGCCGCCAACGCCCGCATCGACGCCATGGTGCAGAAGGCGTTTTACGAGACCTGCGAGCTCACCGAGGGCATGGCGGTGAACTTCCGCAAGCTGCTGGTGGCGGGGGAGCGGGGCCAGATGCAGGCGCTTTTGAACGAGACCGCGCTGCAGACCCAGGGGGCCATGAGCGACCTGGCGCTTCTGCCGCTGGGACAGGAGACCGTGTCCGCCACGCTCAAGTTCATCAACCAGGCGGGGGACTTTGTCCGGACGCTGTCGGTGAAGCTGGGCAACGGCGGCGCGCTGACCGAGCATGACCACGAGACGCTCCAGACGCTGTCCGAGACGGCGGCGGGCTTCTCGGTGAGCCTGGCGCGGCTGCTGGACCGCTACGAGAAGGGCGAGGCGGTGTTCGACGGGGCGCTGGAGGCGACGGGGCAGGAGAACCTCGCGCCGATCACCAATCCCGCGGGGGAATACCCGGTGCTTTTGTACGACGGGCCCTTCTCCGACGGGCGCTCCGACGGCGATTTCAAGACCCTCGAGGGTTTGCCCGAGGTGGACGAGCCCACCGCCCGGCAGCGCCTGACGGCCTTCCTGGGCCAGCAGGTCCGCGACGTGCGGCTGACCGGGGAGGGCAGCGTGCCGGTGGACTGCTATGAATACAGCCTGCAGATGGGGGACTATCGCCTGAGCGCCGGGGTCACCAAGGCCGGGGGCGAGGTGCTCTACCTGCTGTGCGATTCGGACGTTGGGGACGTGAACATCACCCAGGACGCCGCCGTGGACGCCGCGCGGGCCTTCCTGCTCGCCCGGGGCTTCGGGAGTATGGAGATGAGCTATATGAGCCTGTTCGACGGCATACTGACGGTGAACTTCGCCGCCGTGCAGGACGGCGTGGTGCTCTACCCCGACCTGGTGAAGGTGCAGGTGTCCATGCGGGACAGCGCGGTGATCGGCCTGGAGCCCGCGGGCTATCTGATGAACCACGTGCAGCGGGTGATCGAGATCCCCAGGATCACCGAGGAGGAGGCGCTCGCGCGCATCGGCAGCGCGCTGACCGCCGAGGGCGCGCGGCTGTGCGTCATTCCGGAAAACGACGCCGAATACCTGTGCTATGAGATCTCGGCCACCGACGGCGCGGGCAGCTTCCTGGTGTACATCGACGCCATGACCGGCGTGGAGCGGGAGCTGATGCAGGTGGTCACCGACGGCTCGGGTTCCTTTGTAATGTGATGAAGGTGGGCGATGATGACGACTATGACGGCTTCACCCCAGGCATCGCACCCGCATACGATGGGACATGTGATGTATGCGGAGCGTGATAACATGATTTCCCGAGGCGACCTGTACAGCGCCTGCCTGGACCCTGTGGTGGGCTCGGAGCAGGGCGGCATCCGCCCCGTGCTGGTGATACAGAACGACGTGGGCAACCGCTACAGCCCCACCGTGATCGTGCTGGCGGTGACGGGCCAGCTCAACAAGGCGCGCCTGCCCACCCACGTGCCCATCGAGTGCGAGGGCACCGGGCTGGTCAAGGACAGCGTGGTGCTGGCCGAGCAGATCCGCACCCTCGATAAGCGCCGGCTCCGGGAACGCATCGGAACCCTCCGGCCCGAGGTCATGGCCCGGGTCGGCGAGGCGGTGAAGATTTCACTGGGGTTTACGACGGGGGACGTTGATAGTGGGGGCGGGATCAGGCAATAGGAATAGGGAACAGGCAATAGGGAATAGGCAATAGGGAATAGGAATAGCCGGGGAGGGAACAGGGAACAGGGAACAGGGAACAGGGAACAGGGAACAGGGAACAGGAATAGCCGGGTTCCGTAGGGGCGATGCCCTCATCGCCCGGGACCTATCCCCGTCGTAGGGGCGATGCCCTCATCGCCCGGGACCTATCCCCGTCGTAGGGGCGATGCCCTCATCGCCCGGGAGCCATCCCCGTCCGTAGGGGCGCCGATGCGGCGCCCGCCCGATCGGAAGTCCGCGGATGCCTACCCCGCCGTAGGGACGCCATTCATGGCGTCCGCAATCACCGCATGCCCGTAGGGGCGATGCCCTCATCGCCCGGAGGGAACGGGGAATGGGGGGGCGAAGGAGCGTGGTTTCGTAGGGGCGATGCCCTCATCGCCCGGAGGGAACGGGGAATGGGGGGGCGAAGGAGCGTGGTTTCGTAGGGGCGATGCCCCATATGCACTAACTTAATATACGTGTCATCTGAAGTGGACGTTTCTTTCTACGTTTCTCCACTTGTAGTCTCGGAATAATGCCAGCTATAGCCGCTGTCGGATTTACTAAATTACTCAACAGCA